>DWUV01000056.1 GCA_019120595.1 Candidatus Mediterraneibacter tabaqchaliae | reverse complement strand
GCGGGAAGAGGCGGCGGACATGATCCGTGCGCTGAGAGCAGAAGGAATACAGAAAACAGTCATGATGACCGGGGACAGTGAGAAGACCGCTGCCGCAGTCGCCCGCCGGGTCGGCGTGGACGAGTATTACGCGGAGGTGCTGCCGGAAGAAAAGGCAGGATTTGTGGAGCGGGAGAAAGCACAGGGACACAAGGTCATCATGATCGGGGACGGGATCAACGATTCGCCTGCCCTGTCTGCAGCAGATGCGGGCATTGCCATCAGCGACGGCGCGGAGCTTGCAAGAGAGATCGCCGACATTACCATTGCGGCGGAAGATCTGGAAGAACTGGTCGTGCTGAAGCGTCTTGCAAACGGGATGATGAAACGGATCGGGAAAAATTATCACCAGATCATCGGGATCAACGCAGGACTGATCGTGTCTGGCATTGCCGGCGTGCTCCAGCCGACGGCTTCGGCGCTGCTCCACAACACATCCACACTGCTGATCAGCTTAAGGAGCATGAGGAATCTTCTTAAAAATCAGACAGATAATAGGGATGAAAAAAATCAAGTTTTTGAAAGCGATTGAAGAAGCCCAAAAAGAGCATGAGGTGAACTCGGGATAAGACGGGAATATGAGCGGCTGCCTGAAACACACGATAATTTCTGAATTAAAAATAAAAAAATATGTTCCAGGTAAAGTTTTTAAGGTCTAACCGTAAAAATGAATTGCATAAACGATAAATTTCGGGTACAATAAATAAAAAGAAATGGTAAACCGTTTCTTTTTGTTCAAAATTCATTTTACATGGAAGGAGGCATTCGTGTGATTGTCAGACCGGACTATATTCAGGCAGTTTCACCTTTTATCGATCAGCCCATTGTGAAAATTCTGGCAGGTATTCGACGGAGCGGGAAATCAACTATTTTCGAAATGCTCGCAGAAGAACTTCGGAGCCGCGGGATTCCGAATGACCGTATTATACAAAAACGGTATACGGAAATGGATATTCCGGAAAATATATCAGCAGCGGATATGTACAGGGAACTGTTGGAGCAGATCCAGGGAAAAGGGCGCTGCTATCTGCTGCTGGATGAAATACAGGAAGTCAAAGGATGGGAACGATGTGTCAACAGTCTGCTGGAAGGGCAGGATGCTGACATCTATGTGACCGGCTCTAATTCAAAGCTGATGTCCAGTGAGTTATCCACTTATCTGACCGGGAGGTTTGTATGCATCCCTGTTTATACGCTGTCTTTTAAGGAATATCTGGATTTTAAAAGCCAGGATCCCCGCTCCGAAAAGGAATTGCTGGAGGAATATATCCGCTTTGGCGGGTTTCCCATCATTGCTTTGGGCAAGTATGACGAGCAGAGCGCCTACCAGATTGTTAATGGCATTTACCATACAGTGATCTCCAGAGATATTGTAAAGCGTCATCGGATCAACCGGCAGGATCTTTTTGACAGGGTGGTGAAGTATATCGTTGAAAATATGGGAAAGACTTTTTCCGCAAACTCGATCGCCAGATTTTTAAAGAGCGAACACCGTACTGTCTCTGTAGAGTCCATTTATAATTATCTGCGCTGGCTGGAGCAGGCGTTTATCGTGTATCCCTGCCATCGCTATGATATCCAGGGGAAAAGCATTCTGAAGACACAGGAAAAATACTACCTTGCGGATGTTGCCCTGAAATACTGCCTTTTGGGTTACAACCGAAAGATGCTGGACGGCGCTATTGAGAACATTGTGTTTTTGGAAATGAAGCGGCGCGGCTATGGAGTGTATATAGGAAAGAATGCAGCCAAAGAAATAGATTTTATTGGCGAACGGCGGGATGAAAAGGTCTATGTCCAGGTCTGTGTACAGCTCCCTGAAAATTCAGACCGGGAAATTGGAAACTTAATGGAAATACCGGACCACTATCCGAAATACGTGGTGACGACAAACGGTATGGATGTTGGAATTGAGAATGGTATCCGGATCGTGCATCTGTCAGATTTTTTACTTTCAGAACGCTGGTAACTAAGGAAAAGAGTGTGGAGATAAATCCTGTGATTTTCCAGTGAGAGCCAGGGCTATCGGAACAGCAGCCATTTGATAAAGCGCTTGACAGGAGAATTTTTTTGTCCGATAATATGCCATACAGATACCCCTAATGGTATAAAGGAGGCAGAATATGAAACAATGTATGGACTCAGACAATCTCCACCGCCGGCTGAAGAAAATCATCGGACAGGTGCAGGCCATTGACCGCATGATCGATGAAGACATTCCCTGTGAAGATATCCTCGCGCAGATCAATGCGGCAAAGTCCGCGCTCCACAAAGCAGGACAGGTTGTTTTGGAAGGTCATATCAAACACTGTGTCAGGGACGGGATCGAGCACGGCGACGCTGACCAGACGATCGCGAATTTCACGAAAGCAGTAGAGCGCTTTGCGAATATGAACTGAATATCAGATGAAAGCCAGCCATAACAGTCAGGCTGGTTTTTCTTTTATCTCATTGACAACCAATACCCCTATACGTATAATATACATATACCCATATGGGTATACGAAGGAGGGATATATATTGAAAACACTGGAAAACTTTCTGGAATGGGGAGGAGTAAAAAAAGACGTGACCTGCCTGATCCTATCAGGGATCGCACTGCTTGCCAGCCTTTTGGACGTTGGATTATTTCATATAAACCCGGCGTGGATCGCAATCATCCTGTGCGGGATCCCGATCATTCTGGAAGCGGTCATCGGACTTGTTACGAGATTTGATATTAAGGCGGACGTCCTTGTTTCCCTTGCGCTGATCGCCTCCGTTATCATCGGAGAGATCTTTGCTGCCGGAGAGGTTGCATTTATCATGCAGCTCGGAGCGCTTTTGGAAGATCTGACCGTGGCGAAGGCAAGGGCAGGGATCGAGAAGCTGGTCCATCTGACGCCCCGGACGGCGCGCCGGAT
Organism: Candidatus Mediterraneibacter tabaqchaliae; assembly: GCA_019120595.1. Classification (GTDB taxonomy): domain Bacteria; phylum Bacillota; class Clostridia; order Lachnospirales; family Lachnospiraceae; genus Mediterraneibacter; species Mediterraneibacter tabaqchaliae. Next base: position 8,361 of record DWUV01000056.1, on the reverse strand, counting down.
CTCGGATGGGAAAGAGGAGATCATCCCGGCTGAGCAGGTACAGATCAATGATGTGCTGAGAGTGCTGCCAGGTGAGACGATCCCTGTTGACGGGATTATCTTATCCGGCCAGACTTCTGTTGATCAGGCGGTCATGACAGGCGAATCCCTTCCGGTAGATAAGGAAGCAGGAGACACTGTTTCCAGCGGAACCGTCAACCAGTTCGGCTCCTTTGATATGAGAGCGGAAAAAGTGGGCTGCGACAGCTCGATCCAGCGCATGATCAGGCTGGTCCAGTCGGTTGACGCCGGCAAAGCGAAAATTGTCGGGCTTGCGGACCGCTGGGCAACGTGGATCGTAGTGATCGCTCTGAGCGCGGCGGGACTGACATGGCTCATCAGCGGGGAGATCATCCGTGCGGTAACGATCCTCGTAGTTTTCTGCCCGTGCGCACTCGTCCTTGCCACGCCCACGGCGATCATGGCCGCAATCGGGAACGCGACAAAACACGGTTTCCTGGTAAGGGAGGGAGACGCCCTGGAGCGGCTGGCGTCTGTAGCGAGGATCACATTTGATAAGACGGGAACCCTCACTTACGGAACGCCGAGGGTGACCGCGGTAAAAAGCTTCAGCGAGGAGTGGACTGACGAGGATCTTTTCCGTCTTACAGCCTGTGCGGAACAGCGCTCGGAGCATCCGCTGGGGAAAGCGATCGTGGAAAGCTATAAAAACCAATATTCCAACGAGCTGCCGGCACTGTCCCGGTTTCAGATGATCCCGGGACAGGGAGTGTCGGCAGAGGCGGGAGGATATGAGATCCTTGCCGGAAATCCGGAGCTGCTCCTGGCAGATCAGATCACGCTGCCGGATGATATGAGGACTGCAGCGGCTGTTTATCTGGAGACCGGAAGCACGGTAACCTATGTCGCGGTCTCGAAGACAGCCGTCGGATTCATCGCCCTGTCAGATACGCTGCGGCAGGATGCGCCTGACACGGCTGAGCGCATCCGGGATACCGGAGTTACCCCTGTACTGCTGACAGGAGACAACGAGAAAGCAGCGGGATATATGGCAGGAAAACTGGGGATCCATGAGGTCTGCGCAAATTGTCTGCCGGAGGATAAGCTGCGGTATATCGAGGAGTTCCAGAACAGCGGGGAAATGGTCTGCATGATCGGAGATGGGATCAATGACGCCCCCGCTTTGAAGAAAGCCTGCGTGGGGATCGCCATGGGCGGGATCGGAAGCGATATCGCGGTCGATGCGGCGGATATCGCCCTGATCAACGATAAGATCAGCGAGCTTCCTCACCTGCTCCTTCTGGCAAAGAGGATGATGCTTACGATCAAATGCAACCTCACATTTTCCATGACACTGAATTTTATCGCTATCATTCTTGCGGTCACAGGAGTGCTGAACCCGGTTGTCGGGGCGCTGGTCCATAACGCCGGATCAGTCATCGTAATTGTCAATTCTGCATTTTTGCTTGGCTGGAAGCAAAAGAGCAGGTCTTAAATAAGAAAAAATATCAATAAAATCCCGCAATAAGTTATTGATATCTAATTTTGGTTAGTATATACTAATTTATGAATAAATGATACAAATTATCAATTCGTGAGAATGCGGTAATGCAGAGAAACGGACGGAGGGATTGTTATGACGGATGCGGTCATTATACTTGTGATCGTAGTATTTTTGATCTTTGCGCTGAAAGGGTCGATCAAACATTTCAAAGGCGAGGGGGCATGCTGCGGCGGTGGTTCCGGCAGTGTGAAACCGAAAAAGCCGAAAAAGAAAAAGCTTGACGGTCCGGTGGTCGGGCGATGCACGATCCGTATCTCAGGCATGCACTGCCAGAACTGCGTCAACAGCGTGACCAGTGCGCTCAACGCCATAGAAGGAGTTTCCGCCAGGGTAAGCCTCAAAGACGGCAGCGCGGAGGTTTCTTATGACCGTGCGGTGGACGAGGCTGAGCTGAAAGAGGCGGTAGAAAAGGCGGGCTTTGAGGCCGTCAGCATTTCATGGGCATAAGGCGGGAATATACGGTGAGCAGGAAAGACGAGATCATTGAGAGATTAAAAGAAAACGGATGCCGGATCACCAGGCAGAGAAGGATCCTGATCGACATTATCCTTGAGAACGACTGCGCAAGCTGCAAAGAGATCTTTTATAAGGCGTCACAGGAGGACAAAAAGATCGGCGCAGCGACGGTCTATCGGATGATCAATGCGCTGGAAGAGATCGGCGCGATCAGCCGGAAGAATATGTACCGGGTCGAATGCGGGGAAGAATGTACAGACCGGAGCGGATGCGAGATCATCCTGGAGGATGATACTGTCTTCCGGCTGCCTCAGGAGAAGCTGGATCAGATCGTCCGGGAGGGCGCCAGGCAGCATGGCTATCTGAGTAATGGAAAGAAAATATCGAGGATCATTTACCCTGGAGGGCCGTGCTGATCCCGCATGGGCGGATCACCCGGTCCGGATTGTCAGACGAAAAGCCGGGTAACCGTTCACACCTGACAAAGCCGGAATATTGAGAAAAAACAACCGATAACGCAGATTGACAGAATATGGAAATCCATGATAACATTTTAGCGGTTAGAAAAAACTAACTCACATTGATTTAAACAAAAATCATGTGAGTTAATTTTTGAGGCAAAGGTTAGTTAGAACTAACCAAAACTGACAGGAACGGAGCTGTTTATCATGGAGAAGAAGAAAAAAATCGCTATAGCAGCACTTGTGCTGGTCTTTGCGGCAGCGGTGGTGATATGGGCGGCTGTCAGACCGAAAGAAGTCACCAATTATGACGCAGTGTTTGAAGAAGACCAGGAAAGACCGGAGAACGAAGGGGAGGAAGCCTCTGTGGGAAGGGGGATACAGATCCCTGGGTATAAGTCGATCGAGATCCCGGCAGGCACAAAGGATGTGTCGGTGGAGCTGACGAATCCGGAGGAAAACCAGGTTTATTTCCAGATCTCGTTTTACCTGCCGGAGACAGATGAGACGATCTATTCTTCTGATCTGATCAAACCCGGTCAGAGCCTGTATGAGATCACTCTGGAGAAAGAGATGGAAGCAGGCGAGTATCCGCTTACCGTACAGTACGCCACATTTACGGCGGATGAAGAGATGGCTCCGCAAAACGGCGCGGAGGTCAACTGTACGCTTGTGGTAAGGTGACAGCCCGGATGGGGAAAGACCGGCGGCGGGGAAAAAGCATTTCATACGGGAGAACGGCCGGCGGCGGGAAAGGATGTTACAGCGCGGAGGCGCTTAACATAAAGAAAAATCATCAACAGGAGGGAGAATCATTATGAGATTCAGAAAAGTTTTATCAGGCGCTCTTGCAGCGGCCATGATGACCACGATGATGTGCGGCACCGCATTCGCTGCGGAGCCGGCAAACGGCAGCTACACAGGAGAGATTCATTTCCTGAATGCAAACGGGTCGGGAAATACAAGCATGTGCGATCCGATCTTTGTGCATGAGGCAGAGATCGAGCTGACGGCGGACACAGCGGAGCTTACATTCTACGTGGCTTATCCGATTCCGGCATTTGCGGATCAGGGCGCGGACGGAACCATTAAAGATGTGGTATTCACGGTAGACGGCACGGAATATACGGCTGAGTCAGACATCACGACAAAACCGGAGAAAGAATTTGACACAGATGCGGCTCTCTTTGGCATCAGCGCGGGCGACAGCCTCCCCACGCAGGTGCTCACTGTAGAACTTCCCCGCGATGTGCTGGATGACCTGGAAGCGGGAACTGTATCGGCAAGCGCTTATGTAAATGTGTTCATGAACATGACGCAGAATTTCTTCGTAAGCGTTACAGACCTGCAGGCAGAGGGAGGCGCGCAGGAGCCGGGAGAAGATGCACAGAATACACAGGATATGCAGATCACCGCGGATGTGGAAGAAGTGATCTCGGAGCCGGAGTATACGGTGACGGTTCCGTCGTCCGTGGAAATGGGAACTCTGAGCGCAGAGAGGAATAATGTCTCAACGTATCCCGTGGACGTCAAGGCTGAAAATCTGGACGGCACGCTGACGATATCTGCTCCGGAAAGCGGCAGCCTGTCAAACGGCGGCAGCACGCTGGCGTTCGCGAACAGTTTCGGAAGCCAGAAAGTGACGGAAGATACAGCAGGCACAAAACTGAGCGGGCAGCTTACGGTTACTGCTGAGGATGTGGCTGCGGCCGCAGCGGGCAACTACACAGGCACAACAACGTTCACGATTTCATACGCGGCAGATTAAAAAAACGTCAGCGATAAGATACAGGGATCCTCGGGCGGCAGGCTGCGGGGATCCCTGTTTTTCAAAAGCGGACAGCTTCGGACGGAGGAGAGAATGAGAAGAAAAAGAAGCAGGAAGAGATGGGCGGCTTTTGCCCTGGCGGGACTGCTGGCGCTGCCGGCGACAGCTCCGGTACTGTCGGTACAGGGAGCGGCTGCGGGGGACGCAGCGGCAAAGAGCGGATCCTATATAAAAAACGGAACCTACCATATCGATCAGTTCGGCGAATACGACATTGATGCGGAAGTGACTGTTGCGGACGGAAAGATCACGGATGTGAAGATCACGGGCGGCAATTTCGGCGGGACATATGCAGAGGTGAATAAAGGAAAGCTTCAGACCGCCATTGACGGCATTGTGGAGAAATTCTTCGGACTGGCAGATGATGACGCAGAGGGGATACGGGAACTGGATGCAGTGACAAGCGCGACGTATTCCTCCAATGGCATCAAGGAAGCAGTGGCGGACGCGCTGGGGCTTGAACTGGCGGAGGAAAACGCAGGGGACGTCCCGGACGAGACGCAGGAGCCCGGGACATATGACGTGACAGTGGCAGTGCGCAGCGACGTGGTAGACCACAGCCTGGTGCAGACGGAGACGGCAAAGGCGGTGCTGACGGTCAGCGAAGACGGGCAGATGAGCCTTTCTTACACCATGGTTTCCGGGACGGAACAGGAACCGATGTACATCCTTGGGTTTAACGGTTATTACAGAAACAATGACCCGTCGGATGTGCTTTCCATGGAAGGCGTGACATATAAGACGGAAGAACGCGGAGATTATACGGTCGTGACGGACGTGACGTTTCCGCTTACCGGCCTGAGCCGGTATTATTACAACAATACCCGCATCTATGTGCCTGCGATGAGCGGACTGAACGGCGAGATCAGCGGTATCCATTTTGAAAACGGGCAGTTCAGTGTAAAGACGATCGTGACCGTATACTGGGATACGCTGACAGAGCACAGCGCCGGCGAGGGCGGGGAGCAGTCCATGGATATCTCGGCAAATGTCCCGGATCAGGTATCCGGACCGTGCGGCACGGTGGAGATCCCCTCGTCTCTTGCGCTGGGAGGATTGAAGCAGACGGAAGATAATATACAGCCTTATGAGATCCGGGTATCGAGGGGAGACCCGGGCGAAACCGTTACAGTGAGCGCGCCGGATGGCGGCACCCTCTACAGCGGGAAAGAGGAGCTTCCGTTTTCCAATGATTTCGGCACACAGACCGTACAGGGAGACGGAACAGGGAATACGGCGGATACAGAGGAAGAAGCCGTGCTGAAGGGAACGATCCTCATTCGGGGAAAAGATGTGGCAGAAGCAGCGCCCGGGAATTATACGGGGGTTACGACATTTGCCATTACCTGCAGCGGGGAAAGTACAGATCCGGGCGGGGAAGAAGATCCGGACAGTCCGGGGGAAACGGATATCCGCGATCTGGAAGACGGAGTTTATTCGGTCACGGGAAAGATGGTAAAAGTGGATAAATCAACGCTTTCCATGGCGGATAACGCCATCAGCCATACGGTGAAGCTGACCGTAAAAGACGGTGTTTATTCGCTTACCCTGAATATGAAGGGGATGAATATCAGCGGAAGGCTCGGATATCTCGGCGGACTGCAGTATTTCCTCAGCGGGTATACGGAAGACCAGTACGGCTATCCCCAGGGGGAGCTCGGGGAAGCTGTTGTGGAATCTTATCAGACGGATGCGGACGGAAACCGGATCCGTGATAAATATGGTACCGACTATCCGGATCTGGTTACGTTTGAACTGATCCCCGAGGCGCTGGAGGACGGATTTGTCCCGCTGCGGGTATCTGTCCCGGTGATGGATTCAATCAGTGAAGGGCTGGGCGACCAGTCTGTGTATTTGGCTCTTGACTGGGCTTCGCTGAAGACGGCGGAGGAAGATGATCCTGCGTTTTCCGATGAGGATGATCCGGGAAGTGAGGATAACGGTTCCGGCACAGGCGGCCTGAATGGCGGGACCGGACTGGGCGGAAACACACTGCCGGGCGGAAGCAGCCTGGGCGGCGGACTGTCCGGAAGCGGAACCCTGGGGAACAGTTCCCTTGGGGGAAACAGCCTGCAGTCCGGCTCCGGCGTAAAAACAGGAGACAGCTCTTCTTCTGCCGGGTTATGGAGCCTGGTCCTGGCATCAGGATGCGTCTGCCTTGTGACCGGTATGGTGAAAATTGTTATCGGCCGCAGGAATATGGGACAAAAAGACCGGAAACAGTGATGGGGAAACAGGTGAAAAGAATGAAAAGAATAATAAAAAAATGTGCGGGATTTCTGGCGGCGGTGATGGTGATACTGGCCGGCGTGTGGACAGCGGCAGTGCCGGCAGAGGCGGCGTCGGGCAATGTCTATACCTGCGCGGTTCACCCCTGCTATGTCCATCCGGTTACCGGCGTGATCGAAGACTCCGGCGGCGAAGCGTCCTACGCGACGGGACAGGGCATGGTGGATGGAGTCGTATATCCGACGGGGATACTGGAACTGACGGACAGCGGGGAATATTATCTGACAGTCCGGTTCAGCCTGATGGACCAGACGTCCGGACACAGCTTCTGGGTGCAGAATGTGGGGGATTCCGGATGGTCGGCCCCGGCAGCCGGGGTGACCGGCAGCGGAACGGACGGGAACGGGACGACCGCAGATATCTGTATACAGGTGCCCAGTGAAAACTGTGTAGTCAGGGTTTCCATGTATGTCGATCCCATGGGGCGCGATGTGATCTTTTATCTGTATCCAAGCGACTATACTGCGGGAAATAGTACGGACATGAATGCCACGATCGTAACAGCGTCTTCCGGAAGCGGCGGGACAGCGACAACAAACGGCTCGGGGAGCACAGGCACAGAAAGCGGGTCGAGCGGCTCCGGCAGCACGAGTACCGGAAGCGGCAATGCCAGCCTGTCCGGTTCTTCTCTCCAGAGCGGGTCCGGGTCATCAGTCTCCGGCTCTTCAGATACGGAGGCCGGAGACAGCAGTACGGAAGCGCCTGCACTGTCCAGCTCCATTGACAAAGCAGCCCAGCCGGCGGCCTCTACCGATACAGAGTTAAATGACGCTCAGGGATTAAGCCTGTCAACGGGAGCAGACGCATCCGAAGAGGCGGAAGAGACGGGAAGTTCCGGCGGGAGCAGCGCATTTGCCATCGGAGTGGCAGTCACAGTCTCCGGGCTGATCCTGATGGGGACAGCGGCGGTGATCGTCTATTTCTTCCGGAAGAACTGGAAACGCTGGGGCGGAGGTTACGATGATGATGAAGCATAACTGGATCAAAGGAAAAAAGAAGCTCCCGGCCCTGGCCGTCTGCGCGGCTCTCTCCTGCAGTCTGCTTGCAGGGTGTGTGGACCAGAGCGGCGGGGATACGGGAGAAGGAACAGCGGACAGCGGCGCTTCTTCTCAGCCTGAGAGTGTGGAGACCATGCTGGAGATCACGGACCCGGAGGAGAAAGCCGCTGTAGAAGCGGCAAAGGCAAAAGTGCAGGGGATGGAAGATGAGCCCAGGATCATTGCCACCTCCCCTTCCACGGCTGAAATCTGTGACCGGCTGGAACTGGACCTGGTGGGTGTGTGCTCCAGTTCCATCTCGGAACTGCCCGAGCGGTATGCAGAAGCGGAAGAGGTGGGGACCGCCATGGCCCCCGATATGGAGATCGTGGCGTCCCTGGATCCGGACTGGATCTTAAGCCCTGCCACCCTCCAGGCCGACCTGCAGCCCAAATACGAAGCCATCGATACGGACTGGGCATTTTTAAACCTGCGGAGTGTCCAGGGTATGTACCGCTCCATTCAGGAACTGGGGGAGATCTTCGGAAGGGAAGAGCAGGCGCAGGCCATGGTGGATGAGTTCACAGAATTTTATGAAGATTACAAGGATACCAATGAGGGGAAAGAAGCGCCCAAAGTGCTGATCCTCATGGGGCTGCCCGGCAGCTATATCATAGCCACGGAAAATTCTTATGTGGGAAGCCTGGTGGAACTGGCAGGAGGCGAGAACGTCTACGCCGGGACAGACCAGGAATTCCTGACAGTCAATACCGAGGACATGAAGAC
>DWUV01000055.1 GCA_019120595.1 Candidatus Mediterraneibacter tabaqchaliae | reverse complement strand
AAGCGGATGCCTGAGCCGCAGGCGAATCTTCCGCTTTGAAATTGTCCTTAGCCGTATCCCATTCTTTTTACGTCTTTCCCAGATTACGGAACCGGAACCTGAGCCATATCCCCGTCCGCCGCGAAAACGTCCTGCATCAAACCGGCGGTTTTCGGACGTTTCGTCAACAGAACGGCTCCCCCGCAAATCCAGATTTCCCCATCAGGTAATCTACAAATTGCTGCGCTGTCCGCCCGGACAGTCCTCCGTGGGACAGCTCCCACTTGTTTGCTTCCAGCAGCAGTTCATCTTCCGGCATGTCAATGCCGCCCTTCTTTGCCAGTACCCGTACGATCTCCTGGAATTCCTTTTTATCCGGCGAGCCGAAATAGATCGTCACGCCAAACCGGGCCACGAGAGACAGTTTTTCCTGGACTGTGTCATTGGTGTGCAGCTCTTCATCCCGGTCCGCTTTATCCCGGAATGTCTCCCGGATCAGGTGCCTGCGGTTGGACGTAGCGTAGATCAGCACGTTTTCCGGCTTGCGTTCCAGCCCGCCTTCGATCACGGCCTTGAGATATTTGTACTCGATCTCAAATTCTTCGAAAGAAAGGTCGTCCATATAGATAATGAATTTATAATTGCGGTTTTTGATCTGGGCGATCACTTCATTCAGATCCTTAAACTGATGTTTGTACACCTCGATCATCCTGAGTCCCTGCTCATAATACTGGTTCAGGATGGCTTTGATGGATGAGGATTTCCCGGTGCCCGCGTCGCCGAACAGCAGGCAGTTATTCGCCCTGCGCCCCTGCACGAATGCTTCTGTGTTGTCGATCAGTTTTTTCTTTGCGATCTCATAACCGACCAGGTCATCCAGATGGACATGGGCGATATTTGTGATCGGTACGATCTCCATCCTGCCGCCCTCAGGGTGTTCGATGCGGAACGCCTTGTGCAGGCCAAGCTTGCCTACACCGAACTCCTTATAAAACTGTGTCATTTTCCGCTGAAAATCGGAGGCGTCTGATGCGCTGCCCAGCCCTTCCGCCAGATGGCAGATACGGTCCCGGATGCGCCGGTTGAAGATTTTTCCGCTTCTTCTGCCGTTTTTATAATCCATGAGGATCTGCATGCAGCCCGCCCCGAGATCCTTTTCCATTGCAGAAAAATCATAGTCGAACAATTCTTTGAAAATCTCAAAATCATGGAGCGCGACCTCATTGATGCTCCCCTCTGTGTCTCCGATGATCTCGCAGGAAGTGCTGTAAGCATTCTCATCATTGACAAGAAGAAAGGTAAGATAAGTATGCCAGAGATTCCCCTCAAACCCATGGCTTACAGACAATTCCAGAAGGCTGTTGATACATTCGAAGAGAAGGCTTCTCAAGTCTTCCCTGTTGTAATGATCATTCCCGTGATTATCCATAAGAAATGTCATATCTTTCAGAAGGTCGCCATAATCCATATTTTTATACAGCATCAGTTCATTTGTACGCATGTTATCTCTTCCTTTCCCACTACACACTGACCGGTCTTTTTAGTAATTCCCCAAAATTTTCAGATTCTGCGCTTCCTCTCTCAGTCCGCGTATCGCGTTCTTCACTGCCGCCTCTTCGAGATTGCCCTCAAAATCCACGAAAAAGCAATATTCCCATGGTCTTCCTTTGATGGGTCGAGACTCGATCTTGGACATATTCAGGTCATTGTAAATAAAATGTGAGAGGATCCTGTACAGAGAACCGCTCTGATGCGGCAGTTCAAACCGGATGCTGATCTTTGAAGCATCCTTCAGGAACACTTTCTGATTCGTGACCACGATAAAGCGGGTAGAATTATCCGCATCATTATTGATCCCGTCCACCAGCACTTCCAGTCCGTGCACCTTTGCCGCATAAGCGCTGCACACAGCCGCCTGGGAAATGTCCTGTTCTTTGAGTACCTTCTTTGCCGCGATCGCGGTATTCACCACGCTGATCCTCTGCCAGTCCGAATGGTCGTCCAGAAAACGTGACGTCTGCATCAGCGCTTCTGTCTTTGAATATACCCTCTGGATGTCAGCAAGCTTTGTCCCGGGAAGACCGGAAAGAGTATGCACGATCGGAAGGATGGTCTCCGCCACGATATAATTTTCGAATTCATCCAGCAGGTCGTACATCTCGATGACCGGTCCTGCTGTGGAGTTTTCGATCGGAAGGACCGCATAGTCAGCCGCCCCCTCTTCGATCGCTTCCATCGCGTCCCTGAATGTGCGCACATGGAAGCTGTTTACATCCTCGCCGAAAAACTGCTGCATCGCCGCCTGTCCGTACGCGCCTTCCGTTCCCTGGAATACAACGCGGGCGCTTTTTTTGTCCAGGTCGTCGATCCGGATAAAGGGGAGACGCCCCAGCGCTCCTGCCTCCACGAGCTGCTGGTACTGCAGTTTCCTGCTCATGGACATAAGCTGCTGATAGAGTTCCTGTATCCCCTTTTTATTGAAATCCCCTGTCACTCTTGAGGCCACGTCCGCCAGTTTTTCTTTCTCTCTCTGCCGGTCAAAAACCTTTCGCCCTGCTTTTACTTTATATTCACCGACTTCCTCGCAGACCTTCATCCGTTTTTCGTAGAGGTCCACGAGCTGGCCGTCGATCTCATCCAGCCTCTCTCTGAGTTCTTCCAGTGATGCCATTTCCGTATATCTCCCTTCTCATGTATCCCCGGATGATATTTCCTGTTTTCATCCCGGTTTTTAACACTTACCGCCCATTATATTACATTTTTCAGGCAAAATCCACTTTTCGGGACAAAGAAAAAGATTTTTGATCTTTGAAATCCGGTTGAAAATCGACCCGTTTTATTATATGATTAGGTGGAGAATTCAGGGAGGTATATCTATGAACGTAACAGAGTGCATTAAAACGCGCAGGAGCATACGAAAATTTAAACCGGATCCTGTTGACCATTCTATTATTGATTCTGTCGTATCATCGGCATCTTACTCTCCCTCATGGAAAAATACTCAGATCACCCGCTATATCGCTGTTGAGGACCGTACTGTCCTTTCCGAGATCGCGGATCAGTTTACCCCGGATTACAATTCAAGGATCATCCGCCAGGCTCCCGTGCTGATCGCTGTCACCTTTATCAAAGGCCGCTGCGGCTTTGAACGGGACGGTTCTTTCATGACGAAAAAGGAAGACCGCTGGCAGATGTTTGATATCGGCGTGGCCTGCCAGACCTTCTGCCTTTCGGCATGGGACAAAGGGCTGGGGACTGTCATCATGGGTGTTTTCGATGAGGACGGAATCTCAGAACTGCTCGGCATCCCGGAAGACCGGGAACTTGGGGCATTGATCGCCCTCGGGTACCCTGACATCGAACCGGAAGCGCCGAAGCGCAAAACCGTAGAACAGTTACTTCAATACAGATAAACAAAAAGCGCAGATGACTGCGCTTCCTGTATGTCTTGGGATGGAAGGCCCATCCCGCAATTAAGGAGGTTATTTATGAGACATTTGATGAGCCCGCTGGATTTTTCAGTGGAGGAGCTTGATAAACTGCTGGATCTCGCCCAGGATATCGAGGCGCACCGCGAGAAATACGCACATGCGTGCGATGGAAAAAAACTTGCCACTCTTTTCTACGAGCCAAGCACCCGCACCCGGTTAAGCCATGAGGCGGCCATGCTGAATCTCGGCGGCAGCATTATGGGATTTTCTTCCGCAGACTCCAGCTCTGCGGCAAAGGGAGAGAGCGTGTCTGACACGATCCGCACGATCTCATGCTACGCGGATATCTGTGCAATGAGACATCCGAAAGAAGGCGCGCCCATGGTCGCATGCCAGCACTCTTCCATCCCGGTCATCAACGCCGGAGACGGAGGACACCAGCATCCGACCCAGACACTGACTGACCTGCTGACGATCCGCAATCTGAAAGGCCGTCTGGGCAATATGACGATCGGCCTGTGCGGTGACCTGAAATTCGGCCGTACGGTCCACTCTCTGATCAATGCACTGGTCAGATATGAGGGCATCCGTTTTATCCTGATCTCGCCGGAGGAGCTCCGTCTCCCGGAGTACATCCGTCATGACGTCCTGGACAAAAAGCAGATCCCTTACGAGGAGGTCGTCCGTCTGGAAGACGCTATGCCGAACCTGGACATCCTGTACATGACCAGAGTCCAGAAGGAACGCTTCTTCAATGAGGACGATTATGTGAGGATGAAGGATTTTTACATCCTGGACAAGGCAAAAATGAAACTTGCCCCAAAGGATATGTACGTGCTCCATCCCCTTCCCAGGGTAAATGAGATTTCCGTGGAGGTCGACGATGACCCCCGCGCCGCATATTTCCGCCAGGTACAGTACGGGGTCTATGTCCGCATGGCGCTGATCCTGACTCTCCTGTATATCCACGTTGACTAATATTGTAATTGTATAGAAAGGATTAAGATCATGGTAAAAAACACACTGAACGTGGGACGTATTACTGAAGGCTTTGTACTGGATCATATCGAGGCAGGCAAGAGCATGGAGATCTACAAATATCTCCACCTCGACAAGCTGGACTGCTGCGTGGCGATCATCAAAAATGCGAAGAGCAGCAAAATGGGAAAAAAAGACATCATGAAGATCGAATGCCCCATTGATTTTATGGACCTGGATATCCTCGGTTTCATTGATCACAATATCACTGTGAATATCATCGAGGACGGAGAGATCATCTCTAAGAAACCTCTCTCTCTCCCGAAAGAGATCCGCAATGTGATCAAATGCAAGAACCCGAGATGCATCACTTCCATCGAGCAGGAACTGGATCATATCTTTGTCCTCACGGATGAGGAGAACCAGATCTACCGCTGCAAATACTGCGAAGAGAAATACCGCAGGCACAGATAAGCCCGCTCACAGATAAAAAAAGAAAACCATACAGGCAGGGAATAAACTATTCTATCTGCCTGTATGGTTTCTCTTTTTACTCAGCATTTTCTCAGCACTCTTCCGCTATTTTTAACAGAAGTCTCTCCGTGTCCGCCCAGCCGAGGCACGGGTCAGTGATCGACTTCCCATACACTCTGTTCTCATCGATCTTCTGGCATCCTTCCTCAAGGTAGCTCTCGATCATAACACCTTTGATCAGAGTCTTCAGCTCCGGATTATATTTCCGGCTGTGGAGTACCTCGCTCACGATGCGGATCTGTTCCCTGAACTGTTTATTCGAGTTGGAATGATTTGCATCCACGACAGCCGCAGGGTTTTTCAGCTCCCGCTTCTGATACATGTCAAGGAGACGGACCAGATCCTCATAATGATAGTTCGGAATGCACGTGCCATATTTGTCTACTCCGCCCCTTAAGATCACATGAGCCAGGTCATTTCCGCCTGTAGTCACATCCATTCCCCTGTAGATAAAGGTATGTGAACTCTGCGCTGCCACGACGGAATTGAGCATCACTGAGAAATCCCCGCTGGTCGGGTTTTTCATCCCCACCGGGATATCCATGCCGCTTGCGGTAAGACGGTGCTGCTGGTTCTCGACAGAGCGGGCGCCGATCGCCTCATAGGAAAGGATATCATCCAGGTAGCTTCTGTTCTCAGGATAGAGCATCTCATCCGCGGCTGTAAGGCCGCTCTCCCTGATCGCTCTTGTGTGCAGCTTTCTTATGGCTATGATCCCCGCCAGCAGGTCGGGAGCCTGATCCGGCTCCGGCTGGTGGAGCATTCCTTTATATCCTTCACCGGTCGTGCGGGGCTTGTTCGTGTAGATCCTCGGGATGATCATGAGACGGTCGGAAACCTTCTCATTGACTCCCGCAAGGCGGTTTACATACTCGCAGACAGAATCTTCATTGTCCGCGGAGCAGGGTCCTACGATCACAATGAACTTATCGGACTTACCGGTGAAAATGTCCCGGATTTCCTGATCTCTTTTTTTCTTGATCTCCAGGATCTCTTTTGGGAGCGGGTACTCCGCCTTGAGATCCGCCGGGAGCGGCAGCTCTGCATTTATCTTCATTCCCATTTTTCATGCCTCCAAAAAAAATACTGTGTTAAGCAAGACGATAAGCCGGGTTATGTCGTGGACGATCATCTGTCTAGGCACAGCGTCG
>DWUV01000054.1 GCA_019120595.1 Candidatus Mediterraneibacter tabaqchaliae | reverse complement strand
CCCCTTTGATGCGCCTTTCGCGGCGGACGGGGATATGGCGACGGTGACTTGGAGTAATCTGCCGGAAAGACTTAAAGGGAGAAAGCGTGGCGTTAATTGTCCGGCGGATGCCTGAGGCAGAGCCGAATCTTCCGCCGGACAATTGCTTTTAGCCATGCTTTCTCCCTTTTACGTCTTTCCCAGATTACGGAACCGGAACCTGAGCCATATCCCCGTCCGCCGCGAAACCGTCTCTCATCAAACCGACGGTTTTCGGACGGTATATTTGAAGGAAGGCTCCCCCACAAATCCAGATTTAAAACTGCATCTCGATCTTCGTCCCTTTCCCGGGCGCGCTCTCTACGCTGACTTTTGCTCCGTGCAGCAGTGCCCCGTGCTTGACGATGGACAGCCCCAGCCCGGTCCCGCCGCGTTCTTTGGAATGGCTCTTATCCACCCGGTAGAACCGTTCGAAGATACGTTCGTGGTGCTCCGCCGGGATGCCGATACCTGTATCCGTGACGCTGATCTTAGGACCCTCCAGGGTATTGCCGACCCAGACAGTGACCCTTCCGCCGTCGTTATTGTATTTGATCGCATTTTCACATACATTGTACACCATCTCATCAAGGATCTGCCGGATGCCGGTATACTTCACGGGCTCCCCGGTCAGCTCCATGCGCACGTTTTTCTGGGACGCCTGGGGAGCCAGCCGGCTGATGATCTCTCTGGTCAGGTCGTAGAGGTCTACCTCCTGTTTCTCCAGTTCCACAGATTCCTCATCCAGCTTGGACAGCTTGATGATGTCCTCCACAAGAGTGATCAGACGGCGCGCTTCCTTGTAGATGCGCTCCGAAAATACCGGGATGTCCGCCGGGCGCACCATGCCGTTTTTCATGATCTCCGCATAGCCCGAGATCGAGGTCAGGGGAGTCTTGAGCTCATGGGATACATTTGCGGAAAACTCTTTCCTCATATTGGAGACCGCTTCTTTCTCCTTGTTCTGTCTGTCCATCGCTGTAAGGAGGGGGCTTAATTCTGTATAGACATCATTGTCAAGCGGGTGCTCCAGGTCCAGCTCATTGATCGGCTTGATGAGGCGGGCTGTCTGCCATTTTGCGAGCAGCATGGCAAAAATGGTTACCAGGACAGCAAGCCCCCCGATCACCGGGAGCATGGCCAGGGCCGTGCTGGCAAGGCTGTCTACTTCCCTGGATACGCGCAGCACGCTCCCGTCATCCAGGAGCATCGCATAGTAATACAGATCTTTCTCCACGGTCACAGAGCGCCGCACATCTTCGCCTTCCCCGTTTTTTACCGCTTCCCGTACTTCTTCTCTCCCGCTGTGATTGTCAAGGGTATCCGCGTCGCGCCGGGAGTCGTAGAGCACACTGCCGTCTGCGTCGATGCGGGTTACGCGGGTGGATTCATCTATATTGACCATCTGCTCCAGGTATTCTGTCCCGGAAATATTGACCGCCGTGCAGATGTATTTCGCCTCCTGCCTCACTTCTGCCCGCAGGACGGAAAGGTTCTGGTTATAGAGGATCACGGACAGGATAACATAGAAAAGCACGAAGGTCACTGCGAGAATGGCCATCATGCTCTTCTGTATCTTCAGCCTCATGCTCCTGGGAATTTTCTTTTCCCTTTTTTTCTGAATGTTCTGCTGAATCTGCTGTACCATACTATGCGGTTCCTCCAACCCGGTATCCTACGCCGCGGACAGTCTGGATGATCTCTCCTTTTGCGCCCAGCTTCTGTCTCAAAGTTCGGATATGTACATCCACGGTCCTCGTCTCTCCGTCAAAATCATAGCCCCAGATCTCTGTCAGGAGCTGGTCCCTTGTCAGGACGATCCCCTGATTGCGCATCAGTTTCTCCAGGAGTTCAAATTCTTTGAGGGTGAGCGCTACCTGCTTTCCGTCCACAGTGACTTCATGTTTTTTGATGTCCATGCGGACGCCTGAAAATTCCATATCGATCCTGTCCTCCACTTTCCCGGAGCGGCGCAGGACCGCCTTGATCCTGGAGACGAGCTCCATCATGCCGAACGGCTTTGTCACATAGTCATCCGCACCGGAATCCAGGCCGATCACTTTGTCATACTCTGTGCCCTTTGCTGTGACCATGATCACCGGGATCCCTTTTGTCTTAGGAGAGGATTTCAGCTTCTTCAAAAGCACCAGCCCATCGTCTCCGGGGAGCATGATATCAAGCAGGATCAGCTCCGGCGTATCAAACGCCAGAGCCTCCATGAAGGCAGAACCTTCCGCAAACCCCCGGGCTTTCAGGCCTGTCGTCTCCAGAGTATATATCACAAGCTCACGGATGTTGTCGTCATCTTCCACGCAATATATCATCGTTTCAAGTTCTCCTTCGTCTTCATATTCTCATCTTTTTCACAGCCGCTTCTGATCGCATTCTGCGGCGTGCGGCTGTTCTTCTGCCGGCGTTCTCTTCTGTCAGCTCTCGTGGATGACCGCGCTGTCCTTGTGCACGCCTGTGATGGAGAATTCCACCCACTCCGCGATGTTCGTCGCGTGGTCCCCGATGCGCTCCAGATATTTTGTCACCATGATCAGGTCAAAGATCGCCTTGCCGTTCTCGCCCTTTTCTTCTTTGATGAAACTGATCATCTCGTCCTTCACTTCATCAAAGTACAGGTCGATCTCATCGTCCGCTTTCATTACGCTGCGGGCAAGCTCCAGGTCTCTGTTCACGTATGCTGTGACGCTGTCCCGCACCATCTTGCTGACCTCGGAAGCCATCGTGCCGATGACCTGGATATTCTCCGCAGTTGCCGCCCATTTCTTTGAGGACAGGATGATCTCCGCGATATCCGCGGTCTGGTCGCCGATACGCTCCATATCCGTGATCATTTTCAGCGCGGCTGAGATCCTTCTTAAATCCTTTGCCACCGGCTGCTGCTGGAGCAGAAGCTTCAGGCAGAGTCTTTCAATATCTTTCTCAGACTGGTCGATCTCCTCGTCCTCTGTGATAATGATCTTTGCCTGCTCCGCGCTCCCGTCTTTCAGCGCCTGTGTCGCCTTTGCGATCGCAGTCTCACAGAGTTCTCCCATATGTGTAAGCTGCTCATCCAAAAGATGAAGCTGTTCATCAAATTTATTACGCATGATTTAACCAAACCTCCCTGTGATGTAGTCTTCTGTTCTCTTATCCGCCGGTATGGAGAAGAGTTTTTCCGTATCATTGTACTCTACGACCTCTCCCAGAAGGAAGAACGCAGTATTGTCCGACACACGGACAGCCTGCTGCATGTTATGCGTTACCATAACGATAGTATAGTCTTTTTTCAGTTCCATCGCAAGGTCTTCGATCTTGGACGTAGAGATCGGGTCAAGGGCGGAAGTAGGCTCATCCATAAGAAGGACCTCCGGTTCTACCGCCAGCGCCCTCGCGATACAGAGCCTCTGCTGCTGTCCTCCGGACATGCCCAGCGCGCTCGTCTTAAGGCGGTCTTTGCACTCATCCCAGATTGCCGCGTTCCTCAGCGACTTCTCCACGATGTCGTCCAGTTTTGCCTTGGAATGGATCCCGTGTGTCCTCGGTCCGAATGCGATGTTGTCATAAATGCTCATGGGGAAGGGATTCGGCTTCTGGAATACCATGCCCACACGTTTTCTTAACATATTTACATCCATACCCTTAAAGATATTCTGTCCGTCAAGGAGGATCTCGCCGTCGATGCGGCAGCCTTCCACCAGGTCGTTCATACGGTTGATGGACTTAAGGAGCGTTGATTTACCGCAGCCGGAGGGTCCGATAAATGCGGTGATCTTGTTGGCTTCGATCTCCAGATTCACATTCTTGAGCGCCTTAAAATCGCCGTAATACAAATCCAGATTCTTGATACTAATCTTAGACATTTCCTCTACCTCTTTAATCCGGGACGTAGTCAAATCGAGTTTTACTACGTCCCCTTTCACAGTTTTTTCACATTTATGCTTTCGTAAGTTTTCTCGCGATCACGCTTGACAGTGCATTGATGCCCACTACAAGGACGAGCAGGATGACTGCTGTCGCGTATGCCTGGTCCATATAAAGCCCCTCGCTTGAAAGGACATACATATGGAGTGCCAGGGTACGCCCGGAGCCCATGACACTGTTCGGGATCTGGGCAACCGTTCCTGATGTATACATCAGCGCCGCCGTCTCACCCACGATACGGCCGATGGCAAGGATCACGCCTGCCAGGACGCCCGGGATCGCCGACGGAAGGACGATGCGGAATACGGTGCGCAGCTTGCCTGCGCCCAGGCCGAAGCTTCCCTCGCGGTAAGAATCCGGCACCGCTTTCAGCGCTTCCTCCGTGGTCCTCATGATCAGCGGAAGGATCATGATCGCGATGGTGAACGCGCCCGCCAGAATGGAGAAGCCCCACCCCAGGGTATTTACAAAGAACAGCATACCGAAGAGACCGTATACAATAGACGGAATACCGGAGAGCGTCTCTGTGGTCAACCTGATGACCTCTATGAATTTATTTCCTCTCTTCGCATACTCCACGAGGAAGATCGCAGAGAAGATACCGAAAGGCACCGCGATCAACAGCGATAACAATGTCATAACGATCGTGTTGACAAAGGCCGGCACGACCGACGCGTTCTCAGAGCTGTACTCCAGCGAGAAAAGGGACGGCGAAATATGCGGCAGCCCGTTGATCAGGATATAGGCGATCAGGAAGATCAGCACGGCAAATGTGATGACCGATGCCAGCATCACGAGCAGCATCATGATAAATGAGCCCGGATGCTTTAAATAAGTTTTGAATTTATCGCCCATCGTTGTCTTATTGATCATCTGATCCTGTTTGCTCACTTCATTACTCATGGTCAGCCCCCCTCTTTAACAATGCCACGCTCAGGTTGATGATGAGGATGAATACGAAGAGCACGACTCCTGTCGCGATCAGCGCCTCGCGGTGCAGACCGGTCGCGTATCCCATCTCAATTACGATATTTCCGGTCAGTGTACGGATCCCTTCCAGCCAGCTTCCTGTCAGGCGCGCCTGGTTTCCGACGATCATAATGACTGCCATTGTCTCACCGATGGCACGTCCGATGCCCAGCACGATCCCTGCCACCACACCTGATTTTGCAGCCGGGATAATGACACGGAAAATACTTCTCTCTTTTGTTGCCCCCAGTGCGAGCGAGCCCTCATAATAATGAGCCGGCACCGCGCGCATCGCGCTCTCTGTGGTCCCGATGATGGTCGGAAGGATCATCATGCCCAGGATCAGGGATGCGGTCAGGATACTGTTTCCGTTCCCCGGATTCTTTACCAGATTTGCCTTATACAGCAGCGTCCCGAAGTCCCGGATCAGAGGTACCACGACCACCAGTCCGAAGAATCCGTAGATGACCGACGGGATGCCGGCAAGGAGCTCAGTTGCTGCCTTCAGCGGTTTGTAGATCTTCTTCGGGCAGTACATTGCCATAAAGACAGAAGTCAGGATCCCGATGGGCACTCCGAAGATGATCGCGCCTGCCGTCACATAGAGGCTTCCCACGATCATCGGAAGGATGCCGAACTGTTCGCTGTTCGGGCGCCAGATCTCGCCTGTGATAAATTTGATAAATCCGATTTCTCTCATTGCAGGGATCCCGTTCGCGAAAAGGAAGATGCAGATGAGCGCTACCGCCAGCACGGACGCGCACGCCGCCACGAGAAATGCTCCCTGCATGATCTTTTCAGTCCATGCTTTTGATTTCATTTTTTCCTCCTGATGAGCCGGGAAGACATACTCCTGATATCTTCCCGGCTCATATTTAAATGCGGAAATCTTTTTCTTTATGGATTTCTCTGTGTGTGATTTTGTTCAGCACACGCCATTCGCAAAGCCGCGCCGCCGCGCTTACTGCGGCCGCGCAGCTTCTTTGTTCATATACCGGCGCTCCGTTCACAGAGTCAGCTGAACATGTACTTTAGATCGCATCCCATGTTGTCACATCGCCAAGGTAGATGCTCTTCACCTGGTCTGATGTCAGGTCGTCTGTCGGGTTGTTCTGGTTCACGATCACTGCGATGCCGTCTGTTGCGATCACTGTGCCCTCAAGCTCAGCAGCCTCTTCGTCTTTCAGCTCTCTGGACGCCATACCGATGTCATAGCTTCCCTCGATCGTGGATGTCATACCTGTTGTAGAGTCAGAAGTCTGGAGTTCGATATTTGCATTCGCGTTTACAGCTTTGTAAGCCTCGATCAGTTTCTCCATCAGCGGAGATACGGAAGAAGATCCGCCTACCACGCAGTCGCCTGCCGGAGCGCTTCCGGCGTAAGCCTCAACACCGGATACCGGGATGTACCCTTCGTCTGCAACAACTTCCTGACCTTCTGTACTCATAATGAATGCCATAAAATCTTTCGCAACTTCATTTGCAGAATCCGGTTTTACCGCTACATTGAACGGTCTGGATACTTTGTAAGATCCGTTCTCGATATTCTCTGCGGTCGCATCTACACCGTCGATCTTCACAGCCTTTACAAGAGACTCATCAAGAGATCCCAGTGAGATATAACCGATCGCGTATTCATTCTCAGATACCGTTGTCATCATAACGGATGTGCTGTTTGTCGTCTGCGCATCCAGAGTGATCATATCGTTGTCATCCTCATCGACAACGCCGAACAGTTCTGTGAAAGCGCCTCTTGTACCAGAGCCTTCCTCACGTGTCACAGCTGTGATCATGTTTGCCGCGTCCCAGCTTCCTTCCTCGCTGTTTTCTGCTGCGTCACCCTCTGCTTTAGTGTCCTCCTTGCTGCCGCATCCTGCTGCCATTGCAGCTACCATTGAAACTGCTGCCAATACTGCGATAAACTTTTTCATTTTCATTTTGATAATCTCCTTTTTCAAATCAGATCATTATGTACCGCGGCCTTTCCTGCCGCCGCTGCGGACCGCTTTTTCTTCTCTGTGTCCGTCAACGGTATTTATGATAAAAAAGCAATGTAAAATGTAAAATCAATGTTATGTTAAATCTATGTAAAATCAAAAAATGCCGTATCTGCGGGCTTTTTTGGTATTTTCCCCGCATTTACGGCACTTTATGCATCTTTATTTTTTTATATTTCCCGCTGCATCCCCGCACTTCCGGAGCTGCCGGCCATGCCGCCGGATCAGGCGGATCAGTATGCAGCCGGAGCAGCCGGGCAGGCATACCGCCGGGTCAGCCGAGCAGATATGCCGCCAGGTCTTCGATCGTGTAGAATACTTTGTCAGCGCCTGCCTCGATGAACTTCTGCGCGACTTCATCACATTTCTGATCCTTTTCTTCCTTTGAGAGCGCTTCATACTCCTCCTGGGAAAGTCCCATCTCAGAACTTCCCACAACGATCCCCGCGGACCAGACTCCGGCATTTCGCCCTTCTTTGATATCCGAGATCGTATCTCCAACTTTCAGCACCCGGCGCACTTTCTTAATATCCAGGGCTTCCATATTCCGGAAGATCATGTACGGATACGGACGTCCCTTCTGCCCTGTGGAGTCCGGGCTGAACCACACATCCGGCTCATACCCTTTTTCCTTTGCGGCCGGGACCACGATCTCCATCATCTTGTCATTATATCCTGTCGTGGATCCGATCTTGTATCCGTTCCGTCTCAGCCTGTTTACCACGTCCACGACTCCCGGCTTCGGATCGGAATACAGGTGAAGGATGCTCAGGAGTTTTTCTTCGAAGATGGCATACATCTTCTGTGCATCCTCCCCTTCCGGATCTTTTCCGTATTTTTCAATCCAGAGATTTCTGATCCTCTCCATCTTCAGCATGGTGCGGATATGGTCGATCTTGAGCATTCCCATGGGTTCTCTTACTTCTTCCATGGTCGGCTCGATGCCGAACTCCTTAAACACCTCGACAAATGCCTGTACCGGCGCCATGCATCCGAAATCCACTGTTGTCCCTGCCCAGTCAAAGATCACTGCCTTAATTTTTTTCATGATTGTACTCCTCCAGAAATTCTTTCATGATCGCGCACACCTTTTCGATGTCTTCCTCATAGATCTCTCCGATGTTCCCGATGCGGAAGGTCTCTGCCTCGGTCACTTTTCCCGGATAGATGGCATATCCTCTGTCCTTGATGTATTCATACATCTGGGAGAACGTAAAGTGGCATTCCTCCGGATAGAAGAACGTAGTGATGATCGGTCCCTGGTGGGTATCATCGATATACGGACGGATCCCCATCTCTTCCATCCTCCTGATGAGAAGACGGTTGTTGTTCAGATAGCGGCGGCTCCTCGCCTCGATCCCGCCCTCTTCCTTCAGCTCTTTCATCGCCTGTGAAAAAGCAAGCACCACATGGGTCGGGGAAGTGAAGCGCCATTTCCCGTCCACTTCCATTGTCTTCCACTGGTCATAGAGATCCAGGGACAGGCTCCTGGCGTTGCCCGCACTCGCCTCGAGCAGGTCTCTTCTCGCGATGATAAATGAAAATCCCGGCACGCCCTGGATGCATTTGTTCGCACTGCTGATGATGAAATCAATCCCCCAGTCCTTCACCGGGATATCCACGCCGCCAAAGCTGCTCATCGCGTCCACGATGAAGACGCGGCCCTTTTCTTTTACGACCTTGCCCACTGCCTCGATATCATTGAGGATGCCGGATGTGGTCTCGCTGTGCACCATCGCCACATGGGTGATGGCCGGGTCAGCGTCGAGCATCTCCGCGATCTTCTGCGCGTTTGGCACTTTATTATAGTGCTCATTGTACACCTGGTATTTGATCCCTGCATGTTCCGCGATATCTGTCATGCGCTCGCCGTAAGCGCCGTTGGCGCAGATCAGGAGCTCGTCGTTCGCTCCCGGGATGCTGGTCAGGACCGACTCCACTCCGAATGTACCGCTGCCCTGCATGAGCACTGCCGTGTATTCTTCCGGCGACACGTGGGCCAGCTCGAGAAGGCCTTTGCGAATCTGCTGGGTGATCTGCTTATAATCGTCATCCCATGTACAATGGTCAAAAAGCATCTGCTGTTTTACCGTATCCGTAGTTGTCAGCGGTCCCGGTGTCAGTAGTTTATATGATCTCATCTCTGTTTCCTCTTTTCTCCTGTTTTTGTTCTTCCGTAAGATTACAGCCATATTTCAGCCCCGCCGGAAAGGGCGGGGCGTGATCGTTCTCTGTCTCGCTGAAGACGCCTGTTTTTCGTAAGGCCGCTTAGATACCAGCCGCCTCTTTTGCCGCCTCGGAGATTGCCTGATGCTGCTCAAGAAGGTCTACTGTCAGCTTCTCCGGGAATACCTTCGGGTTCGCGGACTTGTTCGCAGCGTCTGTGTTCTCTCCGTTATAGATCGCATTCGGATAGTAGGACTGGAGTTCTTCTCTTCCGTTCTCGATGATGCACTGCGCCATCTCCATTGCAAGTGGGTTTGTATCGTCGCCCTTGTCTACGATAGCGATGGATTCTGTCAGGCTGAAGTTACCCTCTGCCGGATCGATATAGTCGATCGGGAGTCCGTCCGCCTTGTCAGCCACTGCCTGCTGGCGCAGACCGAATCCGATCGCTACTTCACCTGCACGCACTTTCTTAAGCGGCGCGGATCCGGAATCCTCCAGGTGGTCGCCCACATTCTCATAGATGCCTGTCAGGACTTCCTCTGCCCCGTCCTCGCCATACTCGGACACAAGCGCCTGGATCAGCAGCCATGCAGTAGAAGATGCAGCGATATCTGTCACAGATACAAAGCCTTTGTATACCGGGTCAGCCAGGTCTGCGATCGACTCCGGCATCGGCAGGTTATTCTCTTCCATCATCTCTGTATTTACGATGATCGTTCCCTCCTGGGATGTGATCGGCGCGCAGTACGGCTCGAACTCATCGATCGTATCCACGTCAAAGTCAAGATCCACAAACATATCATTCTGCTCCTGGGCGCTCTCCACATAGAAGGTACTCATTGTCACCATATCCGCCTCGATATCCTTGCCCTCTGCCAGCAGCTTGCCGCCCAGCTCAGACGTACCGAATGTCTGGAACATGTATTTTCCTTCATATCCATTGTTATCCAGTGCATTCTCCATCGCTGTGATCGCCTCTTCGTCCGCGTTGGAGTAGATGATCACCTGTTCGTCGGAAGATCCTGTATCGCACCCTGTAAGTCCCATGCCGGTTACCGCGACCGCTGCCGCAAGTGTAAGAGACGCTGCCCTTTTGAATGTAAATTTTTTCATAATTTTGTTTCTCCTTCTCATTTTTCATTTATTATTTTTGCTTTTACACTGACTGTTTCATTTCCGCCGGAGCATCTGCTCTCAGGCGGCTTTTTTCTTTACAGAAAATTTATAGACTTTCGCCTTGCTCTGCCTGCTCTCGCTTACCCTGGCAAGCCTGCGGAATACCGCCCTTGCGATCAGGTTCGTAAACAGGATCAGAAGCGACAGGACAAAGATTTCATTAAACTCGTTGAAATACTGTAATTCCTGTATCTTGGTCGTGATGACCATGGTCCTTGCACCGGCGATGAAGATGACGGCGCTGACCGTTACCATTGCATTTACAAAATAGTAGCTGAATACTTCCAGCAGTGTGGAGAGCGCATTGGGCGTCACCACTCTCGCGATCGTCTTCACCCAGCTGTCTCCCATGAGCATTGCCGTTGTCTCCCATGACGCGTTCATCTTGGAAAGCGAATTCTTCATCATCAGATACGGCGTCGAGAAGTAATGGACAATGTTGCATATGATGATGATCGGGAATGTATTCTGCAGGGGCGTCCCTGTGAACACGAACAGGTAGGCAAGACCGATGACCATACCCGGGATCGTGTTCGTCACAAGGGCGATGCTGTCGATCACTTTCTTTAACTTCCCGCTGACCGTGCTCCTCGCTGTGACAAGCGCGCCGCCGTAGGCGATCAGTGTGCCCGCGAAAGCTGTGATCAGCGCCACCATCACGGAGTTGACGTACACGCCGTAGAGCTGCCTGTCTTCAAATACTGCCTGCACATGCTCCAGAGTGAAGTTCATCCGGTAGGGCCACTCCTCGATGAACGGCGTGATAAACATCACCACAAACATACTCAGCGCAAAGATAAGGACCGCCCCGCTTAACACCGCGAACACTGCGTCTCTCTTCACTCCCTTTTTCAGCTCGATCGGGGAGATCTTATTATAGCGGACATTGTATTTCTCCAGGATGTGGAGAACCGTAATGCTCACCACCGACGGGATGATCATGATCAGCGCCACCACCGCGCCGTTCCCGAAGTTCGGTATGCTTCCGAGCATCTCCGCGTAGAGGACGCTCGCCACCACTTCATACCGTCCGCCCACGGAAGCCGGGATCCCGAAATCCGTAAAGCAGAGGAAGAAGGTCTGGATAAATGAGGTCGCCAGCGTACCCAGGAGCGGGATCACGATCGTCATCCGGAATGTCTGCAGCGGGGAGTCCCCCATCAGCCTTGACACGATCATGAACCTTTTGTCAATATACCCCATGGCGTTGTTGATCAGGGTGAACGCAATGGGCAGGGTATAGACCACGTACCCGAGCAGCAGCCCGTTGAATCCGTAAATGTTAAAGAGCTGTCTCCCGAAAAGCTTTGTCAGCAGCCCCTGCTTCCCGAAGGAATAGATGATCGCGAAGCCGTAGGTAATGGTCGGGAGCAGCATGGGCAGGATCGCTGCCTTGCTGATCAGCCATTTGTAGCGCTTCCCCACATTTGTATAGTGGATCGTGTAGGCGAGTATAAACGCCAGGACGGTCGCCAGCAGGGCGCTGCATATGGAAACTACAAAGCTGTTCCCCAGGGCCCTTAAGAAGCCTCTTCCGGTAAGCACTTCCACATAGTGGGCGAGCGAGGCCGGCTCGCCGCTGCCGGTGAATGACCGCACAAGCACGCTGATCATGGGCACAGCCAGAAAGCCTGCGAAAAATACTGCCATCACCGCGAAGATCGCTTTAATTTCTCTGTTCTTTCTCATGGCGCGCACCTCTTCATCCGACCTGCGCCTGCTGCGCGAGCTGTCCGGCGAACAGAGTAAAGATATTATTTTTCTTGATCTCAAGCTGGTTCAGGATGAATTTCTTCACAAATCCGTTCTCCGGTCTCTGGATGATCTCCTCCGGGCGTCCGAACTGGGCGATCTGTCCTTCATTGATGATCATGACGCGGTTGGAGAGCGTGAGCGCTTCCTCCGGATCGTGTGTCACGATGATCGTCGTCAGGTTATACTGCTCTGCGATCGTCCGGATCCTGTCTTTGATGGACTCCTTGATCACGCCGTCCAGCGCGCTCAGAGGCTCATCGAGCAGCAGGATCTTCGGCTTCATCACCATTGTCCTCGCAAGCGCCACCCTCTGCTTCTGCCCGCCGGAGAGCTGGCCGATCCTCTTATTTAAGTGCTCCTCAAGACCGAGCAGCCGGATCAGGTCTTCCACCTCCTCTTTCGAAGAGATCTCCGGGTTGTTCCTCAGTCCGTATGTAATGTTCTGATACACATTCAGATTCGGGAACAGGGCGTAGTCCTGAAATACGATGTTGAACCCTCTCTTTTCCATCGGAACATCTGTGATGTCTTTTCCATTATAGATGATCTGTCCTCCGTCGGAATCCACGATCCCGAGGATCAGATTTAAGAGCGTGGTCTTGCCGCATCCGGAGGGACCTAATATAGAAACGATCTCCCCGTCCTCGATATTCAGGCTGATGTCGGTGAGCACCGGCGTGCCGTCATAACTTTTCTTCACATTTTTCAACTCTAACATAATCCATAACTCCTCACGATGATTCTCATTGCCATGTTTCCGCAAAGCCGCTGCCGGCATCCGCGCCCGGGCGTTCTCCGCTGCCCGGCGGTGTCCCTCACCACGAAACGTCTTTATCGCCCCGCAGCCTGCATTGGCAATTATAGCGGAGCTGTTCCTCGGTTTTCTATCAAAGAAAAATTAAGCCTTTGTAAAGAAACCGTAAACTTTACAAAGGCTTAACGTATGTAAAAAAGTAGAAAATCTACACCTCGTTCTATCCCATTTTCAGTCTTTCCCGGGAGTATTCCCGCCGTATGCTTTCTCCTGCACTACTTTCTCGCAGCGCTTCAGTCTGTCCGTATACCGCTCATAATCCAGCGAGATAATCCCCATATAGATCATATCCACGACCAGGATCTGACACGACCTTGAAAAGATCGCGTCCCCGTACATCAGCTGCTCCTGGCTGGTACAGATCAGGATATCCGCATATCTGCTGATGGCCGCGTCTTTAAAATTCGTCACCGCGATCGTACGCGCGCCTGCCTTTTTCGCTTTCCTGAGAGAGTCCACAGTATCCTTTGACTCTCCTGAATAGGAGATCCCCACCGCCACATCCTCCGGCGTCAGGGCTCCCGCCGCGATCTGCTGGTGATAACAGTCGCTGAAATACCGGCACGGCAGCCCGAGATAGAGGAGCTTTGTCAAAAGATCCAGCGCCGTAGCCTCAGAGTTTTCCACGCCGTAGATATCGATCAGCCGGGCATTTGCCAGCGCTTCCACTGTCTTCTGATAGATTTTCCCGGAGAAACTCTTTATCGTCTCCTCCAGCATTTTCTGCGTGGTCGCAGCCATATTGAAGGGGATCTCCTCCAGGGGCGTTGACTTATCCAGCGTATACCCGTACATCGGTCCTTTTCCGCCCTCTCCTGCCCCCGCCTTTTTCGCCAGCTCCGCTACGAGCCGGTAGCAGAAATCGCGGTAGCCGGAAAAGCCTGCGGATCTCAGCATCCTCAGCACTGTCGGCTGGCTGACTCCCGCATTGTGCGCCAGGCGGTCTATGGATAAGTCCGGTATCTCTCCCATATGCTCCAGCACATAATCCGCCGCCAGCTTTTCCGAACGCCTCAGGTCCGCGTATCCCTTTTCGATCTGTTTTCTGATATTTCCCATGGCAGATGTCCCTGTAGATTCTCTACAATTTTCCTTTCTTCCTGTACTCAGGATCTCTGAACCGATTGTATCACAAAGCCATGGGACCGCGAATGCAGAGGCATGTTAAATGTTTGTAAAAGACCGATGCTGTTCGGATGGCGGACATTGGCTGCTCCGCATCTTTATGGCATCGGTCCTTTTGCATGTTTTTTATTCTGATCTTTCTATTCTACTGTCACGGATTTCGCCAGGTTCCTCGGCTTATCCACATCCAGGCCTTTCGCCACGCTGACATAATAACCCAACAGCTGCAGCGGCACGATCGCCAGGCTGGTCGTAAAATACTGTTCCGTCTTCGGGACATACACAGAGAAATCCGCATTGTCCTCGATATTATAATTGCCGTACAGGGTCAGCCCCATCAGGTATGCGCCCCTGCTCTTTGTCTCCACCATATTGCTCAGCGTCTTCTCAAAGAGCGCCTTCTGCGTCACCACGCCGACTACCAGTGTCCCGTCCTCGATCAGGCTGATCGTCCCGTGCTTCAGCTCTCCCGCCGCATACGCTTCGGAATGGATATAGCTGATCTCTTTCATCTTCAGGCTTCCCTCCAGGCTGATCGCATAGTCGATACCGCGGCCGATAAAGAAGATATCCTTTGCATTTGCATACTTGCTCGCAAACCACTGGATCCGTTCCTTGTCGTCCAGTGTCCTCTGGATCTTCTCCGGGAGCCTTCCCAGCTCCGCGATCAGCTCTCCGTACCGCTCTTCGCTGATCAGGCCTTTCGCGAACGCAGCCTGGACCGCCAGCAGGTATACCGCGATGAGCTGCGTGCTGTACGCCTTTGTCGTGGCAACAGAAATCTCCGGTCCCGCGTACGTATAGAGGATGTGATCACTCTCACGGGCAATGCTGGAGCCCACCACATTGACAATGCCGAGCACCGGCACTCCTTTTTCCTTCGCAAGCCTCAGGGCTGCCAGGCTGTCCGCCGTCTCCCCGGACTGGGATACCACGATCACCATGGAGTCTTTCATGAGCTTTGGATTCCTGTAGCGGAATTCTGACGCAAGATCCACCTCCACCGGGATATCCGCCAGTTCTTCCATCACGTATTTCGCCACCATGCCCACATGGTAGGCAGAGCCGCAGGCAACGATATAGATCCGCTCAAGCCCTGCCAGCATCTCGCTGGTAAGCCCCACTTCCGAGAGATCGATCTGCCCGTCCTTCACATACGCGCCCACCGTATCCTGCACAGCTTTTGGCTGCTCATGGATCTCCTTGAGCATGAAATGCTCGTATCCGCCTTTTTCCGCGGATTCCGCATCCCATTTGATCTCCACCATTTCCTTTTGGATCTCTTCCCTGTCGATATTATAGAAATGGATCTCATCTTTGCTCAGCTCCGCGATCTCCATATTCCCGATATAGTAGACATTTCTCGTCCTGTCCAGGATCGCGGGCACGTCGGAAGCGATCAGGCAGCCGGACTCATTCTTCCCGATGATGAGCGGGCTGTCCTTTCTCGCTGCGAAAAGCCTTCCCGGGCAGTCCTTAAACATCACGCCGAACGCATAGGAGCCGCGGATACGCAGCATTGCCCTTGTCAGGGCTTCAAGGGGCGTGCCTGTCTTCTTATAGTAATAATCCACCAGCTTGACTGCGATCTCCGTATCTGTCTGGGAGTAGAAGCTGTACCCGGATTTCAGGAGCTTTTCCTTTAATTCCTGATAATTCTCGATGATCCCGTTATGTACGAGCACAACAGACCTGTCGTCCGTACAGTGGGGATGGGCATTATTCTCAGACGGCTCCCCGTGGGTCGCCCAGCGGGTATGCCCGATCCCGCACGTCCCCGGCACCGCCAGTCCTCCGTCTGTTTTCTCCGAAAGGATCTTCAGCCGGCCTTTGGCTTTTACCACTTCGATCCTGCCTGTCTCCTCATTGCGCACGGCAATACCGGCCGAGTCATATCCTCTGTATTCCAGCTTCTCCAGTCCTGAGAGCAGGATCGGAGCCGCCGGCTCCTCGCCTACAAATCCTACGATTCCACACATATGCTTTAAACCTCCTTTGCCTGAAAACAAAAAGGTGATAAAATCTTCCCTCCATTTTGAAAATCTTATCACCGTTGAAAATCTGATCACCATTCAAGAACAATATCGTTTCCCTGTTACAGCCAGGAACCCAATTCCCGACTACGGGGTTTATCATAGCATTACAGAGTGCGCTCTGTCAATAGCCTGCACGGTCTGATTGCCTGTATGGTCTGTTTCGCTGTATGGTCTGGTCCACTGCTGATACTCCTATTTTTTCATCTTCGGCTCAAAAATAAATGATGCGATATATCCGAAGATCAGAGCCGCTGAGATCCCGACTGCACTCGCCTTAAAGCCGCCCATGAACACGCCGATGAACCCGTGCTCATCCACCGCTTCCTTCACTCCCTGCCAGAGGACATTCCCAAAGCCCAGGAGCGGCACTCCCGCGCCTGATCCGGCGAACTCCTGGAATGGTTTGTATATCCCGCAGAACCCCAGTACGGCTCCCGTGCATACGAGCAGGACCATGACCCGACCCGGCATCAGTTTCGTCCGGTCCAAAAGGATCTGCACGAGCGCGCAGATCAGTCCGCCTGTCACAAATGCTGTCACATACTCCATGTCTTTTCCACCTTTCAGATCTGTTTTTATCCGCATTATCACGTCAGCGCTGACCGGATGCCGGAAAGCCCGCAGGCGGTCTGGCGCAGTTATCTGCGAAATGATATGCTAGCAGTGCTCCAGCACGATCCCGTGGGCAATCCCCGGGACACTGGCGCCCTCATTGAAGCTTACTGTTGACATCAATGCTCCCGTGGGGACAAACAGCACCCGCTTCCACTCTCCCTTCTCAATCTTCGGGAGCACAAAAGAGGCAAGTGTCACTGCCGCGCATCCGCATCCGCTCCCCCCGGCATGAGTATCCTGCGTCTGCTGGTCAAAGATCGTCATCCCGCAGTCCAGATGCCGCTCGCGGATGTCATATCCTTTCCCCCTGACCAGGTCAAACAGGATGGACTGCCCTACATATCCCAGATCCCCGGTGATGATCCGGTCATAGTCCTGCTCTGTCCTGCCCATATCTTCAAAATTCCGTACGATCGTATCCATCGCCGCCGGAGCCATGCACGCGCCCATATTCTGGGAATCTTTCAAGCCGTAATCCACGATCTTCCCCACGGTCACGCCCGAGATACGGACATGGCAGTCCTGCGCCGCTCTTTCTGCCGAGCGGACGAGGAACGCGCCGCTCCCTGTCACTGTCCAGTGCGCGGACAGCGGTCTCTGGTTCGCATATCCGAGAGGAAAGCGGAACTCTTTCTCCGCGCTGCCGAAATGGCTGGAAGTAACCGCAAGCATATACTCCCCATACCCGGCGGCCGCGCTCATCGCCGCGAGGGCGAGGGCTTCCCCGGATGTGGAACACGCGCCATACAGCCCGAACATCGGGATCTGGAGCCCCTCCACACCCATGGAAGTGGCGATCCCCTGTCTCAGCAGATCGCCGCCGAACAGATACCGAACCGCTGCCGGCTCCACGTGGACTTTCCCCAGCGCCAGGACACAGGCTTCTTTCTGCATCGTACTCTCCGCCTCCTCCCAGGTCTGCGCCCCGAAGAGGTCATCCTCACTTGTCATATCGAACAGTTTCCCCAGAGGCCCTTCCGCCTCCTTGCTGCCGGTCACTGACGCCGCGCTTATGAGATAAGGCGCATTTTTAAATATCAGGCTCTGGCTTCCTTTTATGGTCTCTTCCATACCGCATCCCCACCTTTTCGTCTGTCTTTGTCTGTCTGCATTTTCGTCTGTCTCATGGGTATTATGCGCATGTTTCCCAGGAATATACAGGGTATATTTTCCCGGATGATCTCAGATACTAACAAAAGACAGCGCCGACTTTCCTGCCGGACTGAAAGAAAAGAAAGGGGAATCATCTGTGGATAAAATACAGCGTTTAAAACAGCAAAAACAATATGAAGAATATGTCAGGCAAAAAACTCCAAGGCACAACGTATGGCTCAACATGCTCAAAGCCTTTCTCCTCGGGGGCACCATCTGTTTCATCGGCCAGGTCATCAATCACTACTGCGAGCTGAAAAATCTGAGCTCTGACGACTGCAGCAGCTGGACATCCCTGCTCCTTGTCCTCCTGAGCGTCCTCCTCACCGGCACCGGCATCTACCCACGCCTTGCGAAATGGGGCGGTGCCGGGGCACTTGTTCCCATCACCGGATTTGCCAACTCTGTCGCTGCGCCGGCGATCGAATACAAAAAGGAGGGACAGGTATTCGGCATCGGCTGCAAGATCTTCACGATCGCGGGTCCGGTCATCCTGTACGGGATCTTCACAAGCTGGGGGCTGGGGTTGCTGTACTGGCTGGGGACGCTGATCGGATGAGTGCGGGTGACAGCCGCGGGCACAGCAACGGGCAGTCTCCTGCGCGCACTTTTTTCAGACAGACTGCGCCCGTACGTTTTCCCTGTAAGATCCCATAAAAACATGCAGCCGGAAGCCCTGGCAAGACTTCCGGCTGCATATTTTTTATGGATAAAAGATATCTCTCAAAACACTTCTCTTGATCTTACTGTCTATCTGGCGGATCTTCTGCGTCTGGCCATCACTGCCATCCCCGCTGCCGCCGCGGCAAAAACAGCTGCGCAGTATACTCCTGCCAGGTTCCGGTCTCCTGTCTTCGGAGCATCCTTTCCGGCATCTTTATCTGCTTCCCCGCTTCCCGGCTGATCCTGGCCCTCTCCCGGCTCCTGTCCGTCCGGCTTTTGCGTATCATCCGGATCTTCTTCTCCCGGCTGTCCGCCCGGTTCCTGAGCCGTGCCCTCTGTCAGCCTGTAAGCCGCCACAGTGCCGGACACCTCACAGGACGCCAGCAGATACGCATCTCCGTCCGCGCTGTCCGCCGCCGGGATAAAGCACAGTCCCTCCGGAGAATCATCCCCGGCGATATCCTGGCTGAAATCTCTGGAATTGATATAATTCAAAAAGCTGCTCTGCCCCGGATCCGTGATGTCATATACCATCACTCCGCCGACTCTCTCAAATCCCACAAAAGCATAAGTCTTCTCTCCCACGGTTCCCACTGTGACACTCTCCACCTCAGGTCCCTTCTTTCCGGAACGGTCGTCCAGAGTCTTGTCGTCATTGGAGCAGTTGAAGTTCTCCGGCACATAGACCGCTGTCTTTTCCTCAAACTCACTGCCGCTGTCATACACTTCCGTGATCCCGTTTTCATCTGCCCTGTATACCGTGAAGGAACGGCCCCCGAAGAGATAGTCCAGGCCTTCGTCCAGCCCGTCATAGTCACTGCTGTCAAAGAACACGACCTTGCCTGTGAGACCGCTGTTTTCCGCCGTGATCTTTCCGCTCGGGGAAGTCTCTCCGTCCTTGAAGTTACGCTCTGTTTCGTTCAGATAATCGCCCCATTCTCTGGAATCGCCCTCATTCGCCGTCACAAGGTAATCCACCCCGTCTGCGCTGTACAGCGCGATGCTGTCCGGCATGCGGATCCCCCGCAGCGACCCGTAAGTTTTCGGAGCATACGCCTCGTCCTTTTTATCAATGTCCACCGCAACTTTGCTGTGGTCTTCATATCCTGCGGAACAGATCCCCGTTACCTCAGCGCTGTCAAGGTCGATCACCGCGATCGCGTTTGCCTCCTGGAGCGTTACGTACGCCGTGTCATTTCCCGCCGCGATATATTCCGGCTCCAGATCCTCGGATGGAGCCGCGCCTTTTTTCAGGATAATGCCTGCGTCTGTCAGTTCCTCCCGCTCTTTTGCACTGTCGTATGCAGTAAAGTCCGCGTTCACCGCTGCGCCGTCCTCTATACTGATCACGGTCACCGTACCTGCCGGGTCTGCGGCGCCGTCCGCGTATCCTTCCCTCGGTTCGCCTTCATTTGCGGTAAGGATCTTTGTGTCATCCGGGGTAAATGTCACCATATCCGGCTGCACACCTGTCTCATATGCCTCAGCAAATGTCAGCGTGCCGTCCGCATTACATGTAAACACTGCCACGCGCCCGTTGTCCGCATATCCTGCTGCCTGGACAGCCACGGCAAGCTTTGTCCCGTCCGCCGAGACAGCGACCGAAGTCATATCGCCATAGGCAAAGCCTTCACAGTTCTCCTCCACAAGGGACTTTACATCGATATCATTCCCGTCCAGGAGATCCACATTTTCACTGTCCGCCATATCTTTCAGCGCGATCGCTGTCAGGTTCCCTGTCTGGCCGTTGACTGCATACGCCCATCCGGTCACTGTATTATGATCAACGATCTCCATCACTCCGCCGTCCGCATTGGACATCCCGGCGTCATAGCGCGCGTCCTGGATCAGGTCCAGAGAAGCCTTTCCGTTTTCTTCCCCTGCGGTCTTCTCCCCGCCGTCCGCATTCTTTGTCACGCTGAAAGAGTCGATCAGCTCACTGTCCGGATCCGCACTGTCTCCTGCCAGGTTGTACACATTTACGGAAATCTTATTCCCTTTTACATCAAACACCGCGTAGCTGGGGCTGTACTCCTGGTTCCACTCCTGATTGCCGTAGGGAAGGTTCCCAGCCAGATATGCCTCGGATCCGGTCTCCCCGTTTGCAAGGCGCGGATAATCCGCGTTGTTCGTCTTGTCCAGAGAGGCAAACGGAGTATAATACTGCATGTCAGAGCAGCAGTTTCCCGTCAGATAGATCGTCCCGTCCGGGTCATGGAATGTATCGAGACGCTCTGCATTTCTCTCACCGTCCTTGAGCACATAGCTTCTGGAATACACGTGGTCATGTCCTCCGAGGACAAAATCCACGTCAAATTCATCCATCACCTGCTCAAATCCCGCATCCACATAATTCTCGATGTCAGAATCCGCCGCATGTTTTGCGACTGTCTGCGTAGATTTGTGATGCGTTACGATCAGCCAGTCATACCGGCCCGCGTACTCGGACACCGCCGCGTCCATGGTCGTCCGGAAATTCTCCACCATTGCCTCTGCCTCGGAATTGTCCTTTGACGCGCTGGGAACGCTGGCGTTCCCGGCATTCTCCCCGTCATTTCCGCCCGGATACGCCCCGGTGTTCAGAGTAACGAAAAGAACATTGTCATAGAGGTAATAATAATTGCCTTTTGTCTCCATCTCACGGCGCTCTGTAAAATCGTACTGCCCTTCCGCATTCGGGGTCACTCCGTTCGACTCGGAATTACCGGCGATCTCATCTGCTGTCGCCTGGATATAATTTCCATGGCTCTGGCTTGTCCCATTGTTCTGTCCGCGGAATGTAGTCTTTACCGGTTCCAACACGCCGTCCTCGTCCATTCCTGCCACAGACATCTCATTGGGCAGGTTAAAATGATCTGCGAACATATAGTGCCTGTAATGGTTTCCCACTGCCGGCGCATATGCGACCGAGGCCATCTCTTCCGGCGCAAAGAACGCCGCGTACTCGCTCGATTTCCCCCAGCTCTGGTCTTCCACCTGGTCTCCCGCTGACACGACAAGGTTCACGCCTTCTTCCGCCAGCTTCTCCATCATGGACGCCCAGCCGGTCTGATTCGTCCCATCCACAGGATTCCATCCCTGATCGTCATTGGACTGATCCTCCTTGATCTGCGGATCACTGGTAAACCCGAACCGGAAGCCGTCCGTCCCTGCCGTGGTATATGGATATCCCCCGAGCCAGGACGCGCCGCCGTCATACGAGACCTGATACGTATACACTGTTTCCGGTTCCAGGCCATCCACACTCGCCTTGCATACCATAAGCCCGGTATCCGTATATTTCCCTGTATCCAGCTTTGTCGGCGCTGTCAGGGCACTCACGGAAGCCTCCGCCGTGATCTCCTCCGCAGCGCTGCTGAACTTCACCATTGCGCGCTCCGTGCCTGCCGGAGCATACCAGTTCAGGTTGACGGATGCCTCTGTCTCTCCTGGCTGCAGTGTCAGGTAGCTGATGTCTGCTGATCCCGCCGGTCCGGGCTCTGCCGATACCAGGGTCCCCTGGGCACATATCATAGCCGCTGCAAGGGTAAATGCCGCAGGTCTCTTCCAACTGTTTTTCATAACTATCTCCTCCATGCTTTTTTCTGATCCTTTTGCTGCCGAGGAGATTATAAATGCAGAATGTAAAATCTTATGGCAGATTTTATTTAATCTATGTTAAAACAAAGCAACTGATAACCGGAAGAGAACCTCTCTGTCATTTCTCTCTTCTGCGAAGCATCCGCAGCGGAAGGAGCACTGTCACTGCCGCCGCAAGCGCGCCTCCGATGATCAGCACAGCCGTGCCCGCTGCATTCCCCGCGCCAGCCGAGATCAGGAAACGCGGCGCCAGCAGGAAAACAACCGTAAATACCATGCACAGCTTTCCGCAGAAGCCATTGGCATATTCCCAGGTTTCTTTGCTTTTCATCGCTTCTTTTACATGGTACCCCGCCTTCATATCCGGATAAGAAGAACGGCTGCGCAGGACAACGATCCCCGCTGCCGCAAAGATCAGGGCAAGTATATGATAGATGACAAGCAGGATTTCACTCATATTAACAGACCTCCTTTTTTCACTGTCCATAATAACAGATATCTGCAGCACTGTACAATCTGTATTTGTGGGGGAGCCGGACGATTGGTGAAACGTCCGAAAACCGTCGGTTTGATGCGGGACGTTTTCGCGGCGGACGGGGATATGGGTGGTTGAGGCGACTTCGGAATGAGGCCTGGAAAAAGTAGAAATCAGGGGACACGCGTTGGGATCAGAAGAGAGGGTGTCTGAGGCGGAGCCGAGTTCCTCTCTTCAGATCCCTGCTTTTAGCGTGTTCCCTGATTTCGTAGTTTTTCCTGCCTCATGGAGCGGAGCCGATGCCACCCATATCCTCGCGCTGAATACGTCCCCGACACCTGCGCTTCGCTGTTTTCGTCCGGTTTACTCAATCACAGTCTCCCTGACAAATACAGATTTACAGCTTGATGTTTTTGAAGAGGTCTCCCAGACTGGTCCCGATATTCTCGCTCTTCGGGATCACTACTTTTTCCTCGGGCTCTTCTTTGACTTCTTCGAGCGCCTTCATGCTCAGGCTTACTTTCCCGTCTTTGATGCCGATAACTTTGACAGTTACTTTGTCGCCCACGTTGAGGACGTCTGACGGCACTTTCACCCGTTTCTGGGAAATCTGTGATACATGGACGAGCCCGGACAGTCCGTTTTCGAGTTTGACGAATGCTCCGTAATTCTGGAGTGTCTCAACAGTTCCCTCAAGGACTGTGCCGATCTTCAGGTTTGCGATCTGCTCTTCGCGCGCTTTACGCTCCTTTTCTTTCAGGATCTCGCGTGCGGAAAGTACGAGGCGGTTGTTTGCCTGATCTACGTCAATGACCTGTACCTCGATATCTTTGAGAAGATATGTCTCAAGATCTTCGATGTAGGAGAGGGAGAGCTTGGATGCGGGTACAAATCCCCTTAATCCCTCTACCATTGCGATAACGCCTCCGTTGACGACTCCTTCTACTTTTACAGGGAGTACGGTCTTCTTTTCCATATATTCGGCAACCCTGTTCCAGGGATTGGCGTCATCAAAGTGTTCTTCATAATCAGCCATTGTTTCAGTTGTTTCTGTTCCGGCAGCTTCCTCAGCCTGAGCCTGGGATGTTTCCTCTGCCTGCATTGTTTCTTTCATTTCTTCGCTCATTGTACTGCACCTCAACTTACATAGATTTTTCAATGCCCCTAGTATACCATAGTTAAGGCGCAAAAAACAACAGCAAGAGTGAGATGGGTGAAAAATCTGGTTGACTATCCGGTGAAAAGATGGCAAGCTTTAATAAGGATCAAAAAAGCAGCACATATGGCCTGGCTTTTAACAGGAGGTGTGCTGCTGCATTATGGCCGGAGGCACTGCCGGGAATTGGGAGGATGCGCTCCGGTAAAGAAGGAGAAAGATATATGGGAAGGGAAAAAGAAAGAAAAATATATGTGGTAGGACATAAAAATCCGGATACGGATTCCATCTGTTCAGCCATTGTCTATGCAGCGCTTAAGACGAAACTTACGGGCAGGGTGCATGAGCCGCGCCGTGCAGGGCAGCTTAACGAGGAGACACAGTACGTGCTGGAGCGCTTCGGGGTAAAGGTGCCGAGGCTTTTGTCTGATCTGAGAGAGCAGATCAAGGATGTGGAGCTTAAGGAAGTGGAAGGCTTAAAGAGCAGCGTTTCGATCAGGACTGCCTGGGAAAAAATGCGGGAGTCTAATATACATACCCTTCCGGTGACAAGGAATGGGAAGCTGGAAGGTGTTATCACGATCGGGGATATCGCGAAGACCTACATGGATGTGTATGACAGCAAGATCCTTGCAAAGGCGCGTACCCAGTACCGAAATATCGCGCGCGCGGTGGACGGTGAAGTCGTGACCGGGAACGAGCACGGCTATTTCCTGAAGGGAAAAGTTGTCATCGCGGCATCCAGCAGGATCCTGATGTCTGACTTTATCAGCAGGGATGACCTTGTGATCATGGGTGACCGGAAGGATGCGCAGAAGTGCGCTGTAGATATGGAAGCAAGCTGTATGGTGGTGTGCCAGAATGCTCCTGTATCAGAGGAGATCATACGTCAGGCGGAGAAGAAGCAGATCGTGATCATCCGTACGCCCCTGGATACGTTTACAGCAGCACAGCATATCAACCAGAGTATTCCTGTGAAATATTTTATGACAAAAGGCAATCTGGTCACCTTTCGGATGAAGGATTATGTAGACGATGTGCAGGAGGTTATGGCAAAGAAGCGTTTCCGTGATTTCCCTGTGGTGGACAATAAGGGGAAATTCGTGGGTCTGCTCTCGAGAAGACGTATCCTCAATGTCAAGAAAAAACAAGTTATCCTTGTGGACCACAATGAGAGGAGCCAGGCTGTGGACGGTGTGGAAGAGGCGGATGTGCTGGAGATCATCGACCATCACAGGCTGGGGCTGAGCATTGAGACAATGGGACCGGTATTTTTCCGCAACCAGCCGGTGGGATGTACTGCGACCATCGTATACCAGATGTATCAGGAGGAATGTATCCTGGTGGAGCCTGTGCACGCGGCACTTTTGTGCTCTGCGATCATTTCGGATACCCTGATGTTCCGGTCTCCGACATGCACCCCGCTGGATGAGCAGGCGGCCCGCGCGCTGGCAAAGATCGCGGGAGTGGAAGTAGAGACGCTGGCGCAGGAGATGTTCAATGCGGGAAGCAACTTAAAGGGCAAGAGCGCGGAAGAGATCTGCTTCCTTGACTTCAAACAGTTTACGGTCAATGATACAGTCTTCGGCGTAGGACAGGTGAATTCCATGAGCGGGGATGAGCTGAAAGAGATCAAGGAGGTTGTGGAGCCGCATCTGGAGAGGGCGCGGCACAGTCATGGCCTGGATATGATCTTCTTTATGCTGACGAATATCATCACAGAGTCCTCTGAACTGCTGTGCTGCGGGGCAGAGGCAAGAGAAAAGATACTGAACGCGTACGATCTGCCGGAAGATACGGAAGAGATCATGCTGAAGGGAGTTGTTTCCAGGAAGAAACAGCTCGTGCCTACGCTGGTCGGCTCGCTGCAGCAGTAAAAAGTCCGGACCGCGAACGGATTTGCCGTGAGATGCCCGCAGGATCGGAAGACAGACAGCAGCGTTTACAGGAGGGAAATAAAATGGGAAAACAGGTTTGGAAACCGGGGAATATGCTTTATCCGCTGCCGGCGGTCCTGGTCAGTACGGCGGATAAGAGCGGGAATGCGAATATCCTGACCGTAGCGTGGACGGGGACCGTGTGCACCAACCCGGCGATGGTCTATATCTCCGTGCGTCCGGAAAGGCACTCCTACAAGATGATCCGGGAAAGCGGCGAATTTGTGATCAATCTGACTACGGAGAAGCTGATCCGTGCGACAGATTACTGCGGGGTGCGGTCAGGAAAAGATGTGGATAAATGGAAGGAATGCAGGCTGACAGAGGCAAAGGCAGTATCCCTTGAATATGCTCCTGTCATAGCGGAATCCCCGGTGAATATCGAGTGCAGGGTAACGGATGTCCGGGAATTGGGAAGCCATCATATGTTTCTTGCGGAAGTGACTGCTGTCCAGGTGGATGAGGAGTACATGGACGAGAAAGGCAAATTTGAACTGAACAAAACAGGGCTTCTGGCGTATTCCCACGGGGAATATCTGGGACTTGGAAAGAAGCTGGGCACTTTCGGGTACAGTGTCAGAAAAAAGCTGCAGCTCAAAGAGAAAAAGCGGAGCAGGAAAAAATCAGGGAGCAGCGGAAAAGCCGGAAAAACCAGGAAGCCGGCATCCGGCAGAAAGGCGGGGAGATAATGCTTGTATTTGAAAATGATTATTCAGAAGGAGCCCATGACAAAGTGTTAAAGCGGCTGCTGGAGACAAACATGGAACAGCTCCCGGGATACGGGACAGATCCCTACTGTGCGTCCGCTGCCGAGAAGATCCGAAAAGCCTGCGGCTGCCCGGAGGCGGAGATCTGTTTCCTCACAGGCGGAACACAGACGAACCAGATCGTCATCAGTACGATGCTGAAACCCTATGAGGGAGTCATCGCGGCGGAGACAGGTCATGTCAGCTCCCATGAGGCAGGAGCTATAGAATGTTCAGGACACAAGGTGCTCGTGCTTCCCCAGGAGGACGGGAAGATATCGGCAGATGCCCTGTCCGGTTATCTGCGCTCATTTTACGAAGATGAGAATCATGAACATATGGTGTTCCCGGGCATGGTCTATATTTCCCACCCGACGGAATACGGTACATTGTATACAAAAGGCGAACTGGCGGAGCTGTCAGCCATATGCGCCCAATACGGGATCCCTCTCTATATGGACGGGGCGAGGCTTGGATATGGCCTTGCGGCAGAGGGGACGGATGTGACTTTGAAGGATGTGGCGGAGTACTGCGACGTGTTTTATATCGGCGGCACGAAGGCAGGGGCGCTGTGCGGGGAAGCGGCAGTGTTTACAAAAGGGAATATGCCGCCCCGTTTTATGACCATGGTGAAGCAGAGAGGGGCGCTCCTGGCGAAGGGACGGCTGCTGGGAGTCCAGTTTGACGCACTGTTTACGGACGGCCTGTATCTTGAGATCAGCAGAAATGCGATCGTGACAGCAGACAGGCTGAAGCAGATCTTAAAGGAAAAAGGGTATAGATTTTATATCGATTCACCGACCAATCAGGTCTTTGTCATACTGGAAAACGGGAAAATGGAACAGCTGAAAAAAGACGTGGTCTTCAGCTTCTGGGAGAAAAAGGATGAGGATCACACGGTAGTCCGGTTTGCCACGAGCTGGGCGACCCGGATGGAAGATGTGGAAAAACTGGCTGCACTCTTGTAGAGTGCAGTTTTTTTGTGCGGTGCGTACGCCCGGCAGGCAGCTTTCGGATATTCTTTTGAATAGAAACCGGGGCGCCGGGGGAAAATACATAAGGCATACTGCAAATGGAAAGGACGGAGAAAGATATGGATTATTTAGAGATCGAAAAGGTGACCGGGCGGGAGATCATTGATTCCAGGGGAAATCCAACCGTGGAGGCGGAGGTCCGCCTTGCCGACGGGACCGTGGCCAGAGGCGCGGCTCCCAGCGGCGCCTCCACCGGAGAGTTTGAAGCACTGGAATTAAGGGACGGAGACAGGCAGCGGTTCGGCGGCAAAGGCGTCCTAAATGCGGCGGAAAATATCAGCACTGTCATAAACGATGCGATCCGGGGCATGGACGCAGGCGATACCTGCGCGGTTGACAAAGCGATGATCCGGGCGGACGGCACAAAGGACAAGTCCGGGCTTGGAGCAAATGCGATCCTTGCCGTGTCAATCGCGTGCGCGAGAGCTGCAGCAGTTTCCCTTGACCTTCCGCTTTACCGTTTCCTCGGGGGAGTGAACGCGAACCGTCTTCCGGTGCCCATGATGAATATCCTGAACGGCGGAGCGCATGCGGCGAATACAGTAGACGTCCAGGAATTCATGATCATGCCCGCAGGAGCAAAGAGCTTCGCGGAGGGACTGAGATGGTGTACGGAGGTATTCCATGCACTGGCAGCGCTGCTGAGATCAAAGGGGCTTGCGACAGCAGTCGGGGACGAAGGCGGATTCGCGCCGGACCTGGGAAGCGATGAAGAAGCCATCCGATATATCCTTCAGGCGGTAAAGGATGCAGGATATGAGCCGGGCATGGATTTTGTCCTTGCCATGGACGCGGCTGCCAGCGAGTGGAAGAGCGGGAAGAAAGGGGAATATGTGCTCCCAAAATGCGGGAAGAAGTTTACATCCGCAGAACTGGTGGGGCATTGGAAGTCACTGGCGGAAAGATATCCGATCTGGTCCATTGAAGACGGCCTGGATGAGGAGGACTGGGAAGGATGGCAGATCATGACAAAGGAGCTGGGAGACAGGATACAGCTTGTCGGGGACGATCTGTTCGTGACGAATACAGAGCGCCTGAAAAAAGGGATTGACATGGGATGCGGCAATTCCATCCTGATCAAATTGAATCAGATCGGCACAGTGTCCGAGACACTGGAAGCCATCAAGATGGCGCACAGTGCGGGATATACCGCAGTGGTTTCCCACCGCTCCGGAGAGACAGAGGATACGACCATCGCGGATCTGGCGGTGGCGGTCAATGCCTGTCAGATCAAGACCGGGGCTCCGAGCAGGAGCGAGCGTGTGGCGAAATATAACCAGCTCATCCGGATCGGGGAAGAATTAGGTCCCTCAGGTATCTATCCGGGATTTGGGGCATTTCATGCGAAAAACCTTATGCAGGCAAGAGGATGAGGCAAAAGACAGAACCGGAGTAAAGGATGCGGATAGAGCAAAGGATGCGGACAAAGGTATTGGATGCGGACAAAGGTATAGGATGCAGGAGGGGTTCTGGCTGCAGGGGGCGGCGGCCGGCAGCCTTCTGCATGTTTTCCGTCGGCTGGAGAAACGCACAGACGGTATGGGGCATGAACGGATCCTTGCCGGACTAGTGCGAATTATTGTCAGATATGTTAAACTTCGCAAGAATTATAAAAATGACAGCAAAGTGAAAATTGACGGGAGAGACATTATGCAATATGATGGATATATAAAACAAACAGGGAGGTAAAAGACTGTGAAAGAGACCACGAGCGGAAGAGTAACAATACCGACAGATCTGGACGTTGTGCCGGAGACACTGGAACTGATGAAACGGTGGGGAGCTGACGCCATCCGTGACTGCGATGGGACGGATTATCCGGAAGAACTGAAAAAAGTAGATGCAAAAGTCTATTCTACATATTACACGACAAGAAAGGATAATGAATGGGCAAAAGCGAACCCGGATGAGATCCAGCAGATGTATATCATGACCCCGTTTTATACGGCGGTGGGGAGCGAACTGTCTATCCATCTGATGGACCATCTGTACCCGGATATGCTCAAAGTAAATGACAGGGACGATATCACAAGATGGTGGGAAGTGATCGACAGGACGACAGGGGACGTTGTGCCCGTGTCAAAGTGGAGCTATGACCCGGAGAGCGGGAATGTGACGATAACAGACGCGGAGGAATTCCATGATTATACGGTGAGCTTCCTCGCGTACATCATGTGGGACCCGGTACATATGTACAATGCGGTGACAAACGGCTGGACAGATTTTGAAAAGCAGATCACATTCGATGTGCGCCAGCCGAAGACACATAAGTATTCCATGGAACGTCTGCGGAAATTCATCAAAGACAATCCGCATGTGGATGTGCTGCGTTATACGACGTTTTTCCATCAGTTCACCCTGATCTTTGACGAGCTTGCACGTGAGAAATATGTGGACTGGTACGGGTATTCCGCATCCGTAAGCCCGTATATCCTGGAGCAGTTCGAAAAGGAAGCAGGATATAAGTTCCGTCCGGAATTTATCATCGACCAGGGCTATATGAACAATACCTACCGCATCCCGTCAAAGGAATTCCGTGATTTCCAGGCATTCCAGAGAAGAGAGGTCGCGAAGCTGGCGAAGGAAATGGTAGACATTACGCATGAGTGCGGCAAAGAGGCAATGATGTTCCTGGGCGACCACTGGATCGGCATGGAGCCGTTCATGGATGAGTTCAAGAGCATCGGTCTGGACGCAGTCGTCGGGAGCGTTGGAAACGGAGCGACTCTCAGGCTGATCAGCGATATCGAAGGAGTCAGATATA
The DNA here is from genome assembly GCA_019120595.1 of Candidatus Mediterraneibacter tabaqchaliae. GTDB lineage: Bacteria > Bacillota > Clostridia > Lachnospirales > Lachnospiraceae > Mediterraneibacter > Mediterraneibacter tabaqchaliae. The sequence continues at coordinate 11,198 of DWUV01000054.1, read as the reverse complement.
CAGAGGGGCGCTTCCTTCCGTATTTCTTCCCGGATACATTCCATGAGGGCGGGGATCCGGTGAAAGAAGCGAAAGTCAACTGGGTGACAGCGAGAAGGGCGATCCTCAGGAAGCCCATCGACAGGATCGGATACGGCGGTTACCTGAAGCTTGCGATGCAGTTCCCGGAATTCATCGACTATGTTGAGAGTGTATGCAATGAGTTCAGGACACTGTATGACAATATCAAAGGCACGACTCCGTACTGCATCAAAAAAGTCGCAGTCCTCAACTGCTGGGGCAAGATGCGCGCATGGGGGAACCATATGGTGCACCACGCGATCTACTACAAACAGAACTACTCCTACGCAGGGGTCATTGAGGCGCTGAGCGGCGCGCCGTTCGACGTGAAGTTCATCAGTTTTGACGATATCAGGGAGAATCCGGATATCCTGAACGACATCGACGTGATCTTGAACGTGGGCGACGCGGATACCGCTTATACAGGCGGGGATAACTGGACAGACGAGAAGATCATCACTGCTGTGAAGAGATTCATCTACAACGGCGGCGGGTTTATCGGAGTCGGAGAACCGGCTGCGCACCAGTATGAGGGACATTTCTTCCAGCTTGCGACTGTGATGGGCGTGGAGAAAGAGACAGGGTTCACCCTGAATGTAGATAAGTACAACTGGGACGAGCACGATCATTTTATCAAAGCAGACTGTACAAAGGATATTGATTTCGGAGAGGGCAAAAAGAATATCTATGCGCTTGACGGGACGGAAATCCTCGTACAGCGCGACCAGGAAGTGCAGATGGCTGTCCGCAGCTTTGGGGACGGGCGCTGCGTGTATATCAGCGGGCTTCCCTACAGCTTTGAGAACAGCCGTATCCTGTACCGTTCCATCATCTGGGCTTCCCATGATGAGGAAGAGCTGCACAAGTGGTTCAGCACGAACTACAATGTGGAAGTACATGCTTATGTGAAAAACGGGAAATACTGTGTGGTCAATAATACATACGAACCGCAGAGCACCACGGTTTACAGGGGCGACGGATCCAGCTTTGACCTGGATCTTGCTGCCAACGAGATCATCTGGTACGAGATCTGACCGGTCCGGGAACCGGTCAGTCTCCCGCGTGCGACTGCCGGTATTTGATCGGAGTGATGCCGTAATATTTCCGAAACGTCTGCGAGAAATAGGACTGTGAGGAAAACCCGGTCGAGGACGCGATGTCAGAGATCGAGAAATCCGTGTCCTTTAAAAGCTGGCAGGCGGTTTCCATACGGCGCTGGTTCAGGTACTGTATAGGAGAGAGCCCGGTAAATTTAGCAAAAGAATGCGCCATGTAATATTTGTTCATGTGAGTCAGGCGCGTGAGTGTGTCGAGGGTAATGTGTTCGGCATAATTCGCGTCCAGATATTCCTTGATCACGGCGCATTCTTTTGACATTCTTGCGGAGCTGATCGGGATCGGTATGAGCTGCTGCGACCGGATGAGCATGACGACAAGGATTTCCAGAAGGTTCTGGCAGACCATGTCAGAGCCGTAGCTTTCGGCTTTCACTTCCCGGTAGATTTGCCCGATCAGGTCCTCCACTGAGGGCTGGCAGTCAAAATTAGAGAATACCTTCACAGAACCGGGATCATCCATAGACTGGAAGGCAATGCCGTCGAGGCCCAGCGCGTAATATTTCAGAGGCGTATTCGGACCGGACCGCTCGGTGTGCTCCAGGTACGGAGGGATGACCAGGAGATCCCCTGCTTTGATCTTCAGGGTCTCGTCGCGCAGGAGAAATTTGCCTGCCCCTTCCAGGACATAAAATAATTCCGTAAAATGATGCGTATGAAAAACACTTGACCAGTCTTTGTCGTCTATACACAGGGAGATTGACAAAAGTCGTATATCGATCTGAGGTATCGGGGTGTCCTGTATTGAATAATGTCTGTGGCTCATAAAATCTCCTTCTTTCAGTTTCTTCTATTTTTGTTGTTTTGCTCTTCTTTGCTGTTTCGCTCTTTGCGGACGGGATGATCTGCAGTTCTGATTTTAATTTTATTATATACGAAAAAATCTCAAAAACAAGAATTATAAAACAGTATTTGGAAATATATGGATTAGATATTATGCACAATTATTTTTGGCATTTATCTACAAAATTAAGATGTATTAGCGGCGTGGGCCGCTTCTTTTTTTAGCTAATAAAACAAAATAGCAATATTTATAAAAGAAAAACCAATATCCATATGGAAAAAAAGCACAAAGTGTTATAGAATAAAACCACGCAGTAAATAAAAGGAGGTAAAAGATATGAAAAAGGATTTACTGAAAAGATTTCTGGCTGTAACGATGGTATCCGCTATGGCTGTCGGGAGTCTTGCTGCATGCGGCAGCGGCGGCGATGACTCAGATGGGGGAAAAGACGACAGCGGCAGCGGTGATGTCCTGAAGGTAGCAGCTTTCGAAGGCGGTAACGGCGCTGACATCTGGGAGAAGATCGTAGCAGCGTTCGAGGAGGAGACAGGAGCAGAAGTGGAACTGACGCTTTCTTCCGAGTTGGACACAGTGCTTACAAGAGATATCCAGAACGGCGATGTACCGGATGTTGTTTACTACAACCTGGGACAGGAAAGCGGCTTTACAGAGACAATGCTGAAAGAAAATGCAGTTGCAGATATCTCTGATGTCTTTGAAGGCGAACTTGCTGACAAGATGCTGGACGGCATCCTCGACGGAACAGCGGCTCAGCCGTACGGCGACGGAAAGATCTATCTGGCTCCGATCTTCTATACTCAGACAGGTTTCTGGTACAATGCGACTCTTGTAGGAGAGGGCAAACAGTACGCGCTCCCGACTACATGGGACGAGTTCTTCGCACTCGGACAGCAGGCTAAGGCTGACGGACGTTCACTCTTTACATATCCGCAGTCAGGATACTTTGACGCTACGATCTATGCGATGCTCGCACAGGCAGGCGGAACAGATTTCTACAACAAAGCGCTCAGCTATGACGCAAACACATGGTCATCTGAAGAAGGAAGAAAAGTGCTTGACACAGTAGCACAGCTCGTATCTTCTGACAACATCTTTGCTGATACAGTATCCAACGCGAACACAGACGGTGGGTTTAAGATCAACCAGCAGGCTGTTATCGACGGCGATGCGCTCTTCATGCCGAACGGAAGCTGGGTAGTAGGCGAGATGGCAAACTCCACACCGGCTGACTTCGAGTGGGGCGTGATGGGTGTTCCGAAGTGGAGCGCTGATGAGAGCCAGGCTGTCTACACATTTACAGAGCAGATGTGGATACCGTCAGATGCAGAAAACATCGACCTTGCAAAAGAGTTTATCAAATTTATGTATTCTGATACAGTTGTAGACCTCTGCCTTGCAAACAAGACAACAAACGCTGAGACAGGCGAAGAGTCTGACGCTCCGATCGTTGTTCCGGTCAAGGGTGCGGCTGACAAGCTTCCGGAAGGCGTTATCAAGACAAGCTTCCAGACAGGCGATGATGTTGTTGCTGTAACAGGTACATGGGCAACAACAGCTCCGATCGAAGGACTTGACATGAAAGGTTCTGTATACGGTGTTATCGATTCCATCAGCACAGGCAACATGACTGTTGACGAGTGGCAGTCACAGCTTGAGGAAGTATGGGAGAAGTGCGCAGGAGCTCTTGAGTAAAAGTAATTGATTCATTTGAAACGCTGAAAGAAACGGTGAGTGTCATAGCTCACCGTTTTTAAAAAGGAAGGAGGAACAGTATGAATAGAAAACGGTCGCAGGGACGGTTCGTCTTTTTCTGTATAGCGCCGGCTGCCATACTGGTTACGCTTTTCATATTTATTCCTACCATTAACGTGTTCAGGATGTCCCTGTACCGAATGGGGGGGATCACAAATAGAAAAGAGTTTGTAGGGCTCAATAACTTTAAGACATTAATGGGGGATACGAATTTCCTTCAGGCAATGCAGAACTCGATCGCGATCATTGTGCTGGTGACATTGTGCACGATCTTTTTTGCGATCATGTTCGGTGCGATCCTGCACCGCGGAAAGTTTAAAGGGAAAAATTTCTTCCGTATCATTTTCTATATCCCTAATATTTTGAGTATTGTCGTTATCGCCGGTATTTTCGGCGCTATCTACAATCCGAGCACAGGTCTGCTGAATACATTCCTTGACGCCATCGGCCTGGGATTTTTGAAGCAGCAGTGGATGGGAGACCAGAATATCGTACTGTATTCGATCATCTTTGCCCTGATCTGGCAGGCGATCGGTTACTATATGGTTATGTATATGGCGAGTATGGCGGCGATCCCGGAAGATCTCTATGAAGCGGCGTCCCTCGACGGGGCTACGGAGCTTCAGATGTTTTTCCAGGTAACCCTGCCTCTGATCTGGAGCAATATCCGTACAACACTTACGTTCTACATTATCAGTACGATCAACTTAAGCTTCCTGTTCGTACAGGTGATGTCCAACGGCGGACCGAACGGGCATTCAGAAGTGTTCCTGAACTACATGTACTCTCAGGCATACGGATCAAGTGTGTACGGCTACGGTATGGCGATCGGTGTTGTGGTCTTTATCTTCTCCTTTGCACTTGCGGCTATTGTAAATAAGATCACAGACAGAGAAGTACTCGAATTTTAGAAGGGAGGATGTGGATCGAATGAAAAAGGAGAATACAGTATCCAAGATCATATTTAAAGTGATCATCTATATCGCCCTCATTGCAATGACTATTTCTATAATCGTTCCAGTGCTCTGGGTCTTTATGGCAAGCTTTAAGAGAAATGCAGAGTTTATCGGAAAGGGCACAAATCCGTGGGCTCTTCCGGAACAGCTCCAGTGGCAGAACTACGTGACAGCGTTTGTCGATGCGGAAATGGGAGAATTTTTCCTTAACTCTGTTATCGTGACAGCGCTCGCGCTGATACTTCTGCTGGTGATCGCGCTGCCTGCAGCGTACGCATTGTCCAGGTTTGATTTCAAAGGGAAAAAGATCCTGAATGTTGCGTTTATGGCGGGATTGTTTGTGAATATCAACTACATCGTAGTGCCGATCTTCCTGATGCTCAGCGGGGCGAACAGGATGCTTGGGGTTGACTTTTTCCTGGACAACCGCTTTATCCTGGCTCTCATTTATGCATCGAGCTCCCTGTCTTTCTCTATCTATCTTCTGAGCGGGTATTTTAAGACACTGCCCAAAGGATTTGAGGAAGCGGCATATATCGACGGATGCGGATATTTCAAGACCATGGTCAGCATTATGATACCGATGGCAAAGCCGAGTATCCTGACGGTGATCCTGTTCCAGTTCCTGTCATTCTGGAATGAGTATATCATAGCATTTACTGTAATGAATGAGCACAATACTCTGGCTGTCGGACTGAAGAACCTGATGGCAGTGGAGAGGACGGCTACCAATTACGGGATCATGTATGCAGGTCTTGTGATCGTTATGATACCGGTCCTTGTCCTGTATATCTGTGTCCAGAAGCAGCTTACAAAGGGTATGACTTTAGGCGGATTGAAAGGTTAGGAGGGGAAAGAGAATGAGCAATGTTATCAGAAATATCATTATGTTGGTTGTGTTTATTGTCTGCCTCGTCCTGATCGTTGCAGGTCAGAAAAATATCAGCGCCATGGGACTGGCTATGGAGCTGATCGGGCTTGTAGGTTTGCTGACGCTTTTATTCCTGTATAACCGGAAATATAAATAGCATCAGAAAAAGGGCCTCTGCAGAGCGGATGGATCATCTGCCGGAGCGGAGGCTCTGTTTTTATGCAGAAAAAAGAAAACGGACTTTGGTCAGTCCGTTTTCTGCGCTGCGGTCGGATATACAGTGTGATCCGATATGCCTGCCTTATGGCATGGAAGCTGTTTTCAGGGTAGGCGGATAAGGCCGGCCGGTGATAAGCTTTTCCCCGTCAGTAAAGCCTTCTTTCCGGTCTTTCAGGGAATGGATCAGATACCCTCTCAGCTGGCTGATCCTCGCCTGGCAGCCGGGATCCGCTGAAAGGTCGGTGAGTTCGTGGGGATCCGCTGAAAGATCAAAGTACTGTTCCTGTCCTGTTTCCGGATACCAGATATATTTGTCATGTTCCGTGACGATCCAGTGGTTGGAAAAATCGCCGTAGGAGTGTTCTCCGTGGAGCCATCCGCGGACAGTCTGCCCTGTGTCAGCCGCAAGGGGAAGGAGGCTTTTCCCGTCCACGGGATCAGGGATTTCTGCCCCGGCGATATCAAGGAGGGTCGGCATGATATCGCGCAGCTCGGCAACGCTGTGGCAGCGCTGACCGCTCTTTACGGTGATGCCTGTGCCGCTGCCTGCCCGGAAGAGCAGGGGGATCCGGCAGCTCCCCTCATAGGGACGGGATTTGCGGAACATATGGTGGTCGCACAGCTCTTCCCCGTGGTCAGAAGTAAAGAGGATCACAGTATCTTCGTAGATCTCATGTTCGATCAGCCCCATGATGAGCCGCCCGATCTGATGGTCAAGATGGGTGATGCACGCGTAATAGCCGATCTGTGCCTGCCTCATAAGCTCCGGATCGGCCGGACCGGTTTTGGAGTCAAAGATCCTGCCGTCTCTTTTTAAGTATTCATCGGTTTCCCAGGAACCGATGAATGGCGGACGCAGATCTTTCCCGCTGTACAGGTCAAAATAGTGCTGGGGAGCGTCAAAAGGCGGATGGGGCCTCAGGTATGACGCCATCAGGAAAAACGGCTGCCTCGGGTCGCGACGCCTCAGGAAATCCAGCGACCGGTCTGTCACCCAATTGGTCGGATGATATTTTTCTTCGTGGGTCCAGGGACGGGCAATCCAGCTGTTGCAGTCGATCCCGGTATCTGTCACATCCGCGGAGGCGCCGAGCTGGTCTTTCAGCCAGTAGAAATAGTCGTCCGCGTAAAACTGGGATTCGCGGTATGGGACGCTGCCGTACCGGGCGGAGTGCAGATATCCGTCATGCAGTTCTACATTGTGGAAACCAAGGTAATTGCGGAGCGGATGGACGTGCATCTTCCCTACGCACTGCGTATAATAGCCGGCTTTTGAAAGTTCGCCTGCAAGGGTATGCTCATAGTTCCACGGGACTCCGTCCTCGTACCCTACACGTCCGTGATGGCTCTGTTCCATGCCTGTGTGCAGCGCGGCGCGGGCTGCGATGCAGCTGGGGCACGCGCTGTAGGCGCGGTCAAACATGACGCCTGTTGAGGCGAGGGTGTCCAGATACGGTGTTTTTACATCGGGATGCCCTGCATAGCCCAGGCAGTCGCCCCGCAGCTGATCTGTCATGATCAGGATGATATTTGGTTTTTTGTCCATAAACTTTTTCTCCTTAAAGGTAGATGATCGTGAGAGCAGTACAGAGGAGTATGCTCTGTACCCACCATAATACAAATACGGATGAAAAGCAAGCGTTTACGGAGATAAGGCGGAAAGAAGAGAAGATGGGGAAAGTGTGTGGCAGAAAGGATAAAAATAATGTAAGATAGAATCACAGTGACAAAGGAGAAGGGAGAAAAGTTATGGGAATGGTAATTGTTTTTTTTGCAGTGAGTATTTTATCCTCCATTGCCGGATCCATCTGCGGGATCGGGGGAGGAGTTATCATTAAGCCTGTGCTGGATGCGACAGGCATCATGAGCGTGAGCGCCATCAGTTTCCTGTCGGGATGTACAGTCCTTGCCATGTCTGTGGTGTCTGTATATAAAAATGTACGGTCAAAGGCAGCGAAGCTCGACCTGCGCATCGCTACCGGGCTGGCAGTGGGGGCCGCTGTAGGCGGAGTGCTGGGAAAGACGATGTTCCAGTCTCTCAAAGCGGCAGTGGGGAACGAAGCGGTAGTCGGGATGACACAGGCACTTGTCCTGATCGCGGTAACTCTCGGCACCCTGATCTACACGGTATTTAAGCACCGGATCAGGACAAAAACATATACGCAGATCTGGCTCTGCGTTGTCATCGGCATCCTGCTGGGAGTGATGTCCAGTTTCCTCGGCATCGGGGGCGGACCGATCAACCTGGTAGTGCTTGCGTATTTCTTTTCCATGAGCACAAAGGAGGCGGCACTGAGCTCCCTGTATATTATCATGTTTTCGCAGATCACAAGCCTGATCCAGACCTGTGGCACAGGGAGCATCCCGAAGGTGAGCGCCGCGTATCTCGCCGCTATGGTGGTCGGGGGGATACTGGGCGGGACGCTCGGCAGCAAGGTCAATAAAAAGATCAGCGAAGAAGGGGTCAACAAACTGTTTATCGCCCTGATGGCAGTGATCATCGGCATCAATATATATAATGCCGTGAAATTCGGCATGGCGTGACGCTTAACGGGCAGACATGGAAAATTCTGCGCTGAACCGGGCGTCTTCGCCGTATACGGGCTCCAGAACTGCCGAACCATAGCTGTCAAAGACGAGATCATATCCTTCGTAGTTAAAATCGCACTCCACCGAGATCCCGGCATCAGCAAAGCTGAAATCTTCGAAATAGTCCCCGTGTTCCCGGATGCGGGAGAAGATCTCTTCCGGCGTATCCGGCTGGATCGAGTAGCTGTCCTGGGCGCAGATATAGGAGACGGCGGCAAGCGCCATGACCTCTCCGTAGGACGAGATCCTGACATTCTCATTTTCCACGGAATAGGAAAAGCGGATGCCGGTTATGATGCCGTTTTCCTCTGTGAATTGAAATTCGGGCAGCGGCGCGTAGTCTCCGTTCTGGTTGATATAAGGAGTTCCCGGTTTCTTTGTCCATTTCGCCTGGCCGTCCAGATAAAGGGCGGAGTCAGGGATCCCCGCGAGACCGGATGTGATGGAAGGAGGCAGGTTCAGCTGGCGCTCAATGCCGAAGAATTCCTGCGTGTCATTAAAGTTTTCGCAGAATTCTTCTACTGTGAGATCTCCTGTGTTGTCCGGGATCGCTGCGTACTGGTTCAGCGTGTCTTCTAATATGAGTGAGAAAGGGAGAAGCGCGATCGCAGCGCAGATCCCCAGAGGGAGCCTGCCTTTGTTCAGGCTCAGTACAGAGTCTTCTTCCCAGTATAATATTTCTTCGTTTGTGCATGCCTTGTAAGATCTGTACATGCGCACGAGCCAGTAGACCGGTATGTGGAATCCGTAGCCTTTCCAAAGTACATCCCACGTACGGCGGAGCGCTTCCCGGTAAGGAAGCCTCTTCCCGCCGAGGGCTGCCACCTTCAGCCCGAAACAGAACTTGCCGGGGGTAGTCCCGGTAAATGTCAGGAACAAAGGCTCGACAAGCAGGACAATAAGGTTTGTTATAAACAGGCTGCCGACCGTGCTCAGGATCAAAAAGGTGACCGATGTATCTAAAGAGAAACTGTCACCGATATTGACGCCGATCACGAGAGTCAGAAAGGCGCTCCAGAGCAGACTGTACAGCGTAAGGTCGATCTCACGGGCAAAGAACCGGCGCCACGGAGCGGTCACCTTTGGGACAGTGTCTTTCTCCAGCTCCGGGGGCGCGCTGCCCTGCGGCATATCCATCATGTCGAGATAATACTGTGCGTCAAATGTGTCATAAGCCGCATGGTCGCGGCACATCTGCTCGCATACTTTCTGGCACTGGATCAGTCCGTTCTGCTCTTCTTTTAAATATCTGAGATGCTTTAAAAGCAGATCTTCAAAATCCTTCTCTCCATTTCCGGCTGCACGGATATCATCAAGGCTTAAATGGAGAGTCCGCAGGAGCCGGATCCGCGTCAGCGTTTCCAGGTCCTTTTCTGTATAATTCCGGTAACCGTTTGTATCCCTGGCTGGAGTCAGGAGACCCTGCGACTCATAGAAACGGATATTGGCGCGGGTCATTCCTGAAAGGTCTTCGATTTCTTTGATCGTCATGGCAAAATCCTCCCTGCTGTATTATTTTATCTGTGCCGAGTATAAGGTGTCAACAGGGTTTACAGTCAAGAGAAATCTTGAGGTTTTTGTAAAAAGTGATAAAAGGCCGTCGCTGTGAACATTAACAAAAAGCCTGGGACGCAGTGAGAATAAAAGCGCATGTCTTGAAAAACAGAGCTGTTTATCATACAATGGAACAGGAAATGAGCGGGAAGGCGGACAGGAAGCTGCCGGACGCGAGCATATAAGATTTCAGCAGGAGGAAAGATAAAATGAAGAAACCGGTTTTAGTCATCATGGCAGCAGGTATGGGAAGCAGATACGGCGGTCTGAAACAGATCGACCCGGTGGACGGGGAAGGGCATATCATCATGGACTTCTCGATCTATGACGCAAAGCGCGCGGGATTTGAGAAAGTTGTTTTTATCATTAAAAAGGAAAATGAAGCAGATTTTAAAGAGGCGGTCGGCAGGCGGATCGAAAAAGTGATGGAAGTGGCGTATGTCTTCCAGGAGCTTGCAAATATCCCGGAAGGGTTTGAAATCCCTGAGGGGCGCGTCAAACCGTGGGGTACAGCCCATGCGGTCTTAAGCGCTATGGATGAGATCGACGGACCGTTTGCGGTCATAAACGCGGATGACTATTACGGGCGCCATGCGTTCCAGACGATTTACGATTACCTTACCACCCACGAGGATGATGAGAAATACCGCTACACAATGGTCGGCTACCGGCTGAAAAATACCGTGACAGACAACGGGCATGTGGCAAGGGGAGTGTGCGGGCTGAATGCGGAAAACGAGCTTGTCAGCGTAACGGAACGCACGCGCATCGAAAAGAGGAACGGCGGCATCGAATACTCTGAGGACGACGGCCAGACATGGACAGAGATTGACGGGGATACTCTTGTGTCTATGAATATGTGGGGATTCACACACAGTATATTGGATGAGATCAAAGCGGGCTTCCCGGCATTCCTGGAGAAAGGGCTCAAAGAGAATCCTCTGAAATGCGAGTATTTCCTTCCGGCGGTAGTGAGCGGGCTTCTGGAAGAAGGACGGGCGACGGTAAAGGTGCTGGAGTCAGAAGACAAGTGGTACGGCGTCACATACAAAGAAGACAAGCCGGTCGTTGTAGCGGCTGTGCAGTCATTAAAAGACAAGGGGCTGTATCCTCAGGAACTGTGGGGAGAGGCATAGGTAAAGAAGCGAAAGCGTGCAACATTTTTACCATAAGATGAACTAAAAATATAAAGAATTTCCGAAAGCTCCGTGCTATAATGTGCACAGAAAGAAACAAAGAGACCGCTGTGTACGGCGGGGCCACAGAATCAGTGAAGG
>DWUV01000053.1 GCA_019120595.1 Candidatus Mediterraneibacter tabaqchaliae | reverse complement strand
GTTTTTGTTTGACAGCTTAATTTTACATCAAAAAGGAACAGGATTCCTTATATTTTAGCCATTTTTTGAAAGTTGTGGATAACAAAACTCAGCAGATTTATCTTAGGGGGATAATTCTGCGGAAACTCAAGGATTTCGGGGGTTGACATCCATGCTGTACCGTGGTAAAGTTTTTTTAAACCGTTGAGGAAGAGCAAGTAGCTTCATGATACTGCTTTACAGAGAGCCGCGGCTGGTGGGAAGCGGCATGCAAGTGGTGAGGCGAATGGGCTTCTGAGGGCGAGCTGAACGCGCGCGCAAAAGTGCAGTGCAAGTAGGTGAGACGGAGACCGGACTTCGTTAGGAAAAGGAGCATATGTCAGTATGCATGAGAGGATGTTTTTACATCAAGCCGGGTGGCACCGCAGGAGTTTGTATTATCAGCTCTTGTCCCTGCAATGTATGATTTGTATGGGATGAGGGCTTTTTTATTTGATCAGACAGGCTTGAATCCCGGAATGAGAAAGGAGAAGAAAAATGAGTGAGAAAAAGATTCCTTACAAAATCTATCTTGAAGAGAGCGAGATGCCGAAGACATGGTATAATGTCCGCGCGGATATGAAAAATAAACCGGCGCCGCTCCTGAATCCGGCGACATACGAGCCTATGACAGCCGAGGAGCTTGGGGCTGTGTTCTGCGATGAGCTTGTAAAACAGGAGCTGGACAACGAGAATCGTTATATCGAGATCCCGGAGAAGATCAGGGATTTCTATAAAATGTACCGTCCTGCGCCGCTGGTGCGCGCGTACTGTCTGGAGGAAAAGCTCCAGACACCGGCAAAGATCTACTATAAATTTGAAGGAAACAATACGAGCGGGAGCCATAAGCTGAATTCCGCCATCGCGCAGGCATATTACGCAAAGGATCAGGGCCTGAAAGGCGTGACTACAGAGACAGGGGCAGGACAGTGGGGAACTGCTTTATCTATGGCGTGCTCATACCTTGACCTGGACTGCAAAGTGTATATGGTGAAATGTTCTTACGAGCAGAAACCGTTCCGCCGCGAAGTGATGCGCACCTACGGCGCAAGCGTGACACCTTCCCCGTCGGAGACGACAGAGGTGGGCAGGAAGATCCTTGCTGCCCATCCGGGGACAACAGGCAGCTTAGGATGCGCGATCTCAGAAGCGGTTGAAGTGGCGACGCATACAGAAGGATACAGATATGTACTCGGCAGCGTGCTGAACCAGGTACTCCTGCATCAGTCCATTATCGGCGTTGAGACAAAGATCGCCATGGATAAATACGGCATTAAGCCGGATATCATCATCGGATGCGCCGGCGGCGGCTCAAACCTGGGCGGCCTGATCTCACCGTTCATGGGCGAACAGCTCCGCGGAGAGGCGGATTATCAGTTTATCGCTGTAGAGCCGGCATCCTGCCCGAGCCTGACAAGAGGCTTGTACGCTTATGATTTCTGTGATACCGGAATGGTATGCCCGCTGGCGAAGATGTATACTCTGGGCAGCGGATTCATCCCGTCCGCGAACCATGCGGGAGGTCTCCGCTACCACGGCATGAGCTCTGTCCTGTCACAGCTTTATCATGACGGATATATGGAAGCCCGTGCGGTCGAGCAGACATCCGTATTTGAGGCGGCAGAAAAGTTTGCGCGCGTGGAGGGTATCCTTCCGGCTCCGGAGAGCAGCCATGCGATCAAAGCGGCGATCGATGAGGCGATGAAGTGCAAGGAGACAGGAGAAGAGAAGACGATCCTCTTCGGCCTTACAGGCACCGGATATTTTGATATGTACGCATATGAGAAGTTCCATAACGGAGAGATGGCAGACTACATCCCGACAGATGAAGATCTGAAAGCAGGATTCGACGGGATTCCGAGATTCCCGGGGAATATGGAATAAATGTGAAAAAAGTGTGAACGGGGTCAGACCCCGATGGGGAGAATTTTCTGATAATTTTCCCCAAAGGGGTCTGACCCCTTTTGCCAGAATCGTCTAAAATTTTTTCGAATTTTCGAACTTCTTTTTTTTGAAAAATAATTGTTGACTTTTTAACGATGAGATAGTATTATATCACTTGTGGTCAGCACCGAGCGGTAAAGACCACGGTCAATATGGAATGCGGAAGTGTCGGAACTGGCAGACGAGCAAGACTAAGGATCTTGTGACATTCGTGTCGTGTGGGTTCAAGTCCCATCTTCCGCATTGGATAAGATGAAAATCCCGGAAACATCAGGTGAGTGTTTCCGGGGTTTTTTGTACGTATTTTATGAGGAGCGACAGCGGAGCTGCCATCACCGTTTGTCTGAGTTTTACAGTTTCTAATCTTCTAAGTCCTGTTGGATATCTTCCAACATTTGATCAAGTTTTTTCTGACGTTTTTCTTCGTCTTTGTTTTCTTTGAGCTCTTCAAGATCTCTTTTCAGTCTTCTAAGCCAGCCTTTCCACTGTTTATCTGTCATGCCCATTTCTGTAATCATGTCTTTTCCTCCTCTTCTATTGCTAAAATTTTTCTTCTTTGAATATCATTATCATAACATATGTCCGCTATATGGTCGAGATTTTGCTATCTCTTTTTCTACACAATTTACAATAAACTGAGTCATGCTCATGCCGCGCTTTTCTGCTTCGGCTTTGTATTTGGCTTTTAATCCGGATTTGACGCGAAGACGGATATCATCCGTCTTTTCAGCCATATATTTTATGCTTGCCCGTTTTTGGGCTTCTGTGTAAGCCATTTTACTTACCACCGCCTTTCCATAAAAGAGGATAATATATATCTGATATGTCCACTATATACATTTTGTACAAATATGTCCAGTATATACTGTTATTCTTTTTCATCCGGGATGATCAGTTCAGACCGCCCGGTCAGTTCATCCAGCGACACTCCGAAATAGTCTGCGATCTCGATGAGCGCCAGGACATCGGGCAGAGTGACTCCGCGCTCATAGGCGGACAAGGTCTGTCTTCCGATATTGAGCTTTGCGGCAAGCACCGCCTGTTTTATTTCCTGCTGTTTCCGCAGCCTTTTTATGTTTTCACCGATCACATTTTTCATATAGCAGCTTTCCGCCTGCCCGACACCGATTTTATTTTACCATGCAATTTTCCCGTGGATCACAGATATCCCTATTATGAGTATAAAGATATATACAAATATAGTGCCGCAGTGGTTCTGCTGCCCAAACAGAGCCGGTCAGTCATCCGGCCGTCTGTTTTGGTGCAGAAAATGATATCCTAAATATGAGTGCTACAATATATTGCATTTGGATAGCACACCCGGTTGTTTAAGATACAATAGATATAATGTAAAATACTAAAGGGTGTGAGGTACTTTGGATAACCGCGTGAGGGAGCTGCGGTGCGAGAAAGGACTCAGGCAGGAAGATCTTGCGGGGGCGATCAATGTTTCCCAGCAGACGATCAGCCGGATAGAAAACGGAATGAATTCGATCCCGGCGGATATCCTTATCCATCTGTCTAAATACTTTCGGGTATCAGCGGATTACATATTAAAACTGAGCGATGCTAGAGTGACACAGGAATGCCGGATCGAAGTGGAGCGGAAGATCGAAAAGGGCAAAGAATTTTTTCTCGCTTTTGAGAAACTGAGCAGGACAAACCAGGAGCTGATCGGCTGCCTGATGAGACAACTTGGGGAACAACAGAAATGAAATGGCGGAAGAACAGAATAGAGGAAGAAAAAAGAAAGGATCTTTCGGGGATTTTTTCTTTTTTTTATGCATTTTATGGTATAATTACAATAATTTAGACGGATGGGTCAATAATATCAGAATAAGAGAGACGGAGGAAAAGTTATGTTAGAAAAAGTTGATCTCACAAAAAATTTGTCAAAGGAAGAGTATAAGGAAAAAATGCCTCAGCTGGAGGCTGAGCTTGGTCGTCTCCAGAGAGAGTGCAAGGCGCTGGGGATCCCGATCATGATCGTTTTTGAAGGGTTCGGAGCATCAGGAAAAGGGCTCCAGATCGGACGTCTGATCCAGAGCATGGATCCCAGGGGATTTGAGGTGCACCCGATCAAAAACGAGACGGAAGAAGAGCGGATGCATCCGTTCATGTGGCGTTTCTGGACAAAGACGCCTGCCAGAGGCAGGATCGCGATCTATGACGGAAGCTGGTACCGCAGAGTCCTTATCGACCGATTCGAAAAACGGACGAAAAACAAGGATCTGGCCGCTGCCTTCCACTCCATCAACTCTTTTGAAGAACAGCTGGCCGAGGACGGGAACCTGATCATCAAGCTTCTGCTGGATATTGACAAAAAGGAACAGAAAAAACGTTTCGACAAACTGGAAAAGAATAAAGAGACCGCATGGCGGGTGACACAGGGCGATAAGGAGAGGAATCTCCATTATGATGAATATGCTGCGATGATGGAAGATATGCTCTTTAAGACAGATACCGATTACGCGCCGTGGACCATTATTGAGTCCATGGACAAACGGTTTGCCACGCTTAAGATTTATACGACTGTGATCAAGGCGATGGCGGACCAGATCGAAAAAGTACAGAAGGAAAAAGCGGAGAAGGCGGCAAAGAAGCAGGCGGAAGCAGAAGGAGCAGCAGACGGGAAAGCGGATATCGTTGCTGAGATCGCCAAGAAAGCGGATGAAGAGATGAAGGACCTCCAGGTGTCGATCCTGTCAAAAACAGACCTGTCGCTTCGCTATACGCGGGAAGAGTACAAAGAAAAACTGGACAAACTCCAGAAAAAGATGGAGAAACTCCACGGGGAGCTGTACCGCAGGAGGATTCCTGTAGTGCTCGGCTTTGAAGGCTGGGATGCAGGAGGAAAAGGCGGGGCAATCAAGCGGCTCACAGAGCGGATGGATGCCCGCGGCTATGTGGTGAATCCGACAGCATCGCCCAATGACATCGAAAAAGCACATCACTACCTGTGGAGATTCTGGAGGGCGATGCCAAAAGACGGACATGTGGCAATCTTTGACCGCACATGGTACGGGCGCGTTATGGTAGAGAGGATCGAAGGATTCTGTACGACAGAAGAGTGGAAGCGTGCATACAAAGAGATCAATGACATGGAGAAGGATCTGTATGATGCGGGCGCGATCGTGATCAAATTCTGGATGCACATCGATAAGGACGAGCAGGAACGGCGCTTCAGGGAGCGCCAGGAAAATCCGGAGAAACAGTGGAAGATCACGGATGAGGACTGGAGAAACAGAGAAAAATGGGATCAGTACGAGGACGCGGTCAACGAAATGCTGATGCGCACGTCCACGGATTACGCTCCATGGGTCGTCGTGGAAGGGAATGACAAGTACTATGCCAGAGTCAAGGTGCTCCGCACGGTCGTGGAGGCTATCGAGGCAAGGCTGAAAGAGGAAGAATAACAATATCTGAGCAAGGCGGCACGGCGCCCGCCGGAAATGCCCGCAAAAGGGGAGGAGAAAATGATGACGATCAGAGAACAGCTTGAAGAACGCGAACTCGAATACTTAAGCCCATATGCTGCATTGAACAGAGCATCAAAAGGCAGGCTGCACGATGAGCCCCAGTGCGACATCCGCCCGGTCTTCCAAAGAGACCGGGACCGGATCCTGCACTGCAAAGCATTCCGCAGGCTGAAACAGAAGACGCAGGTCTTTCTTCTCCCTAAGGGCGACCACTACCGGACGCGGCTCACCCATACCCTGGAAGTGTCCCAGAACGCGCGGACCATTGCAAAGGCGCTGCGCCTGAATGAGGATCTGGCGGAGGCGATCGCGCTTGGACATGACCTGGGGCACACGCCGTTCGGCCATGCCGGGGAGCGCGCGCTGAACACGGTTTATCATTTCTCTCATCACAGGCAGAGCCTGCGGGTCGTGGACTGCATTGAAAAAGAGGGCAGGGGGCTGAACCTGACATGGGAAGTCAGGGACGGCATCCTGAACCATCAGACTGCCGGACATCCCCATACTCTGGAAGGGTGGGTAGTCCGCCTTTCAGACAAGCTTGCCTACATCTACCATGATATGGATGACGCGATCAGGGGCGGGATCCTCACCGAGGATGATATACCGGCGGACATAAAGGCCGTGCTGGGAAATTCCTGCAAGGAAAGGCTGAACCGGCTGATCCATGATGTAGTGACGAACAGCATGGACCGCCCTGAGATCAGGATGTCGCCTGACGTGGAAAAAGCGATGGCAGATCTTAGGGCATTTATGTTTGAGCATGTCTACCTCAACCCGAAAGCAAAGGGAGAGGAAGATAAGGCGGTGCATATGATCGAACAGCTCTTTGATTATTATATGAGACATCCGGGCGCCCTGCCCCAGCAGTTTAAAAATGCGCTGGAAAATTCTGATACGTGCAGAGAACAGATCGTCTGTGATTACATAGCAGGGATG
>DWUV01000052.1 GCA_019120595.1 Candidatus Mediterraneibacter tabaqchaliae | reverse complement strand
GTTTTGCAAGGCTTTTCTTGCACACCTTGCACAGCACGCCCCGTTCTGTCACCAGCACAACCTTCCCCTCAGCCTTGTCCCCGATCTTATCATACAGCCGTCCCGCGCTCATGGACTCTCCCAGCACTGTATAGGTGCTGTTCGCCACATACCCGATCTTGCCCAGCCCTTCCAGATTTACCCTGATCGCCTCTTTATCATGCTCGTTGTCCGGCTCCTTCTCCAGTTCGACCCGCATCCCTTTCTTCAGGAAATACGCCCCGAAATAATGTCTTGTCCCTGTTAATGTAAAATATGTCTTTGCCATGTTCCTCTTCTCCTTCCCGGTAATCCCGAATCTTTTTTGTTTCTGCCCTTACCTTACCCGCCCAGGTGGGCAATAAAAATACCACGAAAGCACGTTCGCTCCCGTGGCATCCCCACATTCCCTATTCTGTTGTATTTTCTGTGCGCGGTCTCCTGCGCGCAATCCCTGTCTGTCATTGCTGCTGCCGCCGCTGATACTGTCTCACCAGCCGTTCTCCTTCTTCCCGCATCTTCTCCGCGACTTCCTCCGGCCCCAGGATCTTCACCCGCTCTCCCAGCGAGAACACCCATCCGAGGAATACGCTGCTCACCATGACAGTCACATTGACTGTGAAATTCTCCTGATCCGCAGGGATCATCATCACTTCTTTCCCGAACCGATCTATGATCACCCCGGCCAGACTGTTGTCCACCAGCAGCTTCACCGTCTGCTCCTTCCCGCCGAACATGCCGAAGCTCTTCTTTGCATAGTCCGCCATATCCAGCTTCCTGAAATGCTCTTTTCCCTCCCTCGGCTCATCGCTCATCCGGATATGGAGCATCTTGTCCACCCGGTAATGCCGGATTTCCCCGGCGTCTGAGTCGAATCCCACCAGATAGTAATTCTCATCGTCCCAGGACAGCCCCCACGGACTGATGTGGTACCATGCGCCGTCCCGCCGCAGTTCCATCTCTTTCTTCACATTCCACTGATAGTACTGGAACTGGATCTTCTTATTCTCTGAAATGGCGTTGTGGATCGCATCCACCGTATAGTAAATACTCTTCCGATCCGCCGTGATATCATACCGGGCGAGTTCTTCTTTGATCTCCGGCATAGTAATAAAATGCTCATCATCCGTCTGCTCCAGCATGATCTGCGCCAGACGGTACAGCTTAAATTTCTGATTCGTTCCCTTCGGCATGTCAGTCCGTCCTCTCCTTCCTCCACTTGATTTGTCATATCCATTATAATATTGACAATTTTATTTGTCATTTCATTTGTCTTCCCGCAGCAGTCCAGCCGCAAGAATCCGGTTGCACTTCTCTCCCTGATACTATATGATATTTAAGCAGCCTCTCCTGGCAGAAAAGTTTAGAAGGAGTACTAATGACATGGAGAAAAATGACATCCGCTATCAGACTTACATAAATATCCTGAAAGAAGAACTGGTCCCCGCTTTCGGCTGTACCGAGCCCATCGCCCTTGCGTACGCCGCGGCCAAAGCCCGCCAGACGCTCGGCGCGCTCCCGGACCGGGTCCTCCTGCAGGTGAGCGGCAGCATTATCAAAAATGTAAAGAGCGTGATCGTCCCCAACACCGGACATCTCAAGGGGATGCCGGCCGCAGCGGCCGCAGGCATCATCGCCGGTGATCCGGACAGGGAACTGGAAGTGATCTCCCGTGTTCCTGAGGAGAAGATAAAAGAGATCCGGGAGTTTCTGGAAAATGTCCGGATCGATGTGGAGCATATTGACAACGGGCATGTATTTGACATCATTGTCACAGAATATAAAGGAGACAGCAGCGCCCGGGTGCGGATCCTGGACACCCACACCAACATCGTCCGGGTCGAGAAAGACGGCAAAGTCCTGTACGAAAAGTCCGCCGGTCATACGCCGGAAGCCAAAGAGGAAAACGCCAGCAGCGCGGACCGCAGCCTCCTTAATATGGAAGACATCTGGGATTTTATCACCACGGTCGATGTGGCTGACATTTCCGACATCCTGGACCGGCAGATCCGCTATAATTCCGCCATCGCAGAGGAAGGGCTCAGAGGCGATTACGGCGCCAACATCGGCACAGTCCTCCTGCGCTCCTCCGGCAATGACATTGCCACCCGCGCAAAAGCCTGGGCAGCGGCAGGTTCCGACGCCCGTATGAACGGATGCGAACTCCCAGTCATCATCAATTCCGGCAGCGGCAACCAGGGGATCACCTGTTCCGTACCGCTGATCGAATATGCCCGGGAGCTGAACTCCGATCACGACACTCTCTGCCGCGCCCTTGCCCTCTCCAATCTGGTGGCCATCCACGAGAAGACCGGCATCGGCACCCTCTCCGCCTACTGCGGAGCTGTCAGCGCCGGAGCAGGCGCAGGCGCGGGCATTGCCTATCTCTGCGGCGGGGATTACCAGGCGGTCATCCACACTGTGGTCAACGCGCTTGCCATCACTTCCGGCATTGTCTGCGACGGCGCCAAGGCATCCTGCGCAGCCAAGATTGTATTCTCCGTGGACGCCGGCATCCTGGGATTCCACATGTACCAGAACGGTCAGGAGTTCAGGAGCGGAGACGGGATCGTAATGAAAGATATCGAGAGCACCATCCGCGGCATCGGCATGCTCGGGAAGGACGGCATGCGCGAGACGAACAACGAGATCATCCGCCTCATGGTCGGAGAAGAGAAATGCTGACACCGAACATCACGCATCATATATCAGATACACGCACCACAGAAAAGCCCTGCGGCTCATATGGACAGTCCCATATCGCCGCAGGGCTTCTTTTTTTACTGATATTTATCCGATGATCTCTGTTTATCCGTTTTAGAAAATATGGTAATTCACGACCAGTGCCGCGAACACGATGGAAACCATGGACAGCAGCTTGATCAGGATGTTGATGGACGGTCCTGATGTATCCTTGAACGGGTCTCCGACCGTATCGCCCACGACAGCCGCCTTGTGGCAGTCGCTGCCCTTTCCTCCATGAGCGCCGCCCTCGATATACTTCTTCGCGTTATCCCACGCACCGCCTGCATTCGCCATGAAGATCGCCATCAGGAATCCCGTTGCGGTAGAGCCCGTGAGAAGTCCGATCACACCATTGTATCCGAGGATCAGACCAGTCACGACCGGAGTAATGATCGCGAGCAGTGTCGGCAGGATCATTTCATGCAGGGATGCCTTTGTACAAATATCCACACATGTCTCATAATCCGCCTCAGCTTTCCCTTCCATCAGGCCTCTGATCTCCCTGAACTGTCGGCGCACTTCTACAACAATACTCTGCGCCGCACGCCCGACAGAATCCATGGTCAACGCAGCGAACACGAACGGCAGACATGCTCCGATAAAGATGCCAACCAGTACTGTCGGGTTCATAACACTCATATCAAGAACAATATCCGGTCCTCCGACTTCCTGGACTTTCTCAACATAAGAAGCGATCAGTGCAAGAGCTGTCAGCGCGGCTGAACCGATGGCAAATCCCTTTCCTGTAGCTGCCGTTGTATTTCCAAGAGAATCCAGGGCATCCGTACGCTTCCTCACCTCTGCGTCCAGACCGGCCATCTCCGCGATACCGCCCGCATTATCCGCGATCGGTCCGTACGCGTCTGTCGCCAGTGTGATCCCGAGAGTAGACAGCATGCCCACTGCCGCCAGGGCAATCCCGTAGAGTCCTCTTGTTGACTCGATGAACCCGCCGGACAGGGCGTATGCCGCCATAACACAGATCGCGATGATGATGATCGGCACTGCCGTAGAGAGCATGCCAAGGCTCAGTCCGCCGATGATGATCGTCGCTGATCCCGTCTCGGATTTATTCGCAAGCTTCTGCGTCGGCTTGTACGTATCTGACGTAAAATATTCCGTAAAGAATCCGATCAGCACACCTGCCAGCAGGCCGCCCAGGATCGCAAAATAAAATCCGATGAAATCTTTGCCCAGGATAAACCATACGAGCGGGAACGCGACCACTGCGATAATGATCGCACTTGTGTTTGTTCCCCTTCTCAGGGCTTTCAGCAGTGTACTCTGATCCGTGCTCTCGCCCGTCTTAACGAGCAGTGATCCGATAATGGACGCCAGCACTCCCACTGCCGCCAGGACCATGGGGATCACAACAGCATTCACACGGTCAACTGCCTCTATCTTATTAAAAGCAATGACGCCGAGCGCGCACGCAGACAGGATCGATCCGACGTAAGATTCATACAGATCCGCTCCCATTCCTGCCACATCGCCTACATTATCGCCCACATTATCCGCGATAACAGCAGGATTCCTCGGGTCATCTTCCGGAATGCCAGCTTCAACCTTTCCTACCAGGTCAGCTCCAACATCCGCTGCCTTCGTATAGATACCGCCTCCGACACGGGCGAACAGTGCCATGGAAGAAGCCCCCATTCCGAAAGTCAGCATCGTGCTCGTGATATCCTCGATCGGAAGCTTAAATACAAGCCTCAAAAGCAGGTACCAGATCGAGATATCCAAAAGCCCAAGGCCTACCACCGTAAATCCCATAACAGAACCTGCGGAAAACGCCACATTCAGGCCCTTGTTCAGACTTTTCTGACATGCAGCCGCAGTCCTCGCATTTGCCCTTGTAGCGATCTGCATCCCCACAAATCCCGACAGACCCGAAAAAAATCCGCCCGTCACAAAGGCAAACGGGACGAACCAGGTAAGAAGGTCCAGAGCCGCCATCACAAACAGGATCACAAACATCACGGCAAAAAAGCCGATCAGGATCTTATACTGACGGCGCAGGTACGCCATCGCCCCCTTGTGGATGGATCCGGAAATCTTCTTCATGGTCTCGTTCCCCTCCGGGAAACGGAGTACCTTCTGCGCCCTGCTTGCCACAAACAAAAGCGCAATGATGGAGCCAAATAGTGTCAGTAGTGCCAATTGATTGTCCATTCCAATCACTCCTCCATTCCTTTTGGACTAAAAATATAAAATTAATCAGTACGGGGTTTATTATATCATTAATGTGTACATTTTCATATAATTTTCCGATTATATTTTTGAAATTTGCGATATTTTTATACAGCTTATCCAAAAGGGGTCAGACCCCTTTTAAAAGGAGCCTGACCCCTTGTACAAATTAATTTGCACTTTTTGCGATCAACACTCAAACACCGCGACCCCATAAGCCGGCAGCGGATATGCAAACGAAAACTTCTGTCCATCGCACTCCTGTTTTACAGGCTTGTAGACCAGCGGCCTCTCCTCGCCTTTCCCGCCGTATTTCTTGTCATCGCTGTTGAGGATCAGCTTCAGCTGTTTTCTCCTCGGCACGCCCACTCTGTAATCCGGGCGCTCCATCGGAGTGAAGTTGCACACAAAGAGCAGGTTCTTCTTCCCGTCTTTGGAATGTCTCATAAAGCTGTAAATGCTGCGGAAGCAGTCATCCGCATTGATCCACTGAAATCCCGCCGGATCCGAATCCAGCTCGTACATTGCCTTATTCTTTTTATAGAGATGGAGCAGATCTCTGTACCAGTTCTGGATTGCCTGATGCTCCGGCTCTGCCAGCAGGAACCAGTCGAGTTCCCTTTCCTCACTCCACTCTCTGAGCTGCGCGAATTCCTGTCCCATAAAGAGCAGTTTCTTGCCGGGATGGCCTGTCATAAAAGCATATCCAACCTTCAGGTTCGCATATTTGTCAAATCCGAGCCCGGGCATTTTATTGAGCATGGAGCATTTCAGATGCACCACTTCATCATGGGACAATACAAGGATATAATTCTCGCTGTATGCATATGACATGGCAAATGTCATCATATTGTGCGCGTTCTTCCTGAAATAGGGATCCAGCTTCATGTACTCTGTAAAATCATGCATCCAGCCCATGTTCCATTTCAGGCTGAACCCGAGCCCGTCATCCTCCGGCGCCCCTGTCACCTTCGGCCATGCCGTAGACTCTTCCGCGATCATGACAGCGCCCTTATTCCTTCCCAGGACGACCGAATTCAGATGCTTAAAGAACTCGATCGCCTCGAGATTTTCATTGCCGCCGTACTTATTTGCGACCCACTGCCCATCCTGCTTTCCGTAGTCCAGATAGAGCATCGATGCCACCGCGTCCACACGGAGCCCGTCCACATGAAAATGCTCGATCCAGAACAGAGCGTTGGCTATAAGGAAATTCTTCACCTCAGCCTTACCGTAGTCAAAGATTTTTGTCCCCCAGTCCGGATGTTCGCCCTTCCGCGGGTCCGCATACTCAAATGTAGGCGTACCGTCAAAATCCGCCAGGCCGTGCGCGTCTCTCGGGAAATGCGCCGGTACCCAGTCAAGGATCACTCCGATATGATTCCTGTGCAGATAATTGATCATATAAGCAAAATCTTCCGGAGTCCCATACCTCGAAGTCGGCGCATAATAGCCGGTCACCTGATATCCCCAGGAGCCGTCAAACGGATGCTCAGCCATCCCCATCAGCTCCACATGCGTATACCCCATGTCTTTCACATACTTTGTGATAGCTTCCGCGAATTCCCTGTATGTGTAGAATCCTTCGTCTTCTCTTCCCGGATGGCGCATCCATGATCCCACATGGACCTCATAGATGGACATCGGATTCACTTTATGATCCCATGTCTCACGCGCCTTCATCCAGGCATCGTCCGTCCATTTCAAATTAGAGATATCCGTCACTCTCGATGCTGTTCCCGGCCTCAGCTCCGCATAGTTTGCAAACGGATCCGCCTTAAAGATCCTCTTTCCCTGCTCAGTCTCAATACAGAACTTATAGAGATCCCCCTCTTTTACACCCGGGACAAAGAGAGTATAGATTCCCAGAGGCTCCTGCCTCTCCATGTAATCCGCCTCGAAGTCCCAGTCATTGAAATCACCGATCACTGCCACCCGGCGCGCATGGGGCGCCCATACTGCAAAATAGACCCCTTCTTTCCCTTTGCAAGTCACTTTATGCGCACCCATTTTCTGATAGATCTCGTAGTGATTCCCCTGACCGAAAAGATACTGGTCAAGCTCACCGATCTCATAAGGCTGTAATTTTTTCTTTGTGCTTTTTCCCTTTTTCATGAAAGCCACCTCACCGCTCGATTTTTGTCTATCCACATTATACTTTATCACCACAAAAAAAGAAAGAGAAAAGCTTCTCATTAGCCAAAATACACAAAAAGATAGACAGCATTCCGTCAGAATGTCTTACATCTTTTCTGACAAAACACTGTCTTTCTCTTTCATCCTATGATCAGATATTAAAATCTTTTTCGGAGAGAAGGATCCTGTCCGCCTCATCCGTATTCTTTCCAAATACCCTCTTCATCAGTTTTTTCGCTGATGCCTTCTGGGAATGCTGGATCGCCTCGTCCATGATCTCCTTCACTTCCGCAACTGTCACCGCATGATCCTCTCTCTGCAGGGAATCGATCTTACTGTACAGCGCCAGGATACCCATCTCATCTATCCGGTATCCGTTCTCCTGTGCATAAGTCTGCCCGAATGTCACCAGCTCGTCATTAATGAAGATCGGTATCTCCAGACGGGAGGTAAATTTCCTCCTGAACTCACGGTTCGAAGACAGGAGCCTGTCAAGCGGCTTTCTCTGTTCCTCAAGGACGATCAGCAGTTCTCCGGTATCTTTCTCCATCGCTTTGTTGAGCCGGGCAACTGTCTTTTCATTCATCTTTCCTGCTTTTTCGATGATCAGCGCCCCTCCGTAAAGCTTGTCAAAGATATCGCTGATCTTCTTTTTATTCAGAGAATCGCCTGTAACGATAGCGACCTTGCCCTGTTTGATCTCCCGCTGCTTCTGGATCGCCTTGACCACATCCACAGCGAGCACGGTCTTTCCGTTACCTTTATTTCCAATGATCAGGAGATTTCCTGCCTTTGACGTGCCATTCCGGTTCGTACAGTTTTTATCCTGTTCCAGCACATCTACCAGCTGCTCGCTCATGCCGCGCACCGGGACAAAATAGGAAAACAGTTTCTTCTGCTCTTCCGTAAGTCCCGCCCTGGTACCGATGCCGCTCTGCATCTCCAGATCATAACGGCCATGCACGATGAATCCCGTATCAGACATGGAAAGCGCGTCCGAGATCTCATCCAGCGGAAGCGGCGCGGTCTTTCCTGTTGCGATCATCTTTGCCGTCTCTTTCCTGCTCAGAGGTGTTGTAGCAGAGAGGATATCCATACCGTCATCATCATCGTCCGGGATTTCCCTGTCATCCTCCTGCTCCGCATGTGCCGGATCAACCCGGAACTCCTCATCGATATCCGGCATCTCGCCATCGAATCCTTCCTTCTCGCCGGATTCTTCACCTTCGCCAGAGTATCCCTCTTCCTCGTCAGCTTCCTCAACCTTGCCGAGATGCTCGTCTGCCTCGTCAAATTCCTCGCCTTCGCCGAGATACTCGTCTGCCTCGTCGAATTCCTCACCCTCGCCGAGATACTCGTCTTCTTCGTCGAATTCCTCGCCTTCGTCAAGGTACTCGTCTGCCTCATCGAATTCTTCGCCTTCGCCAAGGTACTCGTCTGCCTCGTCAAATTCCTCACCTTCGCCAAGGTACTCGTCTGCCTCGTCAAATTCCTCGCCCTCGTCAAAGAATTCCTCTTCCCGGAGTTCATCGCCGCCAAGATCATCTTCTCCGTCAAAATCGTCATCTATACGGAGAGACTCTGTAACTTTCCCCATATTTTCATGCGGTTCTTCTTTTTTCCTCTCCAGCGTCCTCTTCGCCGGTTTCGCCGGTTTTTCTTCCTCCGGCGGGATCACGCCTTCGATCTCATCGATCAGCCGCTGGATATCCGGCGGCAGGATCGGCTCTGTTGTTTTCTTAGTCTCCATATTATCCCCTGTCACTTCCCCTTCTAAACTGTCAGTATTTGTATCCGCCACAGCCTGCTCTTGCTCTTCATCTGTCCGGATCTCAGGACCTTCTCCGCTTACGTCTTCCGCTTCCAGATCCTCTGCTTCCTCTTCAATGATCTCATCCGCCAGGTCTTCCGCTTCCTCTTCGATGATCTCATCTGCCGGGGCTTCCGCTTCCTCTTCGATGATCTCATCTGCCGGGTCTTCCGCTTCCTCTTCAATGATCTCATCTGCCGGGTCTTCCGCTTCCTCCTCGATGATCCCATCTTCCAGATCTTCCGCTTCCTCTCCGACGATCTCATCTTCCAGATCTTCCTTCTCCGGCGCTCCCTCCCAGCCCGAAAGGATATCTTCCAGGCTCATCTGCCCGGTTATCTGGTCATCATCTGTGATCTTCACTCCATCGTCTATGACTTCTGCTTCCTCATCGATAATATCTGTTTCTGCATCTGCGGCTTCTGCTTCTGTTTCTTCTTCCTCTTCCGGGAAAAATTCTTCCGCATCTTCAAGTGTGATTTCTTCGGTTTCTCCCAGATCGATCTCTTCCGGAATAATTTCTGTCATCTCTCCGGCTGCTGTAACAGCCTTTTTCTTCTCCTCTGCTATCTGGGCAATAATATCAATATCAGCCACGGACTCAATTTCGCCGATCTCTTCTGCCAGGTCATCCAGCACAGGCTCTTCTTCCTCTTCCGGCAGGATCTCTTTTTCCGGATGGAGGAGCTTTTTCAGCGCCTCCCCGAGCGGCATTGTATCGCCGATCTTCTTTTTCTTCGGCTCTGCGTCTGCGGCATCCTCACTGCCGTCAGCATCTTCCTGCCGGATTCCCTCTTCCGGGATCTCTTCTGCTCCGTCCTGGCTGATCTCCTCATCGCCGATATCCTCTGCTTCCTCAATTTCCTCTGCATCGATAATATCGTCCTCTTCCTCAGCGTCCCCGCTTTTTGACTCCGCGTACGCTACGATATCGGGGATCTCTGCCGTCTCCTCCGGAAGCTTCTCATACCGGCGGTCATACTTTTCCTGCTGCGAAGGAGTCAGCGGCTTATACTGCATCTTCAGCTCCATCGCCTTATACACATACTGCCCTTCACTGAACCAGAGGATAAGATCATCGCACTCCTCCAGGCACTCCGCCGTCATGCCGGCCTCCTGGTACAGCTTTGCCAGCTCATACGCCCACTCTTCGATATATTCGGACTTCTTATACTCCTCAAGAGCCTCGATCTGCTGCTCGACAGGAGCCCTCTGCGCGCGGAGGATCTGATATCTCAGTATATACTGGTTCGGATCTTTCGGCGCGATCTGGATAAAGTCATCATAATAATCAATGGCCTCGTCCACATTCTCTGTCTTGACCGCCAGGGTACAGAGGCGGCTGATGATCTTCCTGCTCCCCTCCGCACGGCGGTAAGCAAGATTCAGCACTTCATAAGCTTTCTGATACTCTTTGTTCTTTTCATAGATCTCACTGACATCTGCCAGCATCCCGGTATTGCGGACCCTCTTCCAGTCGATCTCATCCGCGATCTCCGCTGCCTGCCTGTATGCACCGTCCTCCATAAGTTCGAGCATCTCTTCGGTCTTTACTTTATAATCATACTTATCCACCGCATTCACCTCGTCGAAAATAATATTTCATCGGTCAGTCCTCATCTTCCTGTCCTTCCGGTCACAGGCCGATATTCTTTCAATAGTTTATCATAAGC
>DWUV01000051.1 GCA_019120595.1 Candidatus Mediterraneibacter tabaqchaliae | reverse complement strand
CAGGTATTCCTTCAGTGTCATCAGTGCGTTGGGGTGGCAGCAGTTCTGGATCTGCCCGCTCTTGCACAGTGACATGAAACGGTCGCCTGTGCGTCCTTCGCGGTAGCATGCCGTACAGAAGCTCGGGATATAATCCATCTCCATGAGCCAGCGGACGACTTCGTCAAGAGTCCGGTTGTCGCTGACATCGAACTGCTCGGACTTCTCATCCTCCGGCTCCGGCTCGCAGTAGCCGCCCACGCTGGTCCTTGAGCCGCCGCTGATCTGGGAGATACCCAGGTGGAGGACACGCTCCCTTGTCTTCTGGTTTTCCCTTGTGGAAATGATCATGCCTGTGTAGGGAACGGCGATGCGGATGCAGGCAACGATCTTGGCGAAGGTGTCGTCGTCGATGCCGTTGTCAAAATCATCCGGGTTGATATCGTCAGCATGTTTCAGCCTCGGCACGCTGATCGTATGGGGGCCGACTCCGAAAGCGGCTTCCAGATGCTCTGCATGCATGAGCAGTCCTGCGAACTCATAGCGGTATTTGTCCAGACCGAAGAGAACGCCTAAGCCCACATCATCGATGCCGCCTTCCATGGCGCGGTCCATTGCTTCTGTGTGGTAATTGTAATCGTGCTTCGGTCCGGTCGGATGGAGTTCAAGATAGCTTTCTTTGTGGTAGGTCTCCTGGAAGAGGATGTATGTGCCGATCCCTGCTTCCTTTAAGAGACGGTAATTATCCACGGTCGTTGCCGCGATATTGATGTTTACGCGGCGGATCGCCCCGTTTTTATGCTTGATGCTGTAAATGGTCTCGATTGATTTCAGGTAGTAATCCATGGTGTTGCGCACCGGGTCTTCTCCGGCTTCCAGGGCAAGACGCTTATGACCCATATCCTGGAGCGCGATGACCTCTCTGCGGATATCTTCCTGAGAGAGCTGCTTCCTCGGGATATGTTTGTTCTTTGCGTGGTACGGGCAGTACGTGCAGCCGTTGATGCAGTAGTTGGACAGGTACAGGGGCGCGAACATAACGATGCGGTTGCCGTAGAAATCTTTTTTGATCTGTTCCGCCAGCTTGTAGATCTCCTGATTTTTTTCTTCAATAGGACAGGCGAGCAGGACGGACGCTTCCCTGTGGGAAAGCCCCTTGCGTTTTTTCGCCTTTTCGATAATGGAATCGATCAGTTCGATATTTTCTTTGTTTTCATCTGCATATGCGAGCGTCTCAAGGATTTCCTCATGGTTGATAAAATCATCCGCGCATTTTGAATTTACATCATACATTTTAGTTTTCTCCTTTTCGTTTCTGAGATTTATCTTAAATAATACGGACCGGCATCAGACAATGGCAGCGGTCACATGTTCAGCGAGTCTCCGCGGCATACGGCGATGCGGTAACCGATCGCCTGCATCCGGGACTCCAGGTCTTTTAAGCTCTCGGCAGTTTCGCTCCCGGTGCAGAGTTTGTTGTCGTAGAGCAGATATTTTTCCCGCACCTGTGCGGGAGAAAGGTTCGGCATCACTACATTCGCCCCGGCGAGGATCCCTCTTTCCCTGCCGTCCGGGGCAATGGTCCCCAGGGCAGTGGTGGCGGGGAGCAGCACTTTGGGCAGCAGGAGCCGTATGAGCCCCAGCAGAAAGAGCGTCAGCTCCAGCGTCCCTGCCGGCTGGTCTGCAAAGGGCGTGTCATGATGGGGGATGAAAGGTCCGATCCCGACCATCTGGGGATCCAGCTTTTCCAGGAACAGCATGTCGTCAGCCAGGTTCTCCGGCGTCTGAAAGGGAGAGCCGACCATAAAACCTGTCCCCACCTGGTAGCCGAGATCCTTTAAATCCCAAAGACATCTCTGCCGCTCCTGCGCGCTTAGAGAGGGCGGGTGGAGACGGGAGTAGTGCTCATGGTCATAGGTCTCATGGCGCAGGAGAAAACGGTCTGCCCCTGCCTCTTTCAGGATGCGGTAGCTCTCCCGGGAGCGCTCGCCCACGGAGAGAGTGACCGCGCAGTCCTGCCACCGGGAATGGATGGAAGAGACGATATCCGCCAGACGGCTGTCCGTAAACCAGCCGTCCTCCCCGCCCTGGAGTACAAAAGTGCGGAACCCGAGTTCATAGCCGTGCTCACAGCAGGTCAGGATCTCATCCGGCGTGAGGCGGTACCGCTCGGCATTGGGGTTGCTCTTTCTGATCCCGCAGTACAGACAGTCATTGCGGCAGTAATTGGTGAACTCGATCAGGCCGCGTATGTAGACGTCATGGCCGTAATGGCGGATGCGGGTTTCCCTTGCCCTCTCAAAGAGGTATTCCGCTGCCTGTTCACTGCGCCCGCGGATCAGTTCTGTCCATTCCTCACGGGTGAGGGAACGTCTGTCCTCGAGCCGGTCGATGAGCTCTGTGATCCTGTCTGTGTTTTGGACCGCGTTTGCAGCGGCATCCAGACGGCCCGCGCTCATATATTCTTCCCGTAGATCGTCTTCGTGCTCACCCCGGGGAGCATCCCCAGTTTCCCCGAAAGCGCGCTGATGACGTTATTTGGCGCATCCAGCGCCACGCTGATGACGTGGATGCCTTTTTCCCGATAAGGGATGCCCATCCTGCCGATCACATATTCGCCGTACTGGCTCAGCAGATGGTTCAGCTCATCCACAGAATCCCTGGATTCCAGGATAATGCCGATGAGTGCGATCCTGTTTTCCATTGGCAGTTCTCCTTGTGTTTACTGTTTGTTTACAGCGTATCCGTCCTGTGAAAGACCGGGATGTACCTGGTCTGCTATATTTTATTTCGCAAAAAATAAAAAGCGCCGAAAAGGCGCTTCTCTACCATAAGAAGAGGGAAAATCCCCCTCATTCCTCTGCGATATATCTGCGCCTTATTGCTCAGGTCTCTCCTAAAATGGAAAGCCTTTGCAGTCAGAACGAATGTCTGTTCCCAGTATACCATGCCGGGAACGAATATACAATAAAATGTTGCCTACTTGAGTTTCCGCAGAATTATCCCCCTAAGATAAATCTGCTGAGTTTTGTTATCCACAACTTTCAAAAAATGGCTAAAATATAAGGAATCCTGTTCCTTTTTGATGTAAAATTAAGCTGTCAAACAAAAAC
>DWUV01000050.1 GCA_019120595.1 Candidatus Mediterraneibacter tabaqchaliae | reverse complement strand
GATCAATTCCTTGTTATTATATCCAGCTTCAACAAATCTTTCGAAGTTATCATCTATTATATGTTCTTTTCGTAAATTTAATTCAAGATTGTTATCATAACTCAAATCTTTTGCATTATTACAATAATCAGCTAATGGTGGGATTCTATAAAAATTTGTAGTAAAAAATTTATCTGTTTCTTTAAAAAATCCATTTAAGAACCATGGCTGCTTACCCGCCTTTTCATTTTGCGCAAATATCGCAACGATTTCTTGGTTATATATAGTCAATAACCCTGTATTCATACATCTATATTTTCCATCCGGTGACTCAATAAATTTATTTTCTTCGGCTAATCTATTATATGTAAATTGTATATAATTTCTCAAAATTCGATATGGGTCTTTTTCCTGTATCTTTTTATATGTCCACTTTTCCGGCTGTGCCATTTTGGCAAGCATTCCCAATTTTTGATTGTATTTTTCTGTCGTCCCTAAAAAACATCCTCATATATTGTTCCCATTTTTTCCTTCCTTTCGTTCCCTTTGTACACTGTTCAGTATACTATAAATCACAACCAATCTCCATTCCAAATTTTCCAAATCCTTTCCTCTCCGCCGCCGCGTCGATCAGCTCCTTCGCCTCCTCAAACGCCGCAGGCAGATAGGCTTCCGTCCACTCTTTTCCCTTCTTCTCCTGCTTCTTGATCTCATCCCACTTCTTCAGCACCGCGCCGGAATCGTCAGCCACAGCGTCCCCGAACACATGCGGATGCCGCCGCACCATTTTGTCAATGATCCCCTGGATCACATCGTCCATGGTAAAATAGCCTTCCTCCTCCGCGATGCGCGCGTGCATCACCACCTGGAGAAGAAGGTCCCCCAGTT
This sequence comes from Candidatus Mediterraneibacter tabaqchaliae, assembly GCA_019120595.1. Lineage (GTDB taxonomy): Bacteria > Bacillota > Clostridia > Lachnospirales > Lachnospiraceae > Mediterraneibacter > Mediterraneibacter tabaqchaliae. Next base: position 9,359 of record DWUV01000050.1, on the reverse strand, counting down.
CTTCCTTCAGATTATCCGGGTCTCCTGTCTGCTCCAGGATATTGATCCCGCAGACGACCTCAGCCGCCTCCTCGATGCACGGTTTCTTCAGGCTGGCGTGGGTCTGCTCGCGGTCCCACGGACAGCCGTCCGGGGCGCGGAGTTTCGCGATGATATGTTCAAATTCTTCAAACTTTGTCATATTACTTCTTTCCTTTCCATCTGCTGTATATCTGACAGCAGCTTTGATCCCATAAAAAATGCCTCTCTTACAAAGGCAGTCCCTCGGAGACGAACTCTTTTCACAGTAGATCGTGAATGTGTGAATAAGTCCGTTTCCATTGTACTACGCTTTGAAGAGAGGCGCAAGAACGGCACTTTCTCTCTTATACCGTCCGCTGTTTATCTCTTATTCTGCTCGATCTCATCTCTGTCCGGCATCACTTTCAGCGCTCCCCGCCTTGTCGTTATGACCGAAGCAGCGCTGTTTGCAAAGGTCAGCATTTCTCTCAGATCTTCCTGCGTAAGTCCTTCCAGACCTTTTTCCAAGACGCCGCTGAGCATACATCCGCAGAAGGTATCTCCCGCGCCGGTCGTTTCCACTGTATCTGCGCGCAGGAAGGGCGCTGCCTCAGCCATGATATCGCCGTAATACGCCCTGCTTCCCTCCTTCCCCATTGACACAAGGATAAGCGGGATATGATATCTGCTGTAGATCCACCGCGCGCCTTCCGTATAGTCCTCTTTCCCGGTCAGCCATGTGATCTCGTTATCTGAGATCTTCAGGATATGGCAGTGTTCCAGCCCCCAGAGGGTCTGTTCCTTCGCCTCCTCCAGACTGTTCCAGAGGGGAGGGCGCAGATTGGGGTCAAAGGAGAGGATGCACCCCGACTGCTCTGCGATATGCACAGCCTTTTTCGTAGCCGCGCGCACTCCCTCATGCGTCATGGACAGCGTCCCGAAGTGAAAGATCCTGGAGTTCCGGATCGTATCCTCCGGGATCTCATCCTCCGTAAGCATCATGTCTGCCCCGGGATTTCGGTAAAATGAGAAATCCCGGTCACCGTCCGGAAATGTATGGACGATGGCGAGCGTGGTGTGGATCTCCTTGTCTGTCAGAAGATGTTCCGCGCTGATCCCCGCCTCCTCAACGGCGCTGCGGAGCTGGTCTCCGAAGCAATCTCTGCCCACTTTTCCGATAAATGCAGTCCGGTATCCCAGCCTGGAAAGCATCGCCAGCACATTGCACGGCGCGCCTCCCGGATTTGCTTCAAACATAGGATTCCCCTGACCGCTCACGCCGTTTTCCGTAAAGTCGATCAAAAGCTCCCCAAGAGCAGTCACATCATATTTTTTCCCGTCACTCATAGCTTTCCTCTCTGCTTTCTTCTTCCATTCCCTCGTTGTTTTCCTTATCTGCTTTCATCGTATACAGCCGGACCGTTTTTCCTCCGCTCACTTTGACCGTCTTCCCGAGTCCGTACACGGCATTGCTGATCACATATTCTCCGTCATTGATATAGATTTCCACCAGGCTGTCGTCCGCCAGGACTTCCAGGCGGCAGCCGTCTTTCAGCTCCGGGGTTTCTGAGATCTGGTGCGCTCCCTCAAAGGAAGGATACACTGCGGTCCGGTCCGCGCGGATCCGGTTTCCCTCCCGGGTGATCACAAGTCCCCCGACGTCCGCCTGTTCCCCGTCTTCCAGCTCAAATACCGCCATATATCCGTCCGGGGAAGCCTCAGCGGGATCCGTGATCTCTTCCGAGTAAGCTGCACGGATATTCGGATGCATGCGGAAGTAAATATGCTCTCCCCTTCGCTCCACCACTCGCGGGGAGCAGAACATCCCGATCCATCCGGCTTCCGTGGGCTTCGGCATCCTGATCCATGCCTCCATCACTCTCCTGCCTTCCGCGTCCACTGTGGTCTGTGGCGCGTACAGGTCCATCCCGTAATCCGTAAACTGATACTCATCCGGTATGTCCATCCTGCAGGCGCTCTCCTCGAATCCCACCGGGAAGCACACTGCCTGATTTTTTTCCTTCTCCCCGTTTTTCAGCAGTCCCATGGGCGATACCATAAGTACGGCTCCGCCCTCTGTCTCAAAGAGATCCGGACATTCCCACATCCAGCCGTATTTCGGTCCCTTCCACGCTTTGTTTACATAAGTCCATGTGCGCAGGTCTTCGCTGCGGAAGAAGAGCACTTCCCCGTACTTTTCCTCCACCGTGCTTCCCAGGACAAGATACCAGGCGTCTGTTCCTCTCCAGATCTTGGGATCCCTTGTATGGGTCCGGTCTCCGATCTCCTTATCCGTGACCGGCGGTATGATGACCGTCTTCCCGTTCTCATTGTCAAAATGGAATCCGTCCTCTGAAGTGATCATAAGCTGCGCGGACTCGAACTGCTCGTCTAAGCATGTATGCGGGTCCTCCGGGTTCACCACCTCGTAGCGCACCCCCGTATAGACGAGGTACAGCTTCCCGTCTTTTTCAATGGCGCTCCCTGAAAAACAGCCGTTCCTGTCCTCGCGCACAGTCGGATAGAGCGCGATCCCCCTGTGCTCCCAGGTGACCAGGTCACGGCTCACCGCATGCCCCCAGTGCATGGTCCCCCAGCGGGGACCATAGGGGAAATACTGGTAAAACAGATGGTAGTATCCTTTGTAGTAGATAAAGCCGTTCGGGTCATTGACCCAGTTATCCGGCGCTTTTAAGTGTAGTCTCTGTCTCTTCATACTGCCTCCGTGTGTTCTCATACTTCTTCTGTTTGATCTCATACTGCTTCCGAGTGTCCTCACACTTCTTCCGTATAATTCACTCCTGTCTCTTTGTCAAAGAAGTGCATCTTTGACGGCATGAATACGAAATCGATCTTGTCGCCGATCTGGCTGATCTCATACTTTGACACCCTTGCCACTGCCTGCGTCCCTCCGAATTCAAAATACAGGTTGTTCTCATTTCCCATGACCTCTGTGTCGGAAATGACCGCGTGCAGCCTGTTGGCGCTGTTCAGATCCATATTCTGGGCGTCTGACTTGATATCCTCTCCGCGGATGCCGAGCACCATTTCTCCCTGGCGCCCGCCTAATTTCTTCACCATGCCTTCTGAGAGCGTAATGGTATTCCCATCGGCAAACCTCACGGTATTCCCGGATACGGTCACATCGAAGAAATTCATCTGCGGCGATCCGATGAAGCCTGCGACAAACTGATTCTTCGGATGGTCATAGAGCTCCATCGGCTTCCCGACCTGCTGGATCACGCCGTCCTTCATGATAACGATGCGGTCCGCCATGGTCATGGCCTCCACCTGGTCATGGGTGACATAGATCGTCGTCGCCCCGATCTGTCTGTGGAGCTTGCTGATCTCCGTCCTCATGCTGACACGGAGCTTTGCGTCAAGGTTTGACAGAGGCTCATCCATGAGGAACACCTTGGAGTTCTTGACGATCGCGCGCCCCAGCGCCACTCTCTGGCGCTGCCCGCCGGAGAGGTTCTTCGGCTTTCTGTAACGGTATTCCTCCAGCCCCAGGATATCGATCGCCCAGTCCACTTTCTTCTTGATCTGGTCCGCCGGCATTTTCATATTTTTCAGGCCGTACCCGATGTTTTTCTCCACTGTCATATGGGGGTACAGGGCATAATTCTGGAATACCATGGAAATCCCTCTGTCCCTGGGCGCCATCTCATTGACTTTCTTCCCGTCGATGTAGAGCTCGCCCCCGGTGATCTCCTCAAAGCCTGCGATCATGCGCAGTGTCGTTGACTTTCCGCACCCGGAAGGACCGACGAAAGCGATGAACTCTTTTTCCTCAATCTCAAGATTGAAATTGTCTACTGTATTTTTATCAGAACCCGGATATTTTTTACATACATTTTTAAATTCTATAAAACTCATCTTCTTATCCTTCCTTTGAACCTGTTGATGTTACACCTTCCACGATCTGCTTTGAGAACAGAGAGTAGATGATGATGACTGGTATGGTAACAAGAGTAATGACCGCGAGGGTCTGCCCCATCGTTGTATTTTCGTTGGATGTGATCGAGTTCAGGCCGATCTGCGCTGTCAGCAGGTCGCTGGATGTAAATACCAGAGACGGCCAGAGATAATCGTTCCACACATTCAGGAATGTAAACACGCTGACTGTCGCGACCACGGTCTTTGACATGGGCAGGACCATGGTGAAGAAGTATTTCACCGGCCCGCAGAAGTCCAGCTGCGCCGCTTCGTACACATCATCCGGGAGGCTTACGAACACCTGCCGGAACAGAAAGATGTTGAACGGGTTGACGATCAGCGGCAGGATGTATCCGACAATGGTATTCAGAAGCCCCGCCTTGGCGATGATCAGGAAATGGATCGTAATGACCGTCTCCGTCGGCACGATGAGCAGCATGATAATAATCAGGAGCCACTGGTCGCGGAAGGGGAACTTGATCTTCGCAAGCGCATATCCCGCCAGGCCGTTTACCACGATGCTCAGGACGATCAGCACCGCCGCGTAAAAGAGCGTGTTCGCCATGTATCTCAAAAAGTTCGTGTCCGTGAGGATGGAAACGTAGTTTTCAAAAAAGTTTCCGTTCAGCGCCGGCGGGATGAACGCCGCTATGGAATTCATATCCGCTGTGATCGCCGCGTCCGGCTTAAAGGAGTTCGCCAGCATCCAGATCACCGGGAAGAGGAAGAATACGGACAGCACCAGCAGCACAGCTACCAGGATCCAGTTAATTCGCTTTTGCTTTTTTGTCAACATGCTTTCTTCCCTCCTTATCCTTAGTCAGTACGTTCTGGATGATCGTCAGGATCACCACAAATACCGTAAATACGATCGCCATTGTAGACGCAAGTCCCATCTCCCAGTTGACTGTGCCCGTCTCATAAATGTCGTAGACAAGGGTGTACGTCGAATGGTCCGGACCTCCTCCGGTCATGACCATCGGCTGGACCAGCATACGGAACGCGCCGATCGTCACTGTGATAAACACGAAAATGCACAGAGGCTTCAGCTCCGGGAGCGTAATGTCTTTAAACTTCTGCCATGCGCTGGCATGGTCCATCTCAGCCGCCTCGTAGAGCGCGGGGTTGATATTCTGCAGTCCGCCCAGGAAGATGATCATCTGGTAACCCACGCCCTGCCATACGCTCATGATGGCGATAGACGGCAGCGCCTGGTCCGCGCTGTGGATAAACGGCTGCGCGTCGATCCCGAAGTTCGCCAGGAGCGTATTCAGGATGCCCTCCGGACTGTAGATCTGCATCCACAGTGTGGAGACAACGGCCAGGGACATGACCACCGGCACGAAAAACGCGACTTTAAAATATTTCTTGCAGTGCGCCGCTTTGTTGATGGCCAGCGCCAGGAGCAGCGCTCCGCCGCACTGGAGCGGCACAATGATGATCACAAATTTTACGGTGTTCAAAAACGACTGCACAAAAAGCTCGTCCTTAAAAATATTGATGTAGTTTTCCAGCCCCACGAAATGTGTCAGCTCAGGATTCAGCGCAAAATAATCCGTAAAGCTGAATCCGAACGTAAGCAGCATCGGCAGGAATAAGAAAATGGTGAGCAGCACCAGCGCGGGCCCGAAAAACGCCATTCCCATGATTGAATTCTTTTTCTTCATAATTTTATTCCCTCGTATAACGTTCCAGTTTCTGATCGATCCGTTCCACAGCCTTGTCAAGCTCTTCCTGTACATCCTTTCCGCTCAGCGCCGTGCTTTCCAGTACCTCCTGGAAACTGGTGCTCACCTGCGGATACACCGGGGTCTTCGGCCTGGGATGCCCGTAATTGCTCAGTTGGTCGTACAGCGCCTTGTAGTTCTCATCCGTCTGGAACACATCGATATTTTCAAATGCTTCATATGTAGACGGGAAGTTCTTCGTCATCTCCCAGATACGGATCCCGCTGTCCACTCCGCTCATCCATTTGACCAGCTCCGTGGCTCCCTCGATATCCTCTGTCTCAGAAGACGCCGCGAACGCCCACGAGCCTGTCGGCGTATAAGCCTCTCCGTCCCAGTCGTCGCTGACAATATACGGTGCGACTCCCAGATCAATGTCCGGGTAACTTGTGTAGACGGTATTGACTTCCCACGCCCCGTCGAATTTAAACGCTGCCCTTCCGCTCTCGAAGAGATGGTCGATCGGCGCTTCTGACATGTACTCATTTTCTACGATCGTACGGAAGTATTCCATCGCTGCGGCAGTCTGATCTGAATTAAAATATCCGTCCACTGTCAGCCCGTCGTCGCTTACCAGTTCGCCCCCGCCTGACCAGACAAAGGGAGCATAGTAATAGATGCTCGTCTCCCCTACCGGGAATGTCATATCCAGCGGATAGCCGTCTTTCTCATCCATCAGGGGCTTCAGCTCCTCCAGGATATCCAGGAACTCCGACCAGGTCCACGGGTCGTCCGCGTCCGGGATCTCGATCCCCGCCTCCTCGATAATGTCCTTGTTATAGTAGAATCCCACGCTGGACTCCATCACTCCCAGGGCATACAGGTCGCCGTTGACGGTCCCCTGTTCGATGATGGACGGCAGGTATTCACTCTCCTCTTCCTCAGTCAGCTCCGCAAGCGGCTGGATGATCCCGTTCGACGCGTACGCCGATACGTTCGGCCCGTCCACTGTGAGCACATCCGGCAGGCCGCCTGCCATGACAGACGCATTGACCTTGTCCGAATACCCGCCTCCGCTGTCATTCCTCGGCACGAACTCGATATCCGCGAAATACGTCCCGTCATAAGCCTCGTTAAAACTTTCCACTGATTCCCTGTATGCCTGGCCTTCCTCTGTATCCTCTATGGAATGCACCCAGATCGAGAGATACTCTTCTCCCTGGTCATAGCCCGCTACCTCTCCCGGCTCCGGATCCTTCTGCTGGCACCCGGAAAGGCACGCCGCGGCGAAGATCACGCCGGTCAGACACAGCCATCGTTTCTTCATCCCTTTACCTCCTCTGCTGAAATCATTTTTGTATAACCGATTACGTTATCGGTTAAGTAACCGGTTCTTTTAATGCAATCATAGCGCTTGCAACGCAGGGTGTCAATACAAAAATACAGTTTCAGCATTTGTCCCATTTTCTCCATGTATTTTCTGTACAGAATTCACAAAACCGGTTTTGGAATCGGTCACTTTATTGCCTGCCCGCGCTTTTTTCTGCTATACTGTATTTGCTGTGGTCGTATAGGACACAGCCTGCGTTAATCCAAAGGAGCAAAAAGACATGAAACAGAAAAAAGTAACATTCGCAGATATCGCGGCATACACGGGATTTTCCAAGACAACGATCTCCCGTTATTTTAATGACCCGGATTCCCTGACACTGGAGAACCAGCAGAAGATCGCGGATGCCCTGACAGAACTGGATTATAAGGAAAACAAAGTGGGCCGCATCCTAGCCAGCGGGAAGACCGAATTCGTCGGGATCATCATCCCCAACCTGTACATGCACTTCTACTCAGAAATGCTCAGCCAGATCCTTGACACTTACGGGACTTACGGCTACAAATTCCTCGTCTTTGCCGGGAACGAAAAAGCGGATGTCGAGCGGAAATACATTGAAGAGCTGCTGGCCTACAATATCGAAGGCATGATCGTCCTGAGCGGGACAGTCCCTTCCAGAGAGCTGGCTACCTACGGTGTGCCTGTGGTCGGCATTGAGCGTGAAGACCAGTTTATATCCAGCGTCAACACAGACAATTACATGGGCGGAGTCCAGGCGGCGAGTCTCCTTCGCAAAAGCGGATGCGATATCATCCTCCATGTAAACGCGGATATGCCTGACAGCCAGCCTGCATCCGGCCGGATCCGCGGATTTGTGGATACGTGTGAAGAGTACCATCTGCCCTATGAGCTGATCCTCACCGATCTGGGGAATACGTTTGAAGAAAACAGGGAGAGGATCTCCGCGCTGACAGACCAGTTTGAACAAAAATACCCGGGGAAACGGAAAGGGATCTTCATGCCCAATGATACCCATGCCAATGTGATGCTGAATCTCCTGATCCAGAGATACGGCAACCTTCCGGACACTTACCAGATCATCGGGTTTGACAACTCGCCTATTTCCAGGGAGGCCGTCATCCCGATCAGCACAGTGGGGCAGCAGATCAGCGTGATCGCAAACGAAGCGATGAAGCTTCTCTCCGAACAGATGGAGGAGCGGAAGAAACGCAGGCCCGCCCCGCAGGCAGGACCCGTGCACCGGATCATACCGCCGGTGCTGATCCGGAGGGAGACCACTGCATAGGGGAATTTTGCCAAACAGACGGTACTTCCTGACAGACGGCAGATGAACACTGCGGCAGATCCGCCCGGCCGCTGCCCGCAAAAATAAAAAAAGCCGCTTTCCAGGCGGCAGAACGGAGACTTTCAACTATGAACAAGAAGTATAAACATATCGTTTTTGATGTAGACGGAACCCTTCTCGATACAGCCTACTGCATCCTCTATTCCCTGCGCGAGGCTCTCCTCGCCGTCACAGGCTTCTCCCCTGAGATCGAAGAGATGGGCCATGTCCTCGGCCGGACTTCCCTGGGGAATATGGAATATTTCGGCATCACGGACAGAGCAGAAGAGACCATCGCCCTCTGGGTGGAAAACGAGGCGAAACACAGCGACCTCATGCAGCCCTTTGACGGCATCCCCGAGCTGTTGGAAGCGCTGAAAAATGCCGGCTGCTCTCTTGGCATCGTCACATCCAGGACACACGAAGAGCTGGATCTGGTTCTGGATCCGCTCCCCATCCGCCCTTATTTTACTGTCGAGATCTGCTCGGACGACACAGAGGAGCACAAGCCATCTCCCGCTCCGCTCCTGAAATACATGGAGGAGACAGGAGCCGGGAGCGGTGAGATCCTCTATGTCGGGGACAGCTCAGGAGACGGGAAATGCGCTTCCGCCGCAGGCGTTGACTTTGCCTGCGCGGTATGGGGAGCGCATGAGGATGCCCATATCCCGGCGCAGTATCATCCCGAGACTCCGATGGAACTTGCACGGCTGCTCCTGGACGCCTGAGACCGGGATTTGGGGATTCAGCTGATCCCTCTCATGGTCAGCTGGATCCTTTTCTTTTTCAGGTCCACGCTCATCACCTTTACATCTACGATATCACCCACGCTCACAACTTCCAGCGGATGTTTGATATACCGGTCCGTGATCTGGGAGATATGGACCAGGCCGTCCTGGTGCACGCCGATATCCACGAACACGCCGAAATCGATCACATTTCTCACCGTGCCTTTGAGGATCATGCCTTCTTTTAAGTCCTTCATCTCCAGCACATCCGTGCGCAGGATCGGCTTCGGCATCTCGTCACGGGGGTCTCTCGCCGGCTTCTCCAGCTCTTTTACAATATCCCGGAGCGT
>DWUV01000049.1 GCA_019120595.1 Candidatus Mediterraneibacter tabaqchaliae | reverse complement strand
CTATCCGGCTGAGATAATCTGCACAAAAAGTAAGCCAGATATATTAAGGCAAAATGACGAAAAAATATAAAAAATATTAGATTTCTTACAATTATCCTAAGAAACTGTTAAAATAATTACAGAGGATCTGTAAAAAGACCGTTACAGCGTTGTACCGGTCTTTTTTGGGTAATACTCCAGGTGACAGGAAAAATGTGGGAGCGCCGTACATATTGTGGAAGCCGGGCAGGAAAAAGGAGGATCTGTATGCTGGACAGAGGAGACGCGGTAGTTTATAAGTGCAGAGGGCTGTATAAGGTAGAAGAGATCGGCACGCTGGATTTTTTGTATTCGGACAGCGGAAGGGTATATTATACACTGCAGTCCGTGGAGGATTCCGGGGACAGGGTGTATGTGCCGGCAGATGATGAGAGACACATCCGCAGGCCGGTGAGCCGGGAGGAGGCGCTCGCCCTGATCGGACGCATGCGGGATATCGAGACGCTGCATGTAAAGAATGAGAAACTCAGGGAGCAGGAATATAAGGACTGTATTTCCGGATACTCGCCGGAAGGCTGGGTGAGAGTCCTTAAGACTGCGTACAGCCGGACAAAGAGCCGGGGTTCGGTCACCAGCGTGGATAAGAAGTACCAGGTGATCCTGGAACATGCGCTGTTCAGTGAGTTTTCCTATGCGCTGGGGATGCCTGAGGCAAAAGTCCCGGAATTTATCGCAGAACATGTGAAAACGAAAGAAAATCAAAGCGAATGACGGTATCTTGCGCAAACAGCATTCACATGATATACTTCTCCTGATAATAATTTATTAGGAGGAGTTTTTTTATGGACGCGGACCCTGCGGGGAACACTATTATTTTCGACTTGTTACTGTTGTTGTTTTTCACTTTGCTGAACGCATACTTTGCCGGAGCGGAGATGGCGGTCGTATCTGTCAATAAGAACAGGATACGCAGTCTTGCCGAGGATGGAAATAAAAAGGCAAAGGTGATCGAGGGATTGTTTGAGGACTCGACGAAGTTCCTCTCTACCATCCAGGTGGCGATCACGTTTGCGGGATTTTACTCATCGGCTTCGGCGGCATCGAGCATCTCGCCGGTGCTGGCGGACTGGATGCATGGTGTGGGGATCCCGTACAGCGGGCAGATCGCCCACAATGGCGTGACGCTGATCCTGATGTTTTTTAATCTTGTGTTCGGTGAGCTTGTGCCGAAGAGGATCGCGCTCCAGAAGGCGGAAGCGTTCTGTATGATGACTGTCATGCCGATCCACTATATCTCGATCATCCTGACACCGTTTACCAAGCTGCTGTCATTCTCTACGAAGCTGGTCCTGAGGATCCTTCATATGAAGACAGAAGACCAGGAGGAGGCTGTGACAGAGGAAGAGATCAAAGCGCTTCTAAAGATGGGAAATGAGAGCGGTACATTTGATGATGATGAGCGTGAGATGATCGACTCGGTGTTTAAGTTTGATGAGAGGACAGCCAAGGAGATCATGGTGCCGAGGCGTGATGTGTTTACCATTGATATTGAAGATTCTTTTGAGTCTCAGATCGATGAGATCCTTCAGACGAGGCACAGCAGGATTCCTGTATACGAGGAAAGCATTGACAATATCATCGGCGTCCTCCACGTGAAGGATGTGATGATCGAGCTTCGGAAAAACGCGCTGGAAGAAGGAGACATCAGGCGGATGCTCCGAAAACCGTTTTTCGTACCGGAGACAAAGGATGCGGACGAGCTGTTCCGCAGCATGCAGGAGACCAGGCACCATATGGCGATCCTGGTGGATGAGTACGGCGGATTCTCCGGTATCGTGACGATCGAGGATCTGGTGGAAGAGATCATGGGCGATATCAATGAGGAATACGAGGAAGTCGTCCCTGATATCCAGGCGGTCAGTGAGGATGAATACCTGCTGGACGGCGGGATCCTGATCGATGACCTGAATGAGGAGCTGGGGCTGAAGCTGGAGACAGAAAACTACGATACCCTTTCAGGCTACCTGATCGAGAAGCTGGGACACATCCCGGAGAAGGACGACAGAGACACAGTCTTCTCGGACAACCTTGTCTTTACAGTGGAAGAAGTCCGGGACAACCGGATCACAAAGGCGCGGCTTAAGATCGAACCTGCCGCGGCGGAAGAGGACGGGGAGCGCAGCGGGAAAAAGAAGCGCAGAGAGTCTGAGGATGCCGCAGAGGAAGAGTGACAGAGCAAGAAATAGATTTAAGAAACCAACGATTCATAAAGAAAGGAGATGCAGTGCGATGAAGATGCTGTCTATTGAGGAAGAACTGAAAAACAATTCGTATCCCGGGAGGGGGATCATTATAGGGAAGACCCCTGACGGGAAGAAGGCAGTTACAGCTTATTTCATCATGGGGAGGAGTGAGAACAGCAGGAACCGTATTTTCGTGGAGGACGGGGAGGGGATCCGCACACAGGCGTTTGATCCTTCCAAGCTGACAGATCCGAGCCTGATCATCTACGCACCGGTGCGTGTTCTCGGCAATAAGACGATCGTGACAAACGGCGACCAGACGGATACGATCTATGAGGGCATGGATAAGCAGCTTACTTTTGAACAGTCACTGCGTACAAGAGAGTTCGAGCCGGACGGACCGAACTATACGCCCCGCATCTCCGGGATCATGCACATAGAAAACGGTGCATATAATTATGCAATGTCCATTTTAAAGAGCAATAACGGCAGCCCGGACAGCTGCAGCCGGTATACATTTGCCTATGAAAATCCGGCGGCGGGAGAAGGTCACTTCATCCATACGTACATGTGTGACGGAGACCCGCTCCCGAGCTTTGAGGGCGAGCCGAAACTGATCGGTATTTCCGATGATATGGACGTGTTTACGGACCTTTTGTGGAACAGCCTGAACGAGGAGAATAAAGTTTCCCTTTTTGTCCGCTATATCGACATTGAGACGGGGGAATATGAGTCGAAGATCGTAAATAAAAACCAGTGACTGATATTGAACTGGAAGATGGATTCAGAAGAAAAGGAGCGGATAAAAAGATGAAAGAATTAGAACTGAAATACGGATGCAACCCGAACCAGAAGCCGTCCAGGATCTACATGAACGATGGGAGCGACCTGCCGATCGAGGTGCTGTGCGGGCGCCCGGGCTATATCAACTTCCTGGATGCTTTTAACGGCTGGCAGCTTGTATCCGAGCTGAAAAAAGCGACCGGACTTCCGGCGGCTACGTCCTTTAAGCATGTGTCCCCGGCGGGAGCGGCAGTCGGACTGCCTCTTTCCGAGACTCTGGCGAAGATCTACTGGGTGGATGACCTGGGAGAGCTTTCGCCGCTGGCGTGCGCTTATGCGCGCGCAAGAGGCGCGGACAGGATGTCATCCTTCGGCGATTTCATCGCATTGTCTGATGTCTGCGATGTGGATACCGCAAGGCTGATCAAGCGCGAAGTGTCTGACGGTGTGATCGCACCCGGATATGAGCCGGAAGCGCTGGAACTCTTAAAGCAGAAGAAAAAAGGAAACTACAATGTGATCCAGATCGACCCGGATTATGTGCCCGCGGCGCTGGAGCGCAAGGAAGTGTATGGCATTACATTTGAACAGGGAAGGAATGAACTGCATATTGATAAGGATTTCTTCTCTAACATCGTTACAGACAACAAAGAGCTTACAGACGCGGCGAAAGTGGATCTGGCGATCTCTATGATCACTCTGAAATATACGCAGTCCAACTCTGTCTGCTATGTAAAGGACGGACAGGCGATCGGCATCGGCGCGGGGCAGCAGTCCCGTATCCACTGTACACGCCTCGCCGGACAGAAGGCGGACAACTGGTGGCTCAGGCAGTGCCCGAAGGTAATGGGCCTCCCGTTCAAAGAGGGCATCAAGCGTGCGGACAGGGATAATGCGATCGATCTGTACATCGGGGAGGAGTACATGGATGTCCTCGCTGACGGCGCGTGGGAAAATATTTTTACAGAGAAACCGGAAGTGTTTACACGCGAGAAGAAGCGGGCATGGCTGGACAAGATGACAGATGTGTCCCTTGGTTCAGACGCGTTCTTCCCGTTTGGTGACAATATCGAGCGCGCACACAAGAGCGGCGTGAAATACATCGCGCAGCCGGGCGGTTCCGTGCGGGATGACAATGTGATCGAGACATGCAATAAATACGGCATGGTGATGGCGTTTACAGGGATCCGTCTGTTCCATCACTAAAAGAAGGGTGCAGTAAGGCAGCCGGCAGGGCGCAGACCGGGAGAGTCCGGTAAGACAAAGGAATGCGTGCCGGCTGCCGCATTGCGTGTGAGGCGGCGTGCAACGGGAAGGAGCGCGCGGGTATGGATGTGCCCACGGAGCTGTATATCCCTGAGGATAGAGTGCAGATATGCCGGCAGAGGATATCGTTGAGAAAGGAGTACGTATATGGTGATAGAGACCAATTCCCCGGAAGAGACATTCCGAGTGGGAAAGGAGTTGGGAGAAAAGGCATACGCCGGTCAGGTGTTTACCCTGACAGGGGATCTGGGAGTCGGGAAGACGGTGTTTACCCAGGGTCTGGCAAAAGGACTCGGGATCGAAGAGCCGGTGAACAGCCCGACATTCACGATCATCCAGGAATACGACGGCGGAAGGCTGCCCTTCTATCACTTTGACGTGTACCGGATCGGCGACGTGGAAGAGATGGAAGAGGTCGGCTTTGACGACTATGTGATGGGAGAGGGAGTCTCCCTGATCGAGTGGGCGGATCTGATCAGGGAGATCCTTCCGGAGAAGCGCACCGAGATCCTGATCGAGAAAGACCTGGAACGCGGGTTTGACTACCGGAGGATCACAGTGGCGCAGAGAGAATGAATGGGAATAGAAAGCAGGACAGACTATGAGAGTATTGGCGATAGACAGCTCAGGGCTGACAGCTACGGCTGCGATCGTAGAGGATGAGCAGACGGTCGCGGAATATACGATTAATTATAAAAAGACACACTCACAGACACTTCTGCCGATGATCGATGAGATGGTGCGCATGGTGGAGATCGATCTGTCAACAATCGATGCCATCGCGGTGTCAGGCGGTCCGGGCTCCTTTACCGGGCTGAGGATCGGCTCGGCAACGGCAAAAGGTCTGGGACTTGCGCTGGGCAAGCCGCTGGTCCATGTGCCGACAGTGGATGCGATGGCTTACAGTGTCTACGGGTGTGAGGATATCATCTGCCCGATCATGGATGCCAGGCGGAGCCAGGTCTACACAGGGATCTATACCTTTGTCCCTGAGCGTGCGGCAGAAGATACACAGGAGATGAGATACCGTTTTAAAGTCGTGCGTGTGCAGATGGCGGTATCAGTGGAGGATCTGATCCGGCGCCTGAATATCTATGGCAAACGCGTAGTGTTTTTGGGAGACGGTGTCCCGGTGTACAGAGAGAGGCTTGCTGACGGGCTGAAAGTACCGTTCTTTTTTGCGCCATCGTACATGAATCGCCAGCGCGCGGCGGCAGTCGGGGCGCTTGGGATCCGCTATTACCGGGAAGGCTGGTATGAGACGGCGGCAGAGCATAAACCGGAGTACCTGCGGGTGTCCCAGGCAGAGCGGGAGAGGGCGCAGCGGGAGAAAAACGCGGTGCCCGAGGTCCGAAAAATGACAATGGAGGACGGGGCGGCAGTGGCGGAGATGGAGCATCAGCTTTTCCGTGACGCATGGAGTGAAAAATCAGTCCTGGAGACTCTGGCGCAGCCGAACACGATCTGCCTGATGGCTGAGAAAGCAGGGCGCGCCGCAGGATATCTGCTGGCGTATACAGCGGCGGACGAGGCGGAGATCGCGCGGATCGCCGTGGCAAAAGAGATGCAGAGGCAGGGGGCTGCCCGAGCCCTTTTAAATGAACTGGAAGTAATCTGCCGGACCGGCGGGATCCGGAAGATCCTTCTGGATGTGCGGGCAGGCAACGCGGCGGCAAGGGCGCTTTATGTTAAGGCGGGATTTGCAGAGGATGGCATCCGGCAGCGGTTTTATGACGATCCGACGGAAGACGCCATTCTTATGAGCCGCCCGGTGGAAACCGGGAAAGACAGCGCGGGAGAGACAGAATAAGCGCAGCGGCGCCAGAGCCGGCGTGTCAGGATTGACGCGGCAAAACAGGCGGCAGTGTATATGGCGGATGGAAATCGGGCCACAGTATCGGCAGCAGTTCCCAGTAGGAATCTGCGGTCCGGTCAGATATACTTTAGGCGTAACAGAGAACAAGACTGTTTTTTACAGGAGGAAGATGTATGCGCCAGTATCAGATAAAAGAAACAAAAGAAATTAAAAAAATCATCTGCAACCAGTGCGGAAAAGAGATCCCGGTGTCAGGAGGATATCCCAGGGAAGGGGTGTTCAGCGTGGATCACGAATGGGGATATTTTTCCGGAAAAGACGGGGAGAGACATAGCTTTGACCTGTGCGAGGAATGCTATGACAGGCTGCTCGCGTCTTTTAAGCTGCCTGCGGAGATAGAGAACAAAGCAGAATGACAGAAAAATCATACGGATTTTCAGAAATATAAAATAGAGGGATCAAATGTTAGATGTATGTTTGCTCGGGTGCGGCGGGATGATGCCGCTCCCGTACCGTTACCTGACAGCGCTGATGACCCGCTTTAACGGCAGCAGCCTGCTGATCGACTGCGGGGAAGGGACCCAGGTGGCGGTGAAAGAAAAAGGGTGGAGCTTCAAGCCCATCGATGTGATCTGCTTCACTCATTATCACGGAGATCATATCAGCGGCCTCCCGGGGCTGCTCCTTACCATGGGGAACGCGGACCGGCGGGAGCCCCTTACACTGATCGGGCCGAAAGGATTGGAGCGTGTTGTGGGAAGCCTGCGCGTGATCGCGCCGGAGCTGCCTTTCCCGATCGTTTACAGAGAGATCGATGGGGCGGAGCAGACTTTTGAGATGAACGGATACCGTCTGAAGGCGTTCCGTGTCAACCACAATGTACTCTGCTACGGGTATACCCTGGAAATCGACCGCGCGGGGAAATTCGACGCGGCGAAGGCGAAAGCCCAGAATATCCCGCTGCCGTACTGGAGCAGGCTCCAGAACGGAGAGACGATCGAGTCGGAAGAAGGGGTGTTTACCCCGGATATGGTGCTGGGGCCACCGCGGAAAGGCCTGAAGCTGACCTATACCACGGATACGAGACCCACGGAATCCATCCGCAGAAACGCGGAAAAGTCGGATCTCTTTATCTGTG
The DNA here is from genome assembly GCA_019120595.1 of Candidatus Mediterraneibacter tabaqchaliae. Lineage (GTDB taxonomy): Bacteria > Bacillota > Clostridia > Lachnospirales > Lachnospiraceae > Mediterraneibacter > Mediterraneibacter tabaqchaliae. The sequence continues at coordinate 920 of DWUV01000049.1, read as the reverse complement.
AGGGGATGTATGGCGAGAAAGAGAAAGCTGCCAAAGCGGCAGAGTATAAACATATGACATTTTACGAAGCGGCACAGATCGCGGCAGACGCACAGGTGGGGGAAATGTGGCTGACCCATTACAGTCCGTCCCTGACCCGGCCGGAGCCGTATATGGACGAGGTGCGCCGCATATTCCCGGCGGCAAAGGCGGGGAAAGACGGAATGTCAACAGAGCTGATGTTTAAAGATTGAGAGGCGTAACATGAAAGAGATAAGAGATATCAATATCCTGGCCATCGAGACGTCCTGCGATGAGACGGCGGCGGCAGTGGTCCACAACGGGAGAGAAGTCCTGTCCAATGTCATCTCATCCCAGATCGACCTGCATAAACTGTACGGTGGAGTCGTGCCCGAGATCGCATCAAGGAAACATATTGAAAAGATCAACCAGGTGATCGAGGAGGCGCTGAAAGAGGCGGAGGTGACATTGGACGACATCGACGCAGTAGGCGTAACCTATGGCCCCGGGCTTGTGGGAGCGCTTCTCGTGGGAGTGGCAGAGGCGAAAGCCATCGCGTATGCCCGGAATCTCCCTCTGGTGGGAGTGCATCATATCGAGGGACATATCTCTGCAAATTATATCGAGCATCCGGATCTGGAGCCGCCATTCCTCTGTCTCGTTGCATCAGGCGGGCACACCCATCTTGTCCGCGTGGCTGAGTATGGGAAATATGAGATCCTCGGACGCACCCGGGACGACGCGGCAGGAGAGGCATACGACAAGGTCGCCCGTGCGATCGGCCTGGGGTATCCGGGCGGACCGAAGATCGACCGGATCGCAAAAGAAGGAAATCCGGACGCAGTGAAATTCCCGAAAGCACATATCGAAGGCGCGCAGTATGATTTCAGTTTCAGCGGACTGAAATCCGCGGTGCTGAA
>DWUV01000048.1 GCA_019120595.1 Candidatus Mediterraneibacter tabaqchaliae | reverse complement strand
TAAAGCTTCGCATATTCTCCGCCAGCTTCCAGCAGTTCCTCGTGGCTGCCCTCCTCTTCGATCCGCCCGTCCTTCATCATATAGATCCGGTCTGATCCCACCACATTTGCCAGACGGTGGGAGATCAGGATCACGGTCTTTCTCTTCGCCAGCTCATGGATGACATCCATGATCATCTCCTCGCTCTCCGCGTCAATGTTCGAGGTGGCCTCGTCAAAGATATAGACCGGCGTATCATGGAGCAGTGCCCGGGCGATGGCCAGACGCTGGCACTGACCGCCGGAGAGATTGGCTCCCTTTTCCGCAAGGGGTGTGGCAAGGCCGTGCTGCGCGGAGAGGAATCCCCACAGGTTCACCTTCCGCAGAGCCTCCTTCATCTCTTCCTCCGATGCGTCCGGCTTTCCCATCCGCAGGTTGTCTTCCACTGTCCCCTTGAAGAGGTAGCTGTTGTGGCTGACCAGGGTGATGTGTTCCATCAGGCTGTCCTCCCGGATCTGAGACAGTTCTTTTCCCTCGATGGTCACGCTGCCCTGATAGCCCTGATTCCTTCCCATCAGGATGGCCGCAGCCGTACTCTTGCCGCAGCCGGAAGTTCCCACGATGGAAGTAAAGCTTCCCGCCGGGAATCCCATACTGACGCCCTTTAAGATCTCACGGTCTGCTTCGTAGGAAAAATACACTTTCGTAAATTCCAGATCCATCTCCTTCCCATCCAGGGTTTCCGTCTTTTCCGGCGGTTCCGGCAGGTCAAGAAGAGCAAAGATCTTATCGCTTGCCGCCATGCCGTTCATAGCGATATGGAAGAAAGAACCAAGGAGCCGTAAGGGAATAAAGAACTCCGACGCCAGCAGGATCAGCATCAGCGCTCCGTGCACGCTTAAGTTTCCCTGCATGAACTGAGAGAGCGTCACGATCATACCCACTGCCGCGCCGCCGTATGCGATGATGTCCATCACGCTCGTGGAATTAAGCTGCATGGTCAATACTTTCATGGTGATCTGCCGGAATTTCTGTGATTCCGCATCCATCTCCCGGGCTTTCTGTTCGTCCGACTGATAGATCTTCAGCGTAGTCAATCCCTGCAGGTTCTCCAGGAAGCTGTCGCCAAGCTCCGTATAGATGCCCCAGTATTTATTGAGAAGCCGTTTGGCGAACTTCTGCACTGCCACGATGGATATGGGGATCAGAGGCACGCAGATGAGCAGCATAAGGCTTGCCTTCCAGCTCACGAAAGACAGCACGAGGAACAGCGTCACCGGCGCCAGCAGGCTGTAAAAGAGCTGGGAAAGATATTTTCCGAAATAAATTTCCAGCTGCTCCACGCCCTCCGCCGCCATCTGCACCACCTCAGAGGTTGTGACTTTTTCCCGGTAGGACGCGCCCAGCCGCAGAAGCTTTTCGTAAATCTTATCCCTCAGGATCCGCTTTACATCCACGGACGCGCGGTAAGACGCCCGGGACGCTCCCCGGTCGCAGGCAAAGCGGAGCGCCATGGCCAGCGCGGCGGTCCCGCCGAACCGAACCGCACTAAGCCGCGTCACCTCCCGGAAAAGCGCCTGTTCCAGGAGCATGGCCGCACAGTAGATCATGACGATCTGACAGAGCAGGGAAAGCCACTGCCACGCCACCTGGTATACAATATATTTTTTCGCATGGGACAATAAGTCCACAAGCCTTTTTTTGATCATCCCGTTTTTCCCATCCTTTCCCTCTGCTTTCTCTTTTCCCGCACGCTGCACGCCACATGCCACAGCGCCAGCGCCGGATGATACAGCAGCATCCTCGGGCCTGAAAAGCGCATCACCTGCCGGATCTTCTCACGCATCTCCGGATGATAGCAGTGCACCCTGCAGCAGCTGCAGAAAGTCTTCTGCTCCATAAAAGGGCATTTCTCACTGCGCAGCCTTGCATAATCGGAAAGCTGCCGGCATGCCGGACACATCCTCCCGGTCTTCCTGTCGTACCCGTCATGATGTTTCCGGCAGTACAGGCGGATCATCTCCTCCACAACGAGCTGCCCCTTCTTTCGTTTCTCTTCTGTATACTCTGTGCGCGCCGTCATTTTCTCTCTCATCCGGTCTCACCTTCCAGCCGGTATCCGGCAGGAACCGTTTTTATCCTTGTAAAAAAATACACGTATTTGAAAATGATCAGGAATACGATAAAAAGCCTTCCGTAAATATTGGGCATGACCAGAAGCGCCAGCACCAGCATACAGGACGCCGGGATCAACAGGCTGAATTTGGTCTTCAGCGTCATAGAGCGGTTTTTCACAAAACTCTCGAGATGCTTTTTGTACAGCTTTGTCCCGGTAAACCAGCGGTGGAATCTGTCGGAGCCCTTCGCCAGGCAGAAAGAAGCCAGCAAAAGAAAAGGCGTTGTCGGGAGTACCGGCAGCGCCACGCCGACAGCGCCGATCCCCATGGCAAGGAAGCCTGCCAGCAGCCAGATGATCCGAAAAGGGTTCTTTCGTTTCTTCATAGTGGGAAAATCCTTTCTTCTTTTATTTCACATAGTTAGCCAATTCTAACTTGCATCAATAAATCTTATATCACCCGAGAGCATTTGTTGTCAAGAATGATTCTCAAAAACCTCGTTAAATGATAATTTTTCTCACTAATAAAGGGCTGCTTCACTAATCCCTACTTAGCGCAACAGCCCACTCTGCTTTTTCACTCATGATCAACCAAAGCGGGCTGCCGCACTATTCCCTCAGTGCGGCAGCCCGTTCTGCTTTCAATATTTATTTATTTCTGTAAATGATATCATCTCTTCCCGGACCGTTGCTGATCATCGTAAACGGATAGCCCACTTCTTTTTCGATGAACTCGATATAATTCCGGCAGTTCTCCGGGAGATCTTCGTACTTCCGGATGCCGCGGATATCGCACTTCCATCCCGGAAGCGTCTTAAGCACCGGCTTTGCCTTTTCCAGGAGATGTGTCACAGGGAAATCTGTGGTGACCTCTCCGTTGATCTCATATCCCACGCATACCGGGATCTCATCCAGATATCCCAGTACGTCAAGTACCGTAAACGCAACATCCGTTGTCCCCTGCATCCTGCATCCGTATTTGGAAGCCACGCAGTCAAACCAGCCCACACGTCTCGGGCGTCCGGTCGTCGCGCCGTACTCTCCGCCGTCGCCGCCTCGTCTTCTCAGCTCTTCTGCCTCGTCGCCGAAGATCTCGCTGACAAATGCCCCCGCGCCGACTGCGCTGGAATATGCCTTGCACACAGTAATGATCTGTTTGATCTCATAGGGCGGGATGCCCGCTCCGATGGCTCCGTATCCTGCGAGTGTGGATGAGGAAGTTACCATCGGATAGATGCCATGGTCAGGATCTTTAAGAGATCCGAGCTGTCCTTCCAGAAGGATATTTTTCCCTTCCCTGATCGCATTGTGCAGATAGAGGGATACATCGCATACATAAGGCTCTACCATCTCTTTATAGCCCATCAGTTCTTTATATAATTCTTCAGGATCGATCAATGGTTTGTGGTACAGGTGCTCAAGGAGCACGTTCTTCTGCTCCGCCACTCTTGCGACTTTCTCCCGGAGCAGCTCATCGTCAAAAAGCTCGCTGACCTGGAAGCCGATCTTTGCGTATTTATCCGAGTAGAAGGGTGCGATGCCTGACTTTGTGGAGCCGAAAGATTTTCCGCCCAGGCGCTCTTCCTCGTAAGCGTCAAAATTCTTGTGATAAGACATCACCATCTGCGCTCTGTCAGACACAAGGATCTTCGGCTTCGGTACACCCCGGTCCACAATGGACTGGATCTCTCCGAACAGCTTCGGGACATCCAGAGCCACACCGTTTCCGATTATGCTCGTGGTATGTTCATAGAACACGCCGGACGGCAGTGTGTGCAGCGCAAATTTGCCATAATCGTTCACGATCGTATGACCTGCGTTCGCCCCGCCCTGAAAACGGACGATGATGTCTGATTCTTTCCCGAGCATATCCGTGATCTTGCCCTTGCCTTCATCGCCCCAGTTTGCACCAACTACTGCTTTTACCATCTCTATTCCTCCTGCGTATTGTGCTTGTAAATATTTATCAGCGGTACTTATCGTTGACCGCCGTTAGAATTATACTATACTTTTTTCCTTCTGTAAAATATTATTTCCTGTTTTTTGTGTTGGTCTTGTAATTAAAAGGGAAAAGTATTAGAATACAGAAAAACACCCAACGGTGCACCATCATGCTGCGGGCACGCGGCAGTCAGAGGGAAAGGAGACATGACATTGAAAAAGGTGATCAAATGGTTCAGTATTTTTGCTGTGATCGGAACTGCCATCGGACTCGTGATTGCGTATTTCTGCAAAAATAATTCCGAAAACAACGGCGAAAACGGTTCCGGCCACACAGAGGAAGAGGATTTTGACCTTGACGCAGACTTAAAGCCTGCATCCGAGAGGGAGTACGTTTCCCTCAGCAAGGATCCTGAAAGTGCAGACAAACAGGATGCTTCGGAAGAAGATGCCGGAAAAGAAGAACCGGAAAGCTCAGAAGAAGAAACACCTCACAAGCCGGAGGAAACTACATCAGAAGAGCCAAAAGAAAAATAAGCATCAGTAATATAAAAATACAGGAGACTGTCTTGCCTGCGGACCACAGATCCGCCGGACAGTCTCCTTTTTATTTCCTCCACGCTGCACCCAGAAGCTTTACAGCTTCCCGGATCTTTTCTTCATTCATATTGGCGTATCCCAGCAGGATGACCGTCTCCCCGGTGTTTTCCTTTCCATCTACATAGTATTCCGACAGTCCGTATACCTTCACGCCCTTTTCAGCCGCTTTTCGGATCAGTTCTTCCTCGCTCCTTCCGTCCCGGAAATGGAGCAGCAGATGGACCCCCGCATTCTCTCCCGAAATATACACAGCCGGATCCATCTCTTTCAGAGCCGCCAGCAGTGTATCATGGCGGCTCCGGTACAATGCCCTTGTCTTATTCAGATGCCGTTCATAATATCCGTCTTCGATAAATTTCTGAAGGATCATCTGATCCACCTTTGACACAGTGGAACTGATAAACCCGCACCGTTTCCGGTACAAAGCGCACACCGGCTCCGGCAGCACCATATAGCTCATGCGGATCGCAGGGGCAATGGATTTGGAAAACGTCCCGATATAGATCACCTTCCCGCTCCCGTCAAATCCCTGGAGCGCCGGGATGGGTTTTCCCTTATACCGGAACTCACTGTCATAATCATCCTCGATGATATATCGGTTCCTGCTGCCTTCCGCCCATCTTAAGAGCTCCATCCTCCGGCGGATAGGCATGACCGTTCCAAGCGGATACTGGTGGGACGGCATGACAAAGGCAATGTCCGCCCCGGACTTTTCCAGCCCGTCCGCGCGCATACCCCTGCTGTCCATGTCCACCGTACAGACTTCGTAGGACAGATTTTCAAAAAGCCGGTAAGCCTGACGGTAGGTCGGGTTCTCCAGGGCGACCCGGTGCCGGTTCCCAAGCACCGCGCAGAGAAGCATCAGGAGATAATCATTTCCCGCTCCCACGATGATCTGATCCGGAGTACAGTTCACCCCCCTTGCCTGGTGGAGATAACTGCTGATCGCATTTCTCAGCCCGTACTCCCCCTGGGGACACCCGAGCCGGAACAGCTCCGCCCGGTCGTCTGTCAGGCACTCGCGGGAGAGCTTTCTCCACGCATTGTAGGGGAAGCTTTTCAGGTCCACCCCGTTCGGAGTAAAATCATACTTATACTGCTTTTCTTCCGTCCTCTCCTTCTTCTCTTCTGCCCCGCTCTCCGTACCGAACTGATACAGCCCCTCGATCTCAGCCACAAAATATCCCCGGTAAGGCTGCGATTCAATATATCCTTCTGAGAGGAGCTGCTCATAAGCCAGCTCCACAGTGCTCCTGCTCACGTCCAGATGACGGCAGAGCGCACGAGTAGAAGGGAGCTTTTCCCCACTGGGGATGGCTCCCTTCTGTATCTCTTCTTTTATATAAGAATAAATCTGCTCGTACAGGGGGACTTTATCCCCCTGTTTTAAACTGATCGTCAGCTCGTTCATAATCCCTCTTATTCCGCCTGCCCTGTTGATCCTGCCTGTTAAACCGGCAGCCTGCGCCTTACTTCGGCAGCTTAAACGAACTCTTCAGCGAAACGATCCGGTTAAACACCAGATGGTCCGGCGCAGAATCATGGGCGTCAATACAGAAATATCCGTTGCGTACAAACTGGAAGCTGTCATAGGCTCCCGCGCCCTCAAAGCTTGGCTCTACGTAAGCATCCTTTATCACTTTCAGAGAATCCGGGTTTAAGTTCAGCGAACCGTCTTCCTTATTATAGACTCCCTTCTCCTCATCGATCAGATTTTCATACAGCCTTACCTCTGCCTTCTGTGCATAAGCAGCCGGAACCCAGTGGATCGTGCCCTTTACCTTCCTTCCGGTAAATCCGCTTCCTGCCTTTGTCTCCGGGTCATAGGTACAGTGCACTTCTGTCACATTTCCGTTTTCATCTTTGACAAAACTCTCGCACTTCACAAAGTACGCATGCATCAGACGGACTTCATTGCCCGGGAACAGCCGGAAATATTTCTTCGGCGGCTCTTCCATGAAATCTTCTCTCTCAATGTAAAGCTCCCGTCCGAACGGAACTTTCCTTGAGCCGAGTTCCTCATTCTCCAGGTTGTTCGCCACATCGAGATACTCGACCTGTCCTTCCGGGTAATTGTCGATCACCAGCTTGATCGGGTCGAGCACTGCCATCATACGCGGCTTCTTCATCTTCAGGTCCTCGCGGATACAGTACTCGAGCATCGCGTAATCCACAGAGCTCTGCGCTTTGGATACCCCGCACATATCGATAAACATCTTGATGGACTCCGGCGTGAACCCGCGGCGTCTCAGCGCTGCGATGGACACAAGCCTCGGGTCATCCCATCCGTCTACAATGCCGTCTTCCACCAGCTTCTTGATATAGCGCTTCCCTGTCACCACATTCGTCAGGTACAGCTTCGCGAACTCGATCTGCCTCGGCGGATTCTCGAACTCACACTCCCGCACTACCCAGTCATAGAGCGGTCTGTGATCCTCAAACTCCAGCGTACAGATGGAGTGCGTGATCCCCTCGATCGCATCCTCGATCGGATGAGCGAAATCATACATCGGATAGATGCACCACTTATCCCCTGTGTTGTGGTGGGTCATGTGCGCCACCCTGTAAATGATCGGGTCCCTCATGTTGATATTCGGGGAAGCCATATCGATCTTCGCGCGGAGCACTTTCTCTCCGTCCTTATATTTTCCTTCGCGCATTTCCTCAAAGAGCCTCAGGTTTTCCTCAACAGAGCGGTTCCTGTACGGGCTCTCCTTCCCCGGCTCTTTCAGCGTGCCGCGGTACTCCCTCATCTGCTCCGGAGTCAGGTCGCAGACAAACGCCTTACCCTTTTTGATCAGCTTGACCGCACACTCATACATCTGATCAAAATAATCGGAAGCAAAATACAGATGGTCTCCCCAGTCCGCTCCCAGCCACTTGATATCCTCTTTGATCGAATCAACGAACTCCATCCTCTCCTTCGTGGGGTTCGTATCGTCAAATCTCATATGAAAGGTCCCGCCGTATTCCTGGGCAAGCCCGTAATTTAAAAGGATAGACTTGGCATGTCCGATATGGAGATATCCGTTCGGCTCAGGCGGGAAACGGGTGCAGACATGGTCATATACGCCTTCCGCCAGATCCCTGTCGATCTCCTGCTCGATAAAATTCTTTGAAACAGCTTCGTTTTCCATTATATCCTCCTCTGATAACGCAAAAACTTCATGAAGATTATCTTACCATAAAATACAAACGACCACAAGAGGCGGATAACCCGCATTTTCTACTCGTGCACCCGTGCACTTTTTACTTTCCATCCCGCCTGTTCCGTGCTATACTCTCAAAAGAATTACAGAAAGGAAACAAATGATAATATGAAAAGAGAAAAATTCGGTTCCCGTCTCGGATTCATCCTCGTATCCGCGGGATGCGCCATCGGGCTCGGAAATGTATGGAAATTTCCGTACATGGCGGGCCAGTACGGAGGCGCTGCCTTTATCCTTATTTACTTACTGTTTCTCGTGATCCTCGGGATGCCTATCATCGTGTGCGAGTTCAGCGTAGGGCGCGCCAGCCAGAAGAGCATCGCCACCTCCTACAATGTACTGGAACCTGAGGGCTCCCGCTGGCATTACACGCGCTGGTTTGCCATCGCGGGCAATTATCTGCTCGTGATGTTTTACTCCATGGTCGGCGGATGGATGCTCTACTACTGCTTCCGCATGGCGAAAGGCGAGTTCACCGGCGTCACCGCCGAAGCTGTCACAGAGAAGTACGACTCCATGCTCCAGTCCCCGGGCACGCTTATGTTCTGGACCATACTGGTCATCCTGCTCTCCTTCTGGATCTGCAGCATCGGGCTCCAGAAAGGCGTGGAGAAGATCATGAAAGCCACCATGCTCTGTCTCCTGGCGATCATGGTCGTGCTGGCGGTCCGCTCCATCACCCTCGCAGGGGCGTCCGAGGGCCTGCGCTTCTATCTCATCCCGGACTTCGGGCGTCTGAAAGAAGCCGGGCTTGGGAATGTGATCTTCGGAGCTATGAGCCAGTCCTTCTTTACGCTCAGCATCGGGATGGGCGGCATGGCGATCTTCGGGAGCTATCTGGATAAATCCCGTTCCCTCATGGGCGAATCCGTAAGCATCGTGCTGCTGGATACTTTCGTTGCCCTGACTGCCGGGCTGATCGTATTCCCCGCATGCTTCGCCTTCGGCGTAGAGCCCGGAGCCGGTCCGGGCCTGGTGTTCATCACCCTGCCGAATATTTTCACGCAGATGCCGGGCGGGCGGTTCTGGGGAGCGCTGTTCTTCCTGTTCCTGTTCTTCGCCGCCCTGTCCACGATCGTAGGCGTGTTTGAAAATATCGTCTCTTTCGGCATGGACCTGTTCGGGTTCAGCCGCAGGAAGTCTGTGGGGATCAATATCGTGATCATTATCGTGCTCAGCATCCCCTGCATCCTGGGATTCAACGTCCTCGCCGGGTTACAGCCCCTGGGCAGCGGTTCCACGGTCATGGACCTGGAGGACTTCCTTGTCTCCAACAATATCCTGCCGCTGGGCTCTGTGATCTACCTGATGTTCTGTACGCATAAGAACGGCTGGGGATGGGACAATTTCATCCGGGAGGCCAATTCCGGTAACGGCATGAAATTTCCGCAGTTCATCCGCGGATACATGACTTATGTGCTGCCCTGGATCGTTGTCATCATCTATCTGAAAGGATATTATGACAAATTCAGCACACAGGGCCCTGCCGTGTTCGCCATATGGATGGCGGTCGGCATCGCATTCCTGCTCATGGTATTCATGGTCAGCCGGAAGAAGAAAACCTTCAAACACCAGACAACATACAGGAAGTAATCCGCATCGTGAGAGAGCAGACTGGACTTCTCATCCTGCTCTCTCACGATATCAGCGTATTATCTGCGCCTCCTGCTCCCTGTCCCATGATCACATAATCAGTTCCAGCAGTCTGTCCCATAAGCAGTTCCAGCAGTCTCCCTGCATCTCCGGCGTCAGACCGCAGAGGAACCTTCTCTTACAAATTCCGCTTTCCCTCTCTCAAAATACTTTCCCACTTCAGCCAGAAGCCGCGCAAAATACAGACACAGCATGGGATCCGCCTCGGGGTGTTCCTTTCTCAGGTCATAGTCCTGCACTCCGATGAACATCGTGTGGGAAGCTTTCCAATCCCGTTCCAGCACAGGGAAAAAGTCAGCGATATCCTCGCAGCCGATACAGAAAAACATCTCGATATTTGATTTCATCGTGCTGAAATACCGATAAAAATACGGCAGTTCTCCCTGTTCCATCCCTCTGATAAACTCCATCAGCCGTTCCAGTCCGTCTCTTAAATCTTCCAGTTCCTCCATCCCTATTTTCATAACTTTTTCCTCCCGCCTGTCCGGGAAGCACCACTGCGTTTCATTCAGTATAGCACACCCCGGACAGACATACATGAAATGACAGAAATCATTGCATTTTTTTCTTGACAATCACTCTCTGGCTGGTGTATATTAGTCATTGCGTATGAGACATCATACAGCAGGCTGTCTTGGCGCAGTCGGTAGCGCGTCGCCTTGGTAAGGCGGAGGCCGGGGGTTCAAGTCCCCTAGACAGCTTTCATTTTAAAAGAATTGCCGCAAAAGCAGACAGAGCATCTGCCGGAGCAGCAATTCTTTTTTATTTCAAAAAGCCGGGAGAACTTCCGCACTGTAAACGGAAGTTCTCCCGGTCTCTCATTCAGGATGTATTTAAGAAGAGGTTTTTTTCTTTAATTTCTTTTCCAGCAATATCCCGAGGACTAAAAAGATCAGGATAACAGCAAGCCATATGGCCACTCCATAATGCAGGGACAGATGCCACCTCTCTTCGGCAGTCGAATATAACGTGATCTTTTCCATTCTTATTTTCTGGATATAGTCGCCCAGATATTGTCCTGCAAATGTGCCGGCGATACTGCCAAAAGTTATGCTGTAACTTATAATATATTTTCCCAGGAAGATGAATACAAATGGCAAGATCCATGTATACCAGTATCTGTTATCCGCTGTCCATACAAATAAATATTCACGGAAAACCCGGTATGATAAATAGTACATCACCAGATATATGAATGCTGTCACAAGACAGTTTAAAACTATTTTTCTTATCTTATTTTTCATGATTATAACCCCAATATTCGGTTGCTGAAAACCAAAGTGAGCCAAAGCCAGGTTTATAATAACGGTTCGCTTTATTATGCCATCCATCAACAATTAGGAATTTGTTCCTTATGCCACACCCCACTTTGCTCATTCCTTTTTATGAAATTCGAATATGTGAAAAATTTTCACCCATATCAATCAGAGAACTCACCTTTGTACTTTATGCATAGATCAACCGACCTTTTGGCTGCGGTATTTCCTGTCCCCTTTCTTCTGCGGTTTCCAGCCACTCCCTGATCACAACTTCCGCATTAGCGATTGCATCACCTACGGTTTCACCATCTGCCATGCATCCGGGAAGTTCCGGAACCTCAACAATAAAAGCTCCATCCTCTTCTGACCAATACACGATCCGTTCGTATTTGTACATTTTCACACCTACATTACAAACTCAATTTATTTTTTATTATGTAATTCCTAATTTGCTTTATCTGGTATGGTTTAGCCATCCCCTTATCCGGTTGTATATTTATAATTTCAGGATTGCCTTTACTTCACGCTTCCTTCCTCGATGATACCTATATATCTTCCGAATCCAGCAGGATGGTAAACGGTCCGTCATTGACCAGGCTTACTTCCATCTCCGCCCCGAACTTCCCTGTCTGTACATCCGGGACTGTCTTCCCGCACTCCCGGATAATATACTCATACAGCGCCTCCGCTTTATCCGGCGCTCCCGCCTCGATAAAGCTGGGGCGGTTCCCCTTCTTACAGTTCGCGTAAAGGGTAAACTGGGATACAAGAAGAAGGCTTCCACCCACATCCGCGAGGGACAGGTTCGTCTTCCCGTTTTCATCGGCAAATATCCGAAGCCCGGTCATCTTCCTTATCATCTTATCCGCGACAGCCTCTGTATCACTGTCCGAGACCCCGATCAGGACAAGGTACCCCTTCCCGATCTGTCCGACCGTCTCCCCTTCCACTTTTACTGACGCTTCCTTAACCACCTGTATTACGAATCTCATTGCTGTACCTCTCTGATCTTCTTTTTCTTCTCGCCGACCCCAAAGTGGATCATCAGGATCGTGACGATGAGCAGCGGGACACTGACAAGTATGATCAGTGTCAGGACGATGTCCGGGAGGAACCTGCTCTCCAGATCCACAAGCACTGTCCCGAACAGGTTAAATATGGCATGCAGCAGCATTGGCGCCAGGATGCTGTCATACCTGTACGCCAGCCAGCCGAGCAGGAAGCCGAGAAGGGCGGTGTAAATGCCCTGCACGAGGTTCATGTGGAAAACTCCGAAAAGGACCGCCTGGATCAGGTTCGCCACGACAAATCCGGCGCCTGCGCGTCCCAGATACTGAAGGATCAGCCCGCGGAAGATCGTCTCCTCCACGATCGGCGGAAGGATCAGCGTAGCCACTGCCCACAGGATCGAATACTCGGTAATTCCTGAGGAGTCGATCATCTCTGTATACTGGTCCATGGCAGACGGGAGCAGAATATAGATCGCCGCCATGAGAAGAGAGACCACATGCTGTACGGCAAATCCCAGGAGCACCACCCAGCCGAAGCACGCAGGGGTCAGACGCCTTGTGTGGGAAGCCAGAGTCTGCCTGACGCCCCTCTTTTCAACAAATGCGAAATAGTACCACGTAAGGAATACCGCACCCGGCACGATATAGATCAGGCAGGAGAGCAGGTTCTGATTTTCCATTATAAAGCGTTCGACCAGGTCCAAAGCCCTGTCGCCGCCCATCACGGCCCCGCCGACTGCTGCCACGAGGGAAATAAAAAGCGTCCCGCCATACAGCAGTACCATCGTCAGAACAAAAACAAGAACAGCCATCCAGTAATTATTTGTTTTCTTCATCGTCTCATCTCCTGTCTTTCTCACTCGTCCCGGCGGAGCATCTTCTCCGCCTTGCTTTTTATCCTTTGCAGTGCATTATCAATCGATTTCGGGCTCTTGTCAAGCAGCTCCGCGATCTTTCTGTAATCCGTCCCCATCAGGTGAAGATAAAGGACATGGTTTTCAAGGGCGCTTAAGTTTCCCTTCAGCTGCTCCACGAACGCCTCTGTATATTCTTTTCCAAAATACAACGCCTCAGGGTCAGTTTCCTGCTCCGGCTCGATCGTATCGATCAGAGGCATCTTCCTGCCGTCCTTCTCTACTTCGCTCTCTTCATAAAGGGAAATATAGGTATTCAAAGGAAGATGCTTTTTCCTCTTCGACGCCTCGATCGCACTGTACATCTGCCTGGACACGCACAGCTCTGCAAAACTGGAAAAGGAGGTGCCCTGGGACGGATCAAAATCCCGCACCGCCTTGATCAGTCCGATCATCCCTTCCTGGATCAGGTCCTCATTCTCCCCGCCCAGGAGATACATTGCCCGCGCCTTTTTCCGGACCATGGATTTATATTTGACCATGAGATGATCCATGATCTCCCGCTCGCCTGCCCTGAGCCTTTCGATCAGCTGCTCGTCTGTCAGCCTGTCATATTTCCCCATCCCGGTCACCGCGCTTTCTGCAGACGCTGGCGCACGATCTCATACGCCAGGACTCCTCCTGCCACAGATGCGTTCAGGGAATTGATCTCCCCCTTCATCGGGATCCCGGCAGTAAAGTCACAGGTTTCTTTTACCAGCCGGCTCACCCCTTCCCCTTCGTTTCCTATCACAAGGCCAATGGGGCCTGTCAGGTCCAGGCTGTACATCTCTTCTCCGTCCATATCCGCGCAGACGAACCAGATCCCTTTTTCCTTCAGTTCTTCCATCGTCTTTGCCAGGTTCGTCACCTTTGCCACCGGAGTATAATTAAGCGCTCCTGCGGAGGTCTTTGCCACAGTCGCCGTCAGCCCGACAGCGCGCCTCTTGGGGATAATGACCCCGTGTGCGCCTGCGATATTCGCGGTCCGTATGATCGCGCCCAGGTTATGGGGATCCTCGATCCCGTCCAGAAGGATGAGAAACGGATCCTCTCCCCTCTCCTCTGCCAGCTTCAGCATATCTTCCACCTCTGCATAATCATACGCGGCAGCATAGGCTATGACTCCCTGATGCCTGCCTGTCTGGCTGAGCTGGGCGAGACGTTCCTTCCCGACAAAATTCAGGATCGCGCCGTGCTTCTTCGCCTCCCGGATAATAGTGCGCACCGGGCCGTCCTGACAGCCGTCCAGCACAAAAAGCTTGTCAATGGTGCGCCCGGACCGGAACGCCTCCAGCACCGCGTTGCGCCCCTCAATGACAAGCGTGTGCTCCCTGTCCTGTCCCGGTCTCCCTGTATATTCGTCCTGATTCCCGACATTTTTCTGCACTCTGTGATTTTCCTGCATACTGTGATTCTCCTGCATCCTATGATTTCCCACATCCTGTGTTATCCTGCATTCTATGATTTTCCATATCCTGCATCCTATGATTTCCCTGCATCGTCTGTGCTCTCTTCCCTGTCTGCTGCCCTCATGCTCTCAAGCCCGATGGACACCAGCTCCGTGAGCCTTGCATACTCCCGGTTCAGGTACAGATACCCGATGAGCGCCTCAAACCCCGTAGCCCGCCGGTAATCTGTGATCGACTGATTTTTCGCCGGGGAGACACTCCGGGCATTCCTTCCTCTCCGGTACACTGCATGTTCTTCTTCTGTCAGATGTTCCTGCATGGCGCGCATCATAAAAGACTGCGCGGACGCCTGTACATAATGGCTGGTCTCCTCATGCAGCTTATGGACCTGCCTGTTGCCCCTGCCTGCCACCATCATCTTGATGATCAGGTCAAAGACACAGTCCCCGATATACGCCAGCACAAGCGGAGAACTGGCACGGGGATCCACTGTCCCCATACCAGGTATCTGTTCCATATAATGCTCGAACCCGAACTCTACGCTTTTTTCCATTTTACTCCTTCTCTCGTATCCTCAAGAATGATCCCTTTCGCCAGAAGTTCATCCCTGATCTGGTCAGCCAGGGCGAAATTTCTTTCCTTTCTCGCAGCCTGCCGCTTCTCGATCATTGCCTCAATGTCTGCGTCAAGCATCTCTTCCTCTTTATCAACGATAATGCCGAGCACATCCGTCAGTGTCTGAAGGCGCGCATACAGGCTGTCCAGATACTCCCGTGAACGGGATCCGTCCGCTGTGGTATTGATATACTTCACAAGGTCAAATACAGCCGCGATCGCGTCCGCTGTATTAAAATCATCGTCCATGGCGCGCTCAAAATCAGCCACATATTCTTCGGTCCTGGCGAAGAGCTCCTTCTCTTCCTCTGTCATCGCGCCGTCCCCTGCATTTCCGGACAGGAACCTCAGGTTTTCCGCGGCGGTCAGGATACGCTCCAGCCCGTTCTTTGCGGCCTCCATCAGCTCCGCGCTGAAATTCAGCGGGCTTCTGTAATGCGCGCTCAGCATGAAAAAGCGGAGTACCTGGAGATCATACTTCTCGCTGATCTCGCGCACCGTAAAGAAGTTCCCAAGGGATTTGGACATCTTGCGGTTGTCGATGTTGAGGAATCCGTTGTGCATCCAGTATCTTGCAAATTCCTTGCCGTTGGCAGCCTCGCTCTGCGCGATCTCGTTTTCATGGTGGGGGAAGATCAGGTCCTCCCCTCCCGCATGGATATCGATCTGCTCTCCGAGATATTTCTTGGACATCTCCGAGCACTCGATATGCCATCCCGGACGTCCTTCGCTCCACGGTGACTCCCACGCAGGCTCCCCTTCTTTTTTCGGCTTCCAGAGCACAAAGTCAAGGGGATCTTCCTTCTCGTCCTCACCGGTCACAAGGAGGGTCCTGCCGCCGGACTGGAGGTCGTCCAGATTTTTGTGCGACAGTTTCCCGTATCCCTCGAACTTTCTGGTACGGTAGTACACTGTACCGTTCTTTTCATAAGCATAGCCCTTATCGATCAGGGTCTGGATCATATCCACCATGCCGCAGATCTCCTCCGTGGCAAGAGGATTCTTAGTCGCGGGCTTGATATTCATTGCCTCCATATCCTTCTTGCACTCGGCAATATAGCGCTTTGAGATCTCGTCCGCGGTCACGCCCTCCTCGATCGCTTTCTTGATGATCTTGTCGTCCACGTCCGTGAAATTAGACACAAAATTCACATCATACCCTTTATACTCAAAATAGCGCCTCACTGTATCGAACGCGATCATCGGGCGGGCATTCCCGATATGGATAAAGTTATATACCGTAGGCCCGCACACATACATCTTCACTTTTCCCTCTTCCAGGGGAATAAACTCTTCTTTCTTCTTTGACATCGTATTATAGATCTTCATCATAGTCTCCTTTCCTCTCCACGCATCTTATTTCTTTCACGAGCCGCCTCAGCTCCCCGTGCAGACGGATATTCTCCTGCTGCAGCTTCCTGATATCATCCAGTACAGGATCCGGCAGATGGATCTGGTCCATATCTGTCCTCGGCACCTTCTTATCATTCATACGGACGATCCTTCCCGGCACCCCGACCACCGTACAGTTGGGCGGCACCTCTTCCAGCACAACGGAACCGGCTCCGATCTTCGAATTTTCACCGATGGTAAACGACCCGAGGATCTTTGCCCCTGCGCTTACCATTACATTGTCCTCCAGGGTCGGATGGCGTTTCCCCTGCTCCTTTCCCGTACCTCCAAGGGTCACGCCCTGGTACAGGGTCACATTGTCGCCGATGATCGTCGTCTCACCGATGATCACGCCGCTGCCGTGGTCGATAAACAGCCCTTTCCCAATCGTCGCTCCGGGATGGATCTCGATCCCGGTCTTCCTCGCCGCCCTCTGGGAGATCCACCGGGCCAGGAAATAATGCTTCTTTAAATACAGCTTATGCGCCAGCCGGTATCTCAGTATCACCCGGAAGCTGGGATACAGGAACACCTCCATATTGGACTTGATCGCAGGGTCCCTTTCTCTGACAACCTGTATCTCTTCTTTAATATACGATATAAGCCCCATTTTTTCTCCTTATCGTCTTATCGTCAAAAATGTCCGCAGAAACTGCCCCGGGATTTTCCGAAAGACTAAAAAACTCCGCCTCTGCTCAGAGACGAAGTTATTTCCGCGGTTCCACTCTAATAAAAGAATTTCTCTTTCACTCATAAGCCTGTAACGTCTGCCACACGTATCCCGCTACTTTGTCCTTTCACAGGATCAGCTCCCGGGCGCACTTCTCAGTTTATCCATACAGGGCTGCTCTCAGCCGGCGGCATCCCCTCTCTGAGTATTACCAAAACTGTTACTCTTCCCGTTCTTCGCCTTTCTTCCCTATCTTATGCAACTTTCAACGGTTTGTCAACCCAAAGCGCTCAAACGATCTCATTAAAGCATGCCCCGGACAGTTTAGTGATCTTTTTGAGTTCTCCGATGAGATGCTCTGTCAGGATCACGCCCTCCCTGCCTGAGAGTTCTTCAGGCGCCATTCTCCCGAAGATCAGCTCCGTGAGGTCCGCAGCCGGCAGGACGCCTTCCGAATCCTCAGTCTCTCCCACATGGAGCTCTGTCTCACCGATCCCGCTTGTCAGCTTCCAGACACGGCTGTTCTCCGTTATCAGAGGATCGATCACAGCGAAAGAGCAATCCACGCTCTCTTCTTCCGGTACCTTTAATGCGGATAATAGCTTTCTGAGGCTGACGATCCTGGCCATGATGAGCGGTTTCCTGCGATCCGCATACTCCGGCGGGCACGCGTAGACCAGGATTTCCTTCTGCCCCGCATCCCCATGCTGTTCTGCATCTCTCTGCTGCCCCGCCTGCATCCTGTCTGCCAGTTCTTCCACAGACATCCTGAAATTCTCCTCATAACCAGGCAGGAAGAGCGGTTCCCGGATCTCCAGACCTTCCTCTCCTGCATAGGCATAAAAGCCCTTCAGCGCGCCGTTCCGGCGCATGAGCCGCACACCGCCCCTTTCGCTCTGCTGTTCCAGGATCATGGTCTGATAATAGGCGGCATCCCTTACCGTACACACCTGGAACCTGTCCGCAAAATATGTTTCGAAAAAGTGCGACATTTCTTCCGCGTCCCAGAGCCCGGCGTCCGAAAAGAGGACATCACCTCTCCTGTCTTCTCCCAGCTCCGCGGCCTTTATTTCAGATTGTATTTCAAAATGAGCCGGGCTATCTCCTTCACTTTTCCAGTAGATCCCCCCGTCTCTTTCCCCGCATATCAGCGTCCCTCTGTCCTGGCTGTATATATACCGAAAATCATACGGCGTATAGATTGCCTCCGCCGCAGGCATCAGAAACGTAAACGGCAGACCCCGGCTGTACATCTCTTTCAGGGAAGCCCTGAGCAGAGCTCCCATATAGCCCCGGCTGCGGTATTCTTTTCTCGTGGCGACCGCAATGATATAGGCAGACGGGAATTCCTGCCCCTCCACCCTGACCATATACGGGTTAAGCTGGAGCATGGAGCAGATTTCCCCGTCTTCCTCTATGACATAGATCGCATTGTCCCTTGTCTTGATATAATAATAGTAATCCAGAAAAGCTTTTGTATCGTCCGGGAAGACCTCTTCCCAAAGCTTTCTCGTCTTCCCGTGTTCCGCCGGGTCAAGCCTGCGCAGTTTCATCCTGGTCTTCCTTTCCCGCCGCACGGGCACAGCATCCGCCGCATGCCGGACCAGCGTCCGTCACGTCCATGCTCCCGTAATTCAGATATCTTTCCAGCGCGCAGACCGCCTGGGAGGAAATACCCTCGCCTGAGCCGGTAAATCCAAGCCCTTCCTCTGTCGTCGCCTTTACATTCACCTGATCTGTCTCGATCTTCAGCGCCTCTGCGATGTTTTCCCGCATCTGGTCAATATACGGACGCATCTTCGGCCGCTGCGCGATGATCGTAGCGTCGATATTCTCGATCACATATCCTTTTTCATCCAAAAGCCTGCCCACATGCTCCAGGAGCCGGATGCTGGAAATCCCTTCGTATTCCGGATCCGTATCCGGGAAATGCTTCCCGATATCTCCCAGCGCCGCCGCCCCCAGCAGGGCGTCCATCACCGCATGCACAAGCACATCCGCATCAGAATGTCCCAGGAGCCCTTTTCCATAAGGGATCTCCACTCCTCCAAGGATCAGTTTTCTGCCCGCAGTCAGCCTGTGGACGTCATATCCCATACCTACCCGCATCTTTACTTCTCCTCATAGTCATTTTCGATTTCTTCCGTTTCCTGTGTCTCTTCCGGGTCTTCTGCCGCTCCGTCCGCCTCGGACTGTTCTACAGCTTCTTCCTCCGGCTTCGGCTCAGACTCCTGCTCCGGCTCAGATTCCTGCTCAGTCTCCTGCTCTGCTTTTTTTAACTCCAAAGCTTTCTTCACACTGTATGCCACGTATGCAATGCCTACCACTGTGAAGAGGACTGCCATCGCTCCCATAAACATCATATTCGCCGGTTTTTCACTTACTGTCTGGATCAGCATCCTGATACCGAGGTAAGCCAGATAGCCTCCCAGCACGATCCGCAAGCCATATCCTGTCCTGTTGTTCATCATCTTTATCCTCCGTATTCATTCTGTGGATTATTACTCCTAATGAATTCTACCATAACTTGCGCTGCAATTCTATAATTAACTCCCGGCTGTCACAATATACAGCGCATTCTATCTTCGGCAAAACTTAAGTGCCGCTGCTGCCAGGAAAATCAGCAAAGCCATTCCGCCGATCTGAGGGAATAAAGCATCGCCTGTTTTTGCAGAAACCGGATCTGTTTTTATGTCAGTACTGATTTCCTCCGGTTTATCCTCATCATCGCTGCTTTGGTCTCCTTTGATATTTTCAGTTTTTGTAATCACATAATACTGTGCTCCATCTGCCGTAAATGTAATACTGTCATTTGCAGATATACTCTCCAATAAGGATGCCCGGCCCCCGACAGAGACCGAATATACTGCCTGCCCACACACTTCAGACTTTATCGTAATCTCCGCGCCATCGGCATTGATCCGGTTTCCCTCTGCATCTTCAAAATAAATATCATAGAATGCACAAACAGTTATCCCCTCCGGCAGACAGCCTTTAACCCAGTCCCACGCCTCTTCCTCCGACTCCGGGATTACTGCCACCTTCAAAACTTCCGCATATTCCGGTGCCTGTGTTACGATGATCGTCCTTCCGTCTTCCAAAATAATCTGTGCTTTTCCATCAACTAATGGAGCATCGCTGCAGATTACATTGTCTGAAACAGTTTTTGCATACACATCGATCCGCTGCTCTTCATTCTTTGGATCTGATCCGGAAGCAAAACTGACCTCAGGAACTGCCCACACAAGGCTGAAACAAAAAATCACCGCCGTCAATAAATATCTCCCTTTCCCTTTCATTCTCCCTTTTCCTCCTCAATTGACGTATTTAGTGTCACGCTCCCTGCACTGTAATAAGTTTCCGGCTCATACCCCATCAGCTTCATACTTACCGCTTCTCCGCTTTCTGCTTCTGTATTCAGCTTTACAGATTGTACGTATTCTCCCGGGCGTATAATGCCGGTCTCTCCCAGCACCTGCCCGTCGCTGCCGGTCAGACGCAGCTTCAGCCATACTTCATTGTCTTCCGGATTGGTCAGCCATACATCTGCCTTTCCTCCTTCTGCTATGACCACACTGCATACAGATGCCCTGTATACCTTTGCGTCTATTTCGCTCCACCCAAGCTCTTCCGGGACCTCCGGCGTTCCCCGGACAGCCGCCGTATCAAAAGGCGGCGGCGTAAAATCTATTGTTTTTGTCTCAGTACTCTCTCCATCATATAAATAAAGCACAGCAAACATAATAATAAGCGATATGACACATGCCATCACTGCCGTCGTCAAAATCACTCTTTCCTTCTTATCTCTCGCCTCCATATCTCTCCTCCTATGATCCCCGGATTCCTGACCACTGATTTCTGTTCATTGAAGCCACTCTGCCCCAATGCCCACAAATCAAAGGTCAGGGGCGGATCCTCCCGCCCCTTTGCTCTGCTTACATCACTTCATATAATCTGACTGGGATGCTCTATTTATTTAACGTAACTGTAACCGTTCCAACTGTCACGCTGTCTTCAGATTTCGGAAGCTCACCTGATATTTCCAATAAAGCGCTGTCCGACGGCGCAGCATCCGCTTCTGTACCGACAGCTGTCGGAAGAATCAGCGTTGCCTCATCAAATGTACCTTCAATATTTTCGTATCCCCCGGCTGCCATATAGGTCAGGCCGGCCTCAACTCCTGCATTTGAATGATTTGTCACGGTTATTTTATTAGCATCCTCAGCGTAAGTCCAGCGCCCTGCATCCTCTGCCCCGAGATATTCGTGTGTTTCCGGATCCCATGTTCCCTGTGCCGGCGATGTATATGTAAATTCCATGCTTCCCCAGCTCACGTCAACACTGTAAATCGTATCCGATGAGCTTCCTTCAACATATGTTGCCGTAACCTGATGAGAGCCGTTATTTACCTCTGCCGCAAATACCGTTGTCCCCATAATCATTGTCACTGCAAGAGCCATTGCAAATACTGTTTTTTTCTTCATAGTCTTTTCTCCCTTCTGATCACTGGATCACAACCGTGATCGTTCCTATTTTGGTAAATTCTGTAACACTGCCGTCCAATGCTCCCTCAAGCCCGAGTACAGTCTCAGCAGTTAATTCCTCAGCTTCTACTGCTTTATTCTCAGCAGACGGAAGGATCAGGGAAGGTTTATCAAAGATTCCGCTTAATCCGGGATAAGCATCCAGCGCCTCAAAAGTAAAAGATGCTGTAACCTGGGCATTAGAATGATTTGTCACCCGGACAGTATTGCCCTCGGCAGTCCAGCCTGCCTCCGTATTGTCTGTGTACGTATGGCTGTCTGCATTCCAGTCTTTTGTGCCGGATGCCGCATAAGTAAACTGCATTGCTCCCCAGGATACATCCACGCTGTAAACCGCTGGTGTTTCCACGGAAGACTCATACTTTGCCTCCACATCGATTTCCTGATTTCCCTGGCTTATCACTGTGCTTCCTTCTGCCGCAAAAGCCGTTGTTCCCAGCGCCAGCACCGCTGCTGACGTCAGGATAAGAGATACTGCTCTTTTCATGTTCTTTCCTCCTCATAGCTTGTTTAAAAAGATTTATGCTCACGCCTGCCGGCGGATACATCATTCCGCGACATCTACTGTAATCGGAATCTCTGTGTTTACGATTGCCTTTTCACCGGTCTCCTGGTCATAATAAAGAATATTAAACCTGCCGTCATACGTGCCTGCCGTAAGCTTGTCTTCTGCATCAGCCAGCAGTTCCAGTGAATTAACCTGTTTTCCCGGCTTCAATGTACCGCTCTGGACGATCACATTGTCCTGGATCACAATCTGGATCACCATATCCTGATTTGATTTTCCGGGATTTCCAAAATGCAGCTCCGCCTTTCTTTCTCCCAGATCAATTGAAACTTCCCTGGAGTAAGTCAGGCTTACACTTCCGCCGCCTTCCGGGCTCTCCAGCTTTTCCCCCTCATCATCGGGGATATCTTCCGCATACTGTTCCTCCTCCTGGGGCGCATAATCCGGAGCCAGGACCGGCTCTTCCTTTCCCCGGAAAAATAACGCCCATATCGTCACACCTATAGCCGCGGCTGTAATAAGGATAAGGACGATGATTATGATTTTAATTTTGCTGCTATTGGAATTGCCTTTCATCATTCGCCTCCAAGTATAATATTAACGGTTCCGATCACCGCGTTTTCTCCCAGATAACCTTCCGGCTTTCCGCTTAAAACAAGGTATACTGTCTGCTCCTTGCCTGCCCCTAAAGATACCGGAGCTGTCACCGGATTTGTTCCGTCTGTAAATTCGCCGCTTATATCAGATCTTCCGGAAGCATATGCAAAGCTCGTCTCAACATCTTTTTCACCGTTGTTTCTCACTGTCACATAACCCGATCCGTTATCTGTCCATCCTGCGCCCTCATACTGATGCTCAGTCGGATTCCATGTCCCGTCTGTATAGGTAAAATTCATTTCCCCCCAGCTTATATCGACACTTGTCACCGGCTCGACCGGAGTTTCACCTTCCGGGACGTAATGGATCTCAATCGTCGAGTTATACGTAAGCTGATTATTCTCTTCCGCATCGCTCTGGATCAGCAGCCGGAAGGGGAGGGTGACCGTCCCCTCTTCTGTAAACGAATCCGGAATCGGGATTTTCACTTCCAAAAGATCACTCTGCGAACGGTCTAACGTCCCATTCATCTTCATATACAAATGCCGTACAAGATCGCGCCCTGACTGGTACGATGTATAATTTGACAAAGCGCCTTCATTATCTGTAACAAGCGTTGTGCACGTAGAATTCTGCAGAAGGTTCCCGTTATTATTGATATCAATCTGGAATCCCCGTATTCCTGCTTTAGTCTCATCATAATCAGTCAGCCTGACGGTCAGCGTCACCTCATCACCGATTGTCACAGGAGATGGTTCCACCACGATTTCGTATCCGAATTCACCGCCGTCCGCACTGACAGGCTTCGGTTCCGCCGCTGCTATAAGCGTCAGAAGAGCGATCAGCATTACTATTTTTTTTGCAAAGGTTTTCACACTGCTTCCTCCTCGTCTCCTTTTTTCTCTAAGGTTCATTGCGAGAACTCTCCTGTCTGGATATAATTAATCACCGAATATACATCGAACATATCGAGTTCCTCATCGCCCCGGACACATCCCGCGTCATAGTATACTCCCGTCAGTTCTGCCCGATGGTTGATGTATTCTATCATAGTATCTGTATCAAAGACATCCACACCGGCATCTCCGTTCACATCTCCCATGACTACGATCTCATAACTGATGCCATTTACCGACAATAAGCAGCCGGTACCGATCTTATCAACCTCTTCTCCGTCAGGTCGTGTTATGGATACGATGCCATACTGTTCTTCGAAATAACTGATCACATCTTCCGGCGGCGTACCTTCCAGAATTCCTGTTACGACTCCTTTGCCAGTATCTATTACCCAGTCATCCGGCTTCCATACGAATTTACCTGTGATATTCCAGTCTTCATATACCGTAAATGTGTATACAGGCTCCTTGCTTATCAGCTCCCCGCCACTGTACCACCCGGCAAATTCCGTGTTTTCGGAAGGTGTTGCGACAAGGGAAGCTTCCTCGCCATATTCATATCTGCCTCCTCCGGACATCAGCCCGTCCCCGTCATTCTCAAGCGTCACCGTATGCATAGGATAGATCACCGGAGAATATACGTAGGATGCATATCGATTCGGATCTGCCACTGACCTTACATACACATATCCATACTCTCTGTCTGTGGTAAACTCATAGGAATAGCTGCCATCCGGGACCTCGATATCAAGCGTCTCTCCATATTGGTACGACTGAGGTTCCTGTGCAAATGACACTTCATATTCCCTGCTGTTATCCAGATTTTCAATCCGATATCCATTCTCGGTCTGAAGCACTCTGATGCTGCTCCCTGACAATGACGGCGGCCCGTAAATGGTTACGGAACCTGTCATCTTTTCATTAGTCCCTTCATAGTCCACACGCCTTACGAGCAGCTCAACAGAATAGTGCTGCATATCAACTGCAATAGCCTTACCGTCACAGGCTGTCCATGTCACGCCTCCGTTTAAAGAGTATTCATATTCACTGCTGAACGTCTGCGCTGTCTGCCCGTTCACATAATCAAATGTTACAACCGGAGCAGTCAGCCCGGAAGCATCTGAAGCCAGCGGGTTCTTGAGCAGCTGTACCCTCAGCATCGAAATCTTATCTTCGGCAAAATCTCTCCATTCATACCAGGATTCCGCCTCAGCCGCGCCTGACATATCTCTTACTGTTCTGAACAGCTGCGAACTGTCGATCACGCCAGGGAGCACCTCATATGAGACTCCGAACAGCGCAACCTGCGATTCTCCGATCGCCCTGAGATTTAGCAGATAACTGATCAGCTGCATATACTTCTGGGCCGTATTGTCTGACCTGTCATTTAAATACCCGCTTCTCGCTGACCTGATACCGTTTCTCAGCGCAATAGTCATGCAGGATACAAATCTGATATTATCTGCAATATCATGCCGCTCCGATACATTAAAGACATTATCGCCCACATAAACTGTAAGCTTCAGTGCGATTTTTATAGTTGTGATAAGCGGTCCCGGAGTAATGTTAAGCTTGGCCATTGCCTTATCTTTTACATAATCAACCCCCATCCAAAAGGCCTCATCCAATAGATTATCCGCTACTTTTCCCACAAGATCAAGTTCGTTGATCTTATCCTTGATCTTCACTGCCGCATCCGCAACCTTTTTCGCATCCCCGGATTCGCCGGACAGATAATCGATCAGCGTATCCAGGAAGAGATTACAGCTGTCGAGCGTGCTCTGTGCCGCCAAATACATACTGACATCCGCCGCTGAATCCTCAAAGACTGCCACGATTTTTTTCGCTGTGCTGACGCCGATGCCGATGCCTTCCCATATCTTCTCGAATCCCTCTTTTGAGAAGAGCTCATGCAGCATTTTGGATGCGTCTGTTTCCGTGTACCATTCGGTTGTCTCCAGATAATAAGTCTCGATTACTGCCTGCCATTTTGCAATAATAAAGTTGTCAAAATCCAGATATTCCCCTTCATATACCGCTTTGTATGCTTCCCACTTGTACTCAGTAGCAATCCATTCGAATGTCTGCGGCAAGGATTTTCCTATATCTTCGATCAGCTTGGACAACTGGCTCTCCGTCAATTTAGACGCATATTTACCCGCCCATTTTGTGACGATATCAGCCCATTCTCCGCTTCCTTCACCAAACAGCCAATCTTTCACCAGGGTTGTCCAGTCCAGCATTTTAAAATACTTGGAATAATCCTCTGATTCAATGCTTATCTCCATTGTATCAAGTATGATTGCCTGGATCAGTTCTTCATCATCCGCTCCGAACAAAGCTTTAAAGTCTCCATCCCCAGCTGCGAATTTAAGCAGATTCCACAGTGTTTCCTGGGTATTTGTAGTCAGAGCCGACTCTACTTCTCCCGTAGACGCATATAAACTCCAATAAATATAGTTTTCATTCGTCATCAGATAATCATACGCGCTCTGGTTTGTAGTAAATGTCAGATCCGCCTTTTCCTGTGCATTTATATTCGCACTGAGACTGCTCTTGAAATAGGACAGCGGACGTTCTATGATTTCTATCTCCAGCCCATAAGTATTTCCCACTTCATAAGCATAGTTTATCAGTTTCTGCTTCTGCTCAGTATAGAGAGTCTGGTCAACGCACATATAATGCCTGGTCAGCCTGTTCCCCGGTGCAAGCACATCAAGCTCGCCTTTTATGCTTTCTGCCAGTTCAAACTCGTGTACCTCTTCTGCGTTCAGTCCCATCATATCTGTGATATCCGCTCCTGAAGCATCGAAAAGCTGTGTTTCTATAAGGATATCTTCCGTATCCAGCCGCGGTCTGTACACATCAATTTTGCCTTCATTGGTCAAAGACGTATTGTAATAAAATGTTCCGTGGTCCAGCTCCTCCGGGATATCAACTGTAAGCTTTAAGTTAGACATTCCGTATACCTGGATTGGTTCTGTCGCAATAAACTGCGTATAAATCGGTTCATTAAACTGAGACAGGATACCTGAATAATCTGCGCTCAGATAGTATTCGCCCACCTCATCGCCCCGCAGGATCCAGCTGATCGTCTCTGTTGTCTGGCCTTTGATCTCCGCTATCGAGACATTTGCACTGCTCTCGCTGACATAAGTATCCATCAGAGTCAGCCCTGCAGGGACATTAAGGTTTACCGTATTTTCAAGCATCGAAAATTCACTTGATGCATTATTGATGATATGAAGGTTGACATCAAAAAACTCTTTTAACGACGACGCACTGATCGGTATGTCCAGAAAAGCGATCGAGGGCTCTTCTGAAAATACATAGTCACCGCTGACACCGCTGCCATGTCCGCCTCCGCCGATCGGTTTCAAAACAACTGGCACAATTTCTCTGTTTCCTCCATCCGTGGACACAATAATGGGCTTTCCGTTTGTCTTCCCTGTAGTACCATTATACGTAAACGAGGTCTCAACTGTCTCCGCACCGTAGGTCAGTGTCACGTTCACCTCAACTATGTACTGATTCTCCGGATCAGATACATCGATCCCGGCCGCAACAATTTCATCAAATGTCATTCGGTTGATCTCAAAAGAACCTTCCACCATAACATGATGAACTAAGATCAGAGAAACATCCGTCTCATTTCCAGCTGTAACGATAATATCCTTTTTAACCGGCAGCCATTCATTATCAGCGATTACTGAGCCCACGGTATGTCTCCCGGCTTCTGCCGTAAACACTGCATAGCCGCTGCTGTCGGTCACCTTTATCACCTGTTCTTCCTCGCCGAGGTCAAAATACACAGGGGCTCCCGCAACAGCCGAGCCGTTTTCATCAACAACTCTGATCCTTGCTGTTCCTATGGCAGCGCGCTCTTTTACTGTCACACGCTTCTCACAGCTCGCTTCGTTCCCGTTTTCATCTGTCACAGTCAAAGTGATCGTATACTCACCTGTCTCCGAATACTTATGAACCGTCTTTTTCTCCGTACTTGTTGTCCCGTCTCCAAAATCAAACAGATAAGATACGATTCCCGAATCATCTGTTGATCCACCTGCGTCAATATAATATTCGACTCCAACCTCCATGGTCGTATCGCAGGAGATAACAGGTTCAGGCATACTGCGGTCCGGCACTGCAGTCTCTGCCGTCACCGCCGAAAAAGTATTGCCGCAGTCGTCCACAGCCTCGATCTTATAGAAATACACCGCCTTTTCCGCCGGGAAATTATAATCCGTACACGAATATCCTGACTGTCCCTCTGCCGCCTGGCGCTGGGCAATCAGACTGTACGCCCCGTCAGCACCGGCCTTCCGATAGATCCTGTAACCGCTCAGGTCATCCTCAAGGCCGCTCTCCCAGCTGATATTTATGCTCTCGCTCTCCTCTTCGTACACTGCCGCGGCATTTAAAACAGTCGGTGCGGCAGTGTCTACGGTATATTCATTGACAACCGGCTGGCTTTCATTCCCCGACCGGTCTGCGGCTGTAATCCTGATATACGCCGTATCCCCGTGCCCGAACTCTTCAACCGGCACATCAGCCGTAACAGTTTCATAATAGTTCCCAAGATCAGTGAATTCCGCCAGTTTCGTGTACTCTGCTCCGTCCGCACTGTATTCGATCAAAATAGACGCCAAAGCATTATTGTCCTCTGCCAGTACGCTTACCGTCTTATATCCTGCTCCGATCCTTTCGCCTGTCTCGGGATATACACTTGTAATCGTCGGGACTTCCGTATCTCTTATCACCTCAGCTGATACGACATCCGAAAATCCGCTTTCATTTCCGGCAATGTCGTCCACTTTAACCTTGTAATAGTACACGGTTCCCTCTTCGGCTTCGCGGTCAATATAATTGATCGTCTTTAATCCTTCTTTCAGAAGCTTGTACTCTCCATCTTCAGCGTCAGACCGATATACGGAATACGTATTCAGATCTGTCTCGCTTCCCTGCGTCCACGATACTTCGATATAACCGTTTTTCCCTTCAGCAGCAGCATTTTCCGGAGCTTTCGGAGCTGACCTGTCTATGATATGCTGCACAAAAGGCGCATCCCGCCCTGTGCTGCTTGTATTTCCTGCCGAATCTTTTGCAACTGCACGGACGAAAAGGTTCCCCTCGGGATATTTGCCAAGCTCCAGTTCATAAGAAACCGTCTGGGTCCTGCTGTCATCCGTGTAAGTCTCTGTATGCACTGTATCCCATTCCACACCGTCTGTTGATACCTGCAATGCGATCGATGAAATACTGTGCTCATCATCTGCTGTCACAGACAGATCAATGCTGTCTGAATAATACCCTGATAACGGCCGGATCCTCGTTATAACCGGGGCTGTCGTATCATTCAAAGTCAATACGGCTATATCGTCAGAAGGAATTCCCCTGTTCCCCTGCTGGTCATATCCGACTACGCGGTAAATATATATCGTGTCAGGTTTTAAATCATAGATATTTACTCCCAGCGTATTGTATACATCCTGGATCTTTTTGTAAGTTCCGTCATTTGTCTTCTGCTCTACGCGGTAATAATAAATATCCTCATCCGGCACATTTTCCCATTTCAGGGTCACGCTGACATTTGTACTCTCATACGAGAGCCCTTTCACCTGGGAAGGTCCTGTATTGTCGATCATATAAGCATACACAAGCGGTGCGCTTACATTGCCCGCCGCATCATAGGCAAGTCCTTTAATCTGTATTTTCCCATCGTCAAATTTTGTCGTGTCCAGTTCCGCAGTAAGGCTGCCTTTCGCGGCTTCCCCAAACTTTGTCCAGTTTTCCCCGTTATCAACAGAATAATATAACTCTGCCTGAGTCACAAAAACATTATCCTCTGCAGTCAGCCCGATCGTGGCTTCTCCGGACAGGTATCCTCCGCTGGCCGGCGACAGTTTTGTTACAACAGGGATTTCCATATCCCGCGAAAGCGTCGCCCCGGCTGTCTCAGAAGCCGGACCTTCCTGCCCGAATTCATTCACGCCTGTGACATAATAATAATAAATCCTGTCTGATTTTACATTATCATCTGTATATGTCAGAGTATTTCTGTCATTGATCTGTGCGACCAGCCGGAAAACTTCATCTCCTTCTGCCCTGCGGTAGATCCGGTAAGCCTTCGTATCTGTCTCTGCAGAAATTGCCCAGTTCAAATGGATTACATCAATATCCCCGACAGCAATGACGCCCACGATCTGTTCCGGCACACTCCTGTCGATGGAGATGATCTCGCTGTACTCATCATAAGCGCCGTCTATATCGGTCACACTCGCCAGCACTTCATATTCCCCGTCTTCCAGCGCCGTAATATCCCAGTCAGCCGTATATACTGCATTGGAGCTGTTCCCCAGGGAATAATTTCTTCTTGCCTCTCCAATCAATATCTTTTTGTCCCCGTCCAGGTAATAGAGATTCACTTCCGCTTCTTCATCACCAAGAGGATCCATATTCTTATTATCGGCAATATAAACATAGAGCGTATTCTTCAGACCGATCTTATTGGAACTGTTATCTGTCCTTATACTTGTAATATTAGGCGCAGGGGTGCGCACGTCGATCTTCGCCACCCCGGTCGTTTCTCCCGAAGCTGTATAGCCGTATACAGAATATGTATAAACCTTATTCATTGTAAGATTACGTTCCGTAAAGCCACATTCTGTTGTATTTCCGACAACTTCTCCGTCACGCTCTACCGTATACCCGATGACCCTGTCATTAGTATGCGCATTCCACTTTAAGACAACTGTACGGCTGTAAATATTAGAAACAGCCAGGTTCTTTACTTTTGACCTGATATTATCCGTGGAAAACACAACCGAATCATCAACTGTATTTCCATATGCGTCTACATATGCATCATATGCCTCCGCCGGCACATAGACCGTCTCCAGGGCAGACAAGGGCGCAAATGGCCCGTACCCACTGTGGTACAGCTCCGGCACAGTCAGCCCTGTGAACGTCACTTCCGTCACTCCGCTCATCCCGTAGAACGGGTGGCTCGACCCAGAACTCGTATTGATTGTCGTGACGCCTGTTCCTATGATGATGGATGTGATCCCTTCCATCCTGCCAAATACGCCATACGGGAGCACTGTTACTTGGTCCGGCACCACTAGCTCCCCGGTAAATCCGCTGCATCCGTAAAACGCAGAACTCCCCAGGCTTGTCAGGCTCTCCGGCAGCTCCAGTCCCCCTGTCAGGCCCGCACACTGGTAGAACGCGGAATTTCCGATGCTCTCCAGACCTTCCGGCAGCTCCAGCTCCCCTGTCAGGCCCGTGCACTGGTAGAATGCGGAATCCCCGATGCTCCGAATCCCTTCCCCGAGTTCCAGCCCGGTCAGGCCGCTGCAGTCCCGGAATGCATAGTTCCCGACCGACTTCTCTCCGCCCTCTATCACAAGCTTCCCGTCCAGCCCGGTACACCCATAGAACGCACGGTCCCCTATCACCTGCACGGACGCCGGGATCACCAGTCCCCCGGCCATCCCCGT
>DWUV01000047.1 GCA_019120595.1 Candidatus Mediterraneibacter tabaqchaliae | reverse complement strand
ATGATGAGAATATGTATCCAAATTTATTTTGCGTGCATATTATCATATATAGTATAAGGATGTGATTGTATGAAGATTGAGAAACTCAATGAAAATCAGATTCGTTGTACGCTGACACATGCTGATCTTGCGGCCCGCCACCTGAAGCTGAGCGAGCTTGCTTACGGAACTGAGAAAGCGAAATCTTTATTTCGTGATATGATGCAGCAGGCATCCTTTGATTTTGGATTTGAAGCGGAGAATATCCCCCTGATGATAGAGGCAATCCCATCTTCAGCGGATTCGATCGTTCTGATCATCACAAAGGTCGAAGATCCCGAAGAGCTGGATACGCGGTTTTCAAAATTCACCCCGTCCGGAGACTCAGACCCGCTGAATCTGGAGGCTCTTGAAAAGCTCCAGGGCGCGGATGAATTCCTAAACCTCCTGAACAAAGTAAAGGAGGCAGCGGCAGGGACACGCACCGCCGAGCCGGAATCCGCTCCTTCTGCATTTACAGTGCGCCTTTTCTCTTTCGAGACACTTGACAGCGTGATCCGGGCTTCCCGCCTGCTCGCTCCGGTATACAAGGGCGCCAATACATTATATAAGGATGAAAGCACCGGAATGTATATCCTGGCCCTGGCGCCATCGGACCATTCCGCCAATGAGTTTAACAAAATTTGCAACATGCTTTCCGAGTACAGTTCTCCCGAAAAGGCTGAGCCATCTATCCTCGCCTTTCTGGAAGAGCACTGTGACACGATCGTATCAGCAGACGCCGTACAAAAATTATCTGCATTATAAAATGCGGAGTATAAAAACCCCCGGACTTCCTGACCATGGGATCAGGTTTCCGGGGATTTTTTATACTCCGTACGGATCCTTTATGATATTATTTTTCCGCTGCCGCCATAGCTGCATTGATCTTTTCAACCAGGAGCGTGCTGTCGATGCCATGCACCATTGCCGCCTCCTCGAGCGTCTCCATCTGAGATGCCGGGCAGCCGAGACAGTGCATTCCGATCTCCATCAGGATCGGTGCAGAACCCGGAAAAATGTTGAGAAGTTCTCCGATTTTTGTATCTTTAGAAATCTGAGCCATTTCTATTTCCTCCTTATAAATAAATCATAATTTTCAGTGGTTATTATTATAAGCCCTGCCAATTAAATTATCAACAATGTTTTTTCTTTTATACAGAGCCGGGCTGCATGCTCTTTTCTGAATTTTCAGAATTGTGCACACCCGTTTTTTTGTTTTTTTGAATACTCAAAAGTCAATAATGAATCCGATTTTTTTCGACAATTTTACATTTTCATGACAACTCACCAAAACGTCCGTTCTTTTTTTGCCCCTGAGTAATTCACCAAAAACACATGTTTTTGTGTGGATAATGTGGATAACTTTGAAGAAATCCTTACTTTTTCCACGTTTTTCGTGGTTTGCGATGTGGATAAGTTGAAAACTCCGTTTCCTGCAATTTCGACGCTTTTTTACAAATAAAAACATTTTTGTGCACTTTGCTTATTCGCCCGCTCCTTATGTCGAAAACAGGGGCTGCACTCATCATCTGAAGTACAGCCCCTGTTTCCCGTTTTTCCACTATCTTACAAAACCCGCCTGACGGCAATGATATTTGTATATGTCGCGCTGCATATCCCAATGCCGTCCGCTTCATTCATGGCATTGACGATCGTTCCGTCTCCCATATACAGCCCTACATGTCCGTCATAGAGGATCAGGTCGCCGGGCAGCGCAGCTTCATAGCTGACAGCATATCCCGAATTTACCATTTCATAGGTGGTCCTCGGCAGGCTTACGCCAAAATGCGCATAAACCGACTGGACAAACCCGGAGCAGTCAGCGCCGTCAGTTAAGCTTGTCCCGCCCCACACGTACGGGTTCCCGATAAACTGACATGCATAGTCAATAACCGCCTGGCCCGTGATGCCGCTTCCCCGGACAGCGCTCCCCGCAGCGCCCGCTTCAGCCGCCCGGACCTCTTCCGTCCTGCGCTTCTCCGCTTCCAGCCTGGCCTCTTCTTCCTCCTTTGTCTCCCCATAGGAATAAGAAGCCTCTGCGGTTACATAATCTCCTGACACCCAGCCGTCAATCTCCCCGACTTTGACCGGGTACCAGCCATCCACCGGCTCTCCGGATACTTCGTATGTCTCACCGAGCCTGACCTGGGTCAGGATATCAGCTCCGGTCCCCTGCCCGTCCCGGACATTCAGGACATATGCTGTGACCGTAACCGTATGGTCCTCATACTCTTTTGCCCGGCGCGAAGCCTCCCCGCCTGTGATCAGCGATCCTGAAGGCACATAACCTTCCGCTGACCCCGACTTTATCTTCGTCCAGCCGTCCAGATATTCCAGCACCTGAGCCGCGGAGTCCTGATACAGTTTCCCGACCCAGCTGCTGTTTTCTTCCGGGGCACTTCTGATATAGGTAAAGTCTTCCGTATCAGAAAATGCCATATTCAAATACTCTCCCTCTTCTGTTGGCACCAGATAGAGATTGATATTATCTTTCACCTCTGTTTCATAACACTTCTCCAGTACCGATTCGATCCCCGACGCCTGCACAAACGGCTGTTCACCGGTGTTCTCCGCAGCCGGTATATCATGCGCCCTCCCCGGGATCAGGATCATTCCCGCCACAGCAGAAAGGATCACCTTTTGCTTAATGTGTGTCTTATCCATATAAAACCTCCTTCATCTCATGTCTTTATCTTTTGTAGGAAGTTCTAAATGTTACACATTTGTTAAATTTGTTACATCATCATTATATCAATTGATCTATACATTGTCAACCGATTTTAAAGGCTTCTCTCAGACATGCATCGACATCTCTTGTTCATTTGATCTGTATTTTTCTTTTTCACACACATATCTGTTAATTATTTTGTAATATCTCGGCGAAAATATGCACTGCTTTTTCTTTCTATTATTAATTTATCCATGCGGCAATGTCAGGGACTCCTCTCACATTTTATAAGCATTTATTTAAATAACTATTGACAAATACGTATCTGTGTATTATATTTTAATTACAGTAATCGTTATCATTATTGTATTGACATCGATTCTCATTTAGAAATGAAAGGGGGGATCCCCATTGGCAGCTTTGAAATACAGCAGGCAGCGCGAATCTATCAAACATTACCTTATGTCAACCAGGGAGCACCCTACCGCTGATACGGTTTATATGCATGTGAAGAAAGATTTCCCAAACATCAGTCTGGGCACTGTATACAGAAATCTGAATCTTCTTACTGATATCGGAGAGGCGATAAAGATCTCCACCCCGGACGGCGGAGACAGATTTGACGGAAGGGTCGAGCCGCACAATCATTTTTTGTGCACAAAGTGCGGACGGTTACTGGACCTGGATCTGGACATGCACAGTATCGAGGAGGTCAACCGGCTGGCGGCGGAAAACTTCGACGGCATCATTACTTCCAGTTCCACGTTGTTTTACGGTGAATGCAGTGACTGCATTAAAAAGTCATAAAAATATATTAAAAAAGAAAAGGAGACAAAGATCATGAAAAAATGGGTATGTACAGTATGTGGTTATGTTTATGAAGGAGAGGCTGCTCCGGCTGAATGTCCGGTATGCCACGCTCCGGCTGAGAAATTCCAGGAGCAGTCCGGCGAGATGACATGGGCTGCTGAGCACGTTGTAGGCGTTGCACAGGGTGTAAGCGAGGACATCCTTGCTGACCTGAGAGCAAACTTCGAGGGCGAGTGCTCTGAGGTAGGTATGTATCTTGCAATGGCAAGAGTTGCTCACAGAGAAGGATATCCGGAGATCGGCCTGTACTGGGAGAAGGCTGCTTACGAAGAGGCAGAGCACGCTGCTAAATTCGCAGAGCTCCTCGGCGAAGTCGTTACAGACAGCACAAAGAAGAACCTTGAGATGCGTGTAGAGGCTGAGAACGGCGCTACTGCAGGTAAATTTGACCTTGCGAAACGTGCGAAAGCCGCAAACCTTGACGCGATCCACGATACAGTTCACGAGATGGCAAGAGACGAGGCCCGTCACGGAAAAGCATTCGCAGGGCTTCTGAAGAGATACTTCGGCTAATAATGACAGGAGGGTCCCATTATGTCGAAATACGAGGGAACAAAAACAGAAAAAAACCTGATGGAAGCATTCGCAGGTGAATCACAGGCGCGCAACAAATATACCTATTACGCTTCCGCCGCAAGAAAGGCCGGATTCGTACAGATGGCGAACATCTTTGAGGAAACCGCAAACCAGGAAAAAGAGCATGCCAAAATGTGGTTCAAAGAGTTCCACGGGATCGGCAGCGTTGAGGAAAACCTGGCCGATGCAGCTGCCGGTGAGAATTACGAGTGGACCGATATGTATAAGAGGATGGCTGAGGAGGCCGAGACAGAAGGATTCCCGGAACTCGCCGCAAAATTCCGCGGTGTCGCCGAGGTAGAGGCAGCGCACGAGAAACGCTACCAGAAGCTTCTCGACCACTACCGCCTGGGAAAAACATTTAAAGACGAGGCT
Organism: Candidatus Mediterraneibacter tabaqchaliae; assembly: GCA_019120595.1. Classification (GTDB taxonomy): domain Bacteria; phylum Bacillota; class Clostridia; order Lachnospirales; family Lachnospiraceae; genus Mediterraneibacter; species Mediterraneibacter tabaqchaliae. Next base: position 8,263 of record DWUV01000047.1, on the reverse strand, counting down.
CCTCTCGGATGGAAATGCAACAACTGCGGATACATCTACGAGGGTGAGGAAGCGCCGGAGATCTGCCCGGTATGCGCGCACCCGAGAGCTTATTTCGAGAGAAAGGCTGAAAACTACTAAAAACATACACTCCCGTATGGGTTGCCATACGCGGAACAGAAAACTCCGGGGAATATGCCGGCACACCCAGCATATTTCCCGGAGTTTTTCTTATCTGCGCTGACTTCCCGCGCGGTATTTTCTTATTTCTGAGTCATCGTTATTTCTGAGTCATCGGGAGCATCGCAGCGCCCACGATCCCGGGCTCCTCCAGCTCTGCCTCCTTAAACACTACGGACTGCATCCCTACATGGATCATGGAGCGGTAATATTTCTCCATTTTATCAAAGAAGACATCCTTGCCTTTCATTACGCCGCCGCCTACGACAAACACATGGGGATCTATGATATGCCCGATCGCGCTGAACATCATGGCAAGGTCATACGCCATAGCGTCCACGATCTCAAGAGCCTTCTCATCGCCCTTTCTCGCCAGTTCAAAGACATCTCCAGCATTGGTTATGCTGTCCCCGAATACAGCCTTTCCCTTGCGGGTGATCGCTGTGCCGCTGGCTTCGTTCTCCACTGCGCCCACATTCAGGATATTATATTTCTCCCGGCTGCGGTCGATGCAGATATTTCCGATCTCTCCGGCATGTCCGTTCTGTCCGCTGATCACTTTTTTATCGATGACAAGCGCCCCGCCGATCCCTGTGGAGATCGTCACATAATAAACGATAGGATAGCCTTTTCCTCCGCCGAGCACTGCTTCGCCAAGAGCCGCTACTTTCACGTCGTTATCCATATAAGCCGGCTTCTGGAAATGCTTCTGTATGTAATCTGCGATCGGGAATCCGATGAGCTTCGGCAGGTTTGTGGATACGATGATCTTCCCATTGACCGTATCGATCGGACCCGGGATCCCCATACCGATCCCTTCGCATTCCTCATAGCCTTCCAGGCTCTCGATCAGAGAGGTCATCGTCTCCATGACAGCCTCCGCGCCGCGCTCCGGATGGCTCTCTGACTTCTTCATATTCAGGATCGTGCCATCCTCGCTTACGATCGCCGCCCGTATGTTTGTACCCCCAAGGTCAACTCCAATAAATTTTCTCATGGTCCTTACTCCTTTTTCTTTTATTATACATAATATTCCCCTTTTCCTGCAATAAAAAGTCAAATTCCTTCTCTTCTGCCCGCCGGTCCTGCCGAAAGATCTCTCCCGCCGCGGATCATCTCTTCCTTTTTTCTCCGGGGCAGATGCTTGATCGCCCACTCCCGGCTCATCGCCTCCTCCTTGGTGGCAAACTCTTCATAGTATGCCAGGGATACCGGCCTGCGGGGCCGGGTATATTTGGCTCCCCGCCCTTCATTGTGGTCCCTGATCCGCTTGTCAAGGTCATTGGTCCAGCCGGTATAGAGAGTCCCGTCGCTGCATCTGACAATATAAGTATAATTCACTTCCCGCACCTCTCTTACTCGCGCAGCGCCGCGGGATCTCCTGATCCAGGCAGGAGCACCGGGCGCTTCCTGCCTGTATTGTATTCTATTCCGCATGATTTTGCAAATCCGCTTTGGACTATTCCATATAATTCATCGGATCTACAGGTTCCCCGTCTTTGAGGATCTCAAAGTACAGGTTCGGTCCCTCTATACTGTAATACCTGGTCGGCTCGCTCAGGACGCCGAGCGTTTCTCCCGCACCGACATAGTCCCCCGCTGAGAGAGGGACATCTGTAAGCTGGCCGTACACAGCCGTATAGCCGTTCCCCATGTCCAGGCTGACGGTTGTCCCTGTCTGGGCTGTCTCCTCGATATTGGTCACGATCCCCGCGGCAGAAGCCGTGATCGTCTCGCCGACTTCACCCCCGATGATCATCGCCGGATTATACTTGTACTGCTCCAGAGTCTGAAAAAACACAGTCTGGTCCATGCTGTAGCCCAGGATCACAGCTCCGCTGGCAGGCCATGTAAGGACGCTGTCTTCCGAGAACCATACGCCGGATGTATCTGCACCCGATGTTTCAGCCCCGCCGGCGTTCTCTCCTTCAGCAGCTGCGGTGTCCTGCTGTCCGGACTCTTCATCCGTCAGAGCGGTCCCGCCGTCCCCGGTCATGCCGTCCCCGTCCTGTGCTCTGTCCTCTGCTTCGGGCAGCGTAATATCATCCGCCGTTGTCTCTTCTGTCTTATCTTCTGTAAGCTTTTCCGCCTGCTCTTCAGCTTTCGCCATCTGCTCGTCAATATCCTTCTGATAGTTATTAAATGTATATACCCCTACCAGTGCAATGACCGCCACAAAACAGATCACGATGCCGATCGCGGCGCCCCTCCCTTTTAAAAAGGATGGTCTTTCATTTTTATTCATTGTCATCACCTCTGGCTATAGTTTTGCCAGAAAGGGGCCTGATTATTCCGCATGCCGGAAAAGTTCTTTTACGGAAGATCCCTTTTATGGAAGCAGCCGTTTATAGAAGCAGCCGTTTATGGGAGCTCCCTATTACGCATCTCCTCCGGATATCAGAACAGCTCTGTCTCCTGGATATCCTTTTTCAGTTCCGTGCCCTCAAAGAAAAAAGAAAGGATTTCTTCATATCCCATTCCGTCTTCATCCATCTTTTCCGCTGTCCACAGACTCATCCCAAGCCCGTGTCCATTCCCGGTTGTTGTGATCTTCATCCCTTCCCCGGCTTCTCCGTCTTTCTGCATTTCGCTGAAAGAAAAAGCACCGGACGGCAGACCCAGGGCATCCCTGAACTGATCCCCCGTACAGAACGTATCCCCGATCCGAAGCTGACTGACATATCCCGCCGAATCATATGCCGTGATCTCAAAATCAGCAAAGTCATAGCCTTTCTCCGCCTGTTCCCCGTCTTCGGCGGCAACGAGGAAATCGCGGCATGCGGCCTGGATCTCCTGAAAAGTAAATGTAAATGTCTGGATCTCATTGTCCGCTTCTTTGTCTTCCGGGCATTCCCTGACAGCGATATAAGGATACTCCTCCGTACCCATAACTTCGGACGCACTCCTGGTCATCCCGCAGCTGGACTGATGGAACGGCGTCCATGCATATCCGTCTCCGTACATGAGGACCGTATCATCTGTCTGTTCCACAGCACGTATGTATCTGTCATAATATTCCGCTGCCTTTTCCTGTCCCCATTGCTTTTTCATCTCTTCCGCTGTCATATACTCCATGCGGAGGATCTTATCCTCGGATCCGCTCAGCTCCCTGTAGATCTGTGTCCTGATGAGCACTGCCTGCGCCTTCATCGCCTCCTCCCCAAACTCCGCAGGCATTTCTCTGGCGAGGACTCCCGCGAGATAATCGGTCCAGCCGATTTCCCTGACCCCGTCCGCTTCCTCAGTATCCGGGACTTCCGCCCTGACATAAAAGGAAGCGCTGCCGTCTCCCGCAGCAGCGTCCGCGCCGTTTACGAATACAGAGATAATGTACGGGAGCAGGATCAGGATCGCAAGAAAGGCGGCCGCTGACTTCAGTTTCTGTTCTATAAGATATCGATCCATAAAAAACAGCCCTCCATACGTTATTGTATGAAGAGCTGTCCTCTGTCATTCTGCTTTTTCCGCCTCATCCGTATCCGGGATCTGTTTTTCCGCAGGCTCTGGGGCTGTTTCCCCCGGAGTTTCCATGGGAGTTCCTGCTGCCTCCCGCTCTGTCTTTGCTTCCGGTTCTGCCGGTTCCGGCATGTCAGGCGGCGCCTGAGTCACAGGCGGCACCGGTGACATCGGAGGTGTCGGAGACATCGGTGATGCCGGCGGGGGCACCGGAGCCCCCGGCCCGCCCGGAATCATCGGAGGGATCGGCGCCGGAGGGGGTGTGATCTCAGGCTCCATCCCGGGCCTGAAATCCTTGTTCCGCATTATAAAGAAACAGAACGCTTCGTAGAGCGGGACTGCTATCGACAGCACTGCATGCACGATCGGCATATTCCCGTCAGTAAAATGTTCCAGGATCTGCTTATTGATCAGAGCCGTAAGCACCATCTGCGCCGCGGCAAGCGCCACAGCGGCAACGATCAGCGCTGTGTAGAACAGAACCGCCAGCAGCGCTGCGATCCCCATGCCGCCATAACCTGCTATCTGAGCGGCTGCTCCCAAACCTGTCACAAACAATATGATCGCTGCAAATATTCCTGCCAGGACACTGGATATGATCGGAATGACCAGGTTCCAGATCCCCGGATTTTTGATCTCTTTGTTTTTCAGTTTGATCGGTCCGGCGAGTTCGCCCTGGAAATAATCCCTCGCGTAAGGGATAAACGCCAGCCACGGGTATTCTTTTCCCATCCGTTTTCCGATCGTATACAGTCCGACCGAATGGAAGATGTAGCTTACCAGTGCCAGGATCAGCACCAGCGTAAGGATGATCAGATAAACTGACATGATCACGCTGATCAGGCCATCCGGACTGCTGCCGGCCGGGTAATTATATTCATACATATAGTGATAATCTCTGTCCATTTATTACCGCCTCCTGTTTTCTGTCATTCCCCGTCTCTGTTCCTCTGTGCTGCTTCGGTTTAGTCATCCTGTCCCGCCGGGACTTCAACCTTCTCCAGATGCCAGATATCCCTGACATACTCTTCGATCGTCCTGTCGGAAGAGAATTTGCCGCTGCACGCTGTCTGCATCATTGCCATGCGCGACCACCTCTGCTGGTCGCGGTACGCCTCCTCAACCCGCTTCTGCGCGTCTGCGTAAGAACGGAAATCCTTCAGGATAAAGTACATATCCGCCCTGTCCGTGCACTGTGTATTGAGCAGTGAATTATACAGGTTCTTGTACATATTGTGGTCGCCGTGTGAGTATGTGCCGTCCATGAGCTGATCGACCACACGCTTGAGCTCCCAGTCATTGAAATAGATATCCTGCGGGTTGTAGCCGCCGTTGTTCTCGTAGTTGATGACTTCCTCTGAGCTCAGTCCGAAGATAAACGCATTCTCCTCGCCGACTTCCTGTACGATCTCTACATTCGCCCCGTCCATGGTGCCCAGTGTCGGAGCGCCGTTGAGCATGAACTTCATGTTTCCTGTACCGGACGCCTCTTTGGACGCTGTGGAGATCTGCTCGCTGACATCCGCTGCCGCGAAAATGATCTCCGCGTTGGATACACGGTAGTCTTCGATAAATACGACTTTCAGCTTTCCGTTGATGCTGCGGTCATTGTTCACTACATCCGCCACGGAGTTGATCAGCTTGATCGTCTCCTTTGCCCTCAGGTAGCCTGCCGCTGCCTTCGCGCCGAAGATAAATGTCCTCGGGTAGAAGGAGATCTCCGGATGCTCCTTGATCTGATTGTACAGATACATGATATGCAGGATGTTCAGGAACTGGCGTTTGTACTCGTGGAGACGTTTTACCTGTACGTCAAAGATGGATCTCGGGTCCACGTCAATGCCGTTGTGCTCCTTGATATATTTTGCCAGGCGTACTTTGTTCTGGTACTTGATCTGCATGAACTCGCGCCTTGCGTTCTCATCGTTTACATATGGCTTTAAGTTCGCGATCTTTGACAGGTCTGTGATCCAGCCGTCTCCGATCTTGTCTGTGATCCAGTCAGCCAGCAGCGGGTTGCCGTGGGCGAGGAATCTTCTCTGTGTGATACCGTTTGTCTTGTTGTTGAATTTCTCCGGCATCATCTCATAGAAGTCTTTCAGCTCCTGGTTCTTGAGGATCTCTGTGTGGAGTTTTGCCACGCCGTTTACGGAGAAGCCTGCCACGATCGCCATGTTCGCCATGCGCACCTGTCCGTCCATGAGGATCGCCATCTTCTTCACTTTATTCTCATTGCCCGGATACATCTCGCGGACTTTGATGAGGAACCTGCGGTCGATCTCCTGTACGATCTGGTAGATACGCGGGAGAAGCTTGGAGAACAGGTCGATCGGCCATTTCTCAAGCGCCTCTGCCATGATCGTATGGTTTGTATACGCACAGGTCTTTGTCGTCACATCCCATGCTTCCTCCCAGTTCAGCCCTTCCTGGTCGATCAGCAGGCGCATCAGCTCGGGAACCGCAACGGTCGGATGAGTATCATTCATCTGGATCACGACTTTCTCGTGCAGCTTCCTGATATCGCTGTGTTTCTTCTTGTATTTCGCGATCAGCGCCTGCAGGCTCGCGGAAATGAAGAAATACTGCTGTTTCAGACGGAGCTCTTTCCCCGAATAATGGTTATCGTTCGGGTAAAGGACGTCAACGATCAGTTTTGCCAGGTTTTCCTGCTCTACCGCTTTATGGTAATTTCCTCTGTCAAACTCATCCAGCTTGAAGTTGGTAATTGCCTGTGCATCCCATACGCGCAGCGTATTCACCACATGGTTGCCGTATCCGACGATCGGCATATCGTACGGGATCGCGAGTACAGACTCATAATTCTCCTGGATAAATTTATCCTTGCCCGTAACCGGGTCTTTCTCAAAACGGATATTGCCGCCGAAACGCACTTCCTTTGCATACTCTTCCCTGCGCAGCTCGAACGGGTTGCCTTCCTTTAGCCAGTCATCCGGCACTTCCTTCTGGTATCCGTTCTCGATCTTCTGCTTGAACATACCATAGCGGTAGCGGATGCCGCAGCCGTAAGCCGGGTAGTTCAGTGTTGCAAGGGAATCCAGGAAACATGCGGCAAGCCTTCCCAGGCCTCCGTTTCCGAGAGCCGCGTCCGGCTCCTGGTCCTCGACCACATCCAGGTCGATCCCCATCTCGTCAAGCGCTTCCCTGACTTCTTTGTATGCTTTCATATTGATGAGGTTATTTCCCAGGGCACGGCCCATCAGGAACTCCATGGACATATAGTACACAGTCTTGGCATCCTTCTCATCATAAGCTTTCTGCGTCGCAAACCAGTCGTCAAAGATCTCATCCTTCACCGCATAGGACACTGCCTGGAACAGCTGCTGCGGAGTTGCCTCTTCAACCGTTTTTCTGTACAGTGTTTTCACATTCTCTTTTACTGTCTCTTTAAATGTTTCTTTTTCAAATCTTTTGCTGAACATCGTTCTATTTTCCTTCCTTTTCCACGCCCATTGTAACTGCTTCGCCATTGATCTTCCACTCCTTCACGAAGCCTGCCGGCTCTGCTTTTACAACCTGGTCAGCCAATACCTCTCCGCTGATCTGTCCTGCGTATTTTTCGAAAACTGCCTCTGCCTTTTCTGTTCCTTCATACGTTACTCTGATCCGGTCCATGACCTTGAAGTCCGCTTCTTTTCTCATTGTCTGGATCTTGCTGATGATCTCGCGCACGAATCCCTCCTCAAGAAGTTCTTCAGACAGGTTCGTATCCAGGACGACAGTAATGCCGTTGTCATTTTCCGATACATAGCCTTCCGTCTGGGCTGTGTCGATGAGCAGGTCTTCTCTGAAGAGAGTGATCTCCTGTCCGTTCACATCCAGCTTCAGGGCTCCGGTCTCATTGACCTCATCCATGGCCGCGTTTCCGTCCAGAGCGTCCAGGGCAGCTTTGATGCCGCCTAACATTTTACCATATTTTGGCCCGACTGTCTTTAACTGCGGTTTAAAAGTATATGAAGTAAAGTCTCTTACATCGTCAGTAAACTTAATATTCTTAACATTCAGTTCATCAGCGACGATCTCCTGGTAAAATTCCGGGAGGCCGAACGATGCTTTCACAAACATCTGGCCGATGGGCTGGCGGTTCTTGATATTGGAAGTATTCCTGCACGCGCGTCCCATGACTACGAGCTTCAGGACATTGTCCATGTTCTGCTCCAGCTCTGCGTCGATCTGCTCCTCATGCACTTCCGGGAAGAGGCACAGGTGGATGCTCTCCGGCGCGTCTTTGTCAATGCTGCGCACAAGGTTCTGGTAGATCTCCTCTGTCATGAACGGGATCATCGGAGCCGCCGCCTTGGATACGGTCACAAGAGCTGTATACAGTGTCATGTATGCATTGATCTTATCCTGCTCCATGCCCTTTGCCCAGAAACGCTCGCGGCTTCTCCTTACATACCAGTTGCTCATGTCGTCCACGAACTCCTGGAGCGCTCTTGCCGCCTCCGGGATGCGGTAATTGCCGAGATTGTCGTCCACAGCTTTTACCATGGTATTCATCTTGGAGAGGAGCCATTTATCCATTACGGAAAGCTTATCGTACTCCAGTGTATATTTTGTCGCGTCGAACTCGTCGATATTCGCATAGAGAACAAAGAATGCATAAGTATTCCACAGTGTACCCATGAAT
>DWUV01000046.1 GCA_019120595.1 Candidatus Mediterraneibacter tabaqchaliae | reverse complement strand
TTCGCGGCGGATGGGGATATGGCGACGGTGACTTGGAGTAATCTGCCGGAAAGACTTAAAGGGAGGAAGCGTGGCGTTAATTGTCCGGCGGATGCCTGAGGCGGAGCCGAATCTTCCGCCGGACAATTGCTTTTAGCCATGTTTTCTCCCTTTTACGTCTTTCCCGGATTACGGAACCGGAACCCGAGCCATATCCCCGTCCGCCGCGAAAACGTCTTGAATTATATCGACGGTTTTCGGACGTTATATTTGAAGGAAGGATCCTCCACAAATCCAGATTTTACCCGCTTAATTGTTCCAGCGGCCGTATCTGATATCCCATTTTCTCCCATTCCCCGATCAGTTCATCTAATATCTCAGCATTGGTATCGGATGTGCTGTGGAGCAGCACGACTGCTCCTGGATGGATGCGCCCCAGCAGTTTGTCAAAGGCTTCTTCTTTTGTGGGCTGGTCATCATCATACCAGTCTACGTAGGCAAGGCTCCAGAAAAAGGTTTTATATCCCAGTTCTTTTGCCATCTGCAGGTTTGCCTCGCTGAATTTCCCCTGAGGAGGGCGGTAGTATTTTGTCATTTCTTTTCCGGTCACTTCTTTGTAGGCGCGTTCCACGTCTTCTAATTCTTTCCGGAAGGAATCCATGGACGCGATCTGGGACATATCCGGGTGGTGCCATGTGTGATTTCCCACTGTGTGGCCTTCTTCGCACATTCTTTTGACCAGTTCAGGCTCGGATTCTATGTAGGTCCCGACTACGAAAAAGGTGGCGGATACGTCATGCTTTTTTAAGGCGTCAAGTATTTTACCGGTATTGCCGTTCTCATATCCGCAGTCAAAGGTCAGGTAAAGGACTTTCTCATCCGTGTCCTGTGCATACCAGGCGTCATATTGGGCCAGCTCTTCAAAGGTGGCGTTGGCGACGGGCGGCTGCCCGTCTTCCTGGAAGCTCAGACCCCAGTTGCCTTCGGCTGAGGCAGTGACTGCTTTGATGTCAGTATGTGCTTTGCCGGTTTGTGCATGGAACTGTCCGCTGAGAAAACCGATCCCTGTCCCGGAAGCGTAGGAGACAAGAAAGAGCAGAAGAAAGAGGCCGGTCTTTTTTGTCAGGAGCTTGTTTTTAAAGAAAGGGCGGATCTTGTGCTTGAAAAAACGGTTCATGTCATATATTCCTTCAGAACATGGAGTTTATAAATAATATATGAGGTAAAATACTGTGATTTGCACAAAAAGATCCATAAAAAGATTGACAAGATCAAAGAACAGTTGATAATAGAAATATAGAAGATTTTTGGACCGGCTGTATAGTCTGGTATCAGGAGGAACGTATGGCGGAAGAGTATAGAGGAATGGCAATAGGAATGTTTGAGCTGGACAGTGAGTGTATCTGCTTTGTAGCACTGGATGCGGCGGCAAAGGCGGCGAATGTGAAGATACAGGCAGTGGAGAGGAACCGTCTTTCAGCAGGAGCGTGTGTCAAGATGAGAGGTACGGTATCTGATGTGAAAGCAGCGATGGAGGCTGCATTGGAGACTGCCCGCCCGCTGGCGAAGATCATATCGCATAATGTGATCGCAGCTCCGTCGGAAGATACAGAAACAGCGCTGACGATGACGATCAACAAGTAGTGGACTGGTGACTGAGAAAGGGAAGGTACAGATATGAGATACGGAGCTTATGGGCTGGTGGAAGTCGTGGGCGAAGCGAATGGTATCCTGGTGACAGACCGTATGCTGAAGACAGCGGAAGTAGAGTATGTGACGCAGGATACAAAGTGCGGAGGGCATGTACTGATTTTTGTCGGGGGAAGTGTCGCGGCAGTGACATCGGCGGTGGACAGTGTGAGAGAAGATCCGCCGTGCCCGGTGGCAAAGGCAGCGGTGGTATCAAATCCGTCACAGGAGATGGTGGATATCGTTGAAATGTTTAAAAGCAGGCGCAGACATTAAAGAGGGCTGGCAGAGCCGCCAGGTCAGGGCGGCAGCGGACAGCAGGGGAGCTGTCCGGGACATATAAAAACAAAATCAGAGACCGTATTTGCGGAAGAAATGTACTGCGGTGCTTTTTCCGTGAACGCGGTCTTTCTGATGAAAGACAAAGAAAAAGGCATAGAAAAAGACAGAGAAAACAGCAGGATGGAGAAGAGAATGGAAAAAGCGGTTTTATTTTTTGACATAGACGGGACTTTGCTGAGCGAAGTTACGAAAGAGATACCGGACAGCGCGGCTGAAGCGCTCCGGAGGGCGAAGGATGCGGGGCATCTCCTGTTCATCAACACAGGGAGAACTGTGTGCAGCATCCCGGCAGAAATCCGGCGGCTTCCCTTTGACGGGTATCTGTGCGGGTGCGGGACGTGCATTGTTTACCATGATGAGATTTTGTTTCAGCGTTCTCTTTCCCGGGAGCGCGGGAGAGCGGTGATCGAGAAAATGTTTGAATGCGGCCTCGGGGGAGTGGCAGAAGGACCGGAGGACGTGTATTTCCCGGAGCGCATCAGCCGCTTTGATAAGCTGGAGACGACAAGGCGCTACTTCCGGGCGAAAGGCATGGGGATCGAATGTTCCATGGAGCGGGGAGACTTTATCTATGATAAGCTGTTTATCTATGCGGATGGGAAGAGCGACCTGGGATCATTCCTTGCATTCATCGATGAGGATATGGAGGCAATGGACAGGGGCGGAAATGCCTATGAAGTCATCCAGAAAGGGTATTCCAAGGCGACAGCATGTGAGTTTATCGTAGAGAAACTCGGTTTTGCAAAGGACCAGGCGTATGTATTCGGGGACAGCAGCAATGACCTTGCGATGTTTGAATACGCGGACCATGCAGTGGCGATGGGAGAACATGCGCAGGTGTTGGAACCATATACAGAATATGTGACAAAGACAGTAGAGGAAGACGGGATTTTCCATGCGATGAGACATTACGGACTGATATAAAACCAGTGAGTTTCAGGAAGAGAGGCAGAAGAGATGAAAATTTTTGCATATAATTACAGAGAATTTGACGAGGCGGAATATTTTCAGAAATTTTCGAAGGAGTATGGGGTGGAGCTCGGCATCTGCACGGACGCCCCGACTCTGGAAAATGCGCATCTGGCGGAGGGGTATGAATATGTGACGATCATTACGTCAAAGATCGACAGGGAACTGATGAAGAAGTTCCATGACATCGGAGTAAAGATGATCTCTACCCGGACGATCGGGTATGACCATGTGGATATCGAGGCGGCAAAGGAATTTGGCATCCATGTGAGCAATGTTTCTTATTCCCCGGAATGCGTGGCGGATTATACGGTCATGCTGATGCTGATGTCTGTCCGAAAGATGAAGCGGATCATGCAGAGAGGGGAGATCAATGATTTTTCCCTTCCGGGCATCCAGGGAAGAGAACTGCCGAATCTGACTGTCGGCGTGCTGGGGACCGGCCGGATCGGACAGGCGGTGATCCGCGACCTGTCAGGCTTTGGGTGTAAGCTCTATGCTTATGATAAATATGAGAATGATGCTGTGAAAGAGCACGCACAGTACGCAGACCTGGAAACGGTCTACAGAGAGTGCGACCTGATCACCCTGCATATGCCTCTGACGGAGGATAATTTCCATCTGATTGGAAGAGAGGCGTTCGGCAGGATGAAAGACGGAGTCGTCATTGTCAATACGGCAAGGGGCGGGCTGATCGATACAAAAGCGCTCATAGAGGCGGTCGAATCCGGAAAAGTCGGAGCAGCAGGGCTGGATGTGATCGAAGATGAGTTCGGCATGTACTACTATGACAGGAAATCAGACGTGCTCAGCAAGCGCGACCTGTATATCCTCAGAGGGTTCCCGAATGTGACCGTTACCCCTCACATGGCGTTTTATACAGACCAGGCGGTAAGCGATATGGTGAAGCATTCCATAGAAAGCTGCATCCTGCGGGAAGAAGGGAAGGAAGATCCCTGGGCGGTCGTGTGAGATAGGATAAATGTTAAGGTGATGAGGCAGTAATTTTGTCAGCAGCGACAGGATTCTTCTTTTTTCTTTCATACAGAGTGTTATACTGTGGCAGATCACAGTAGTACGTGCGGTGTGTCTGCCCCTGGTATTCCAGTCTGTGCAGGCTCCGCCTGGAAAGAAGGAGGAAGGATATGACAAAGAGGAGGATCATTCTCATCGCGGCGGTGATCGCTGTCCTTGTCGCTGCAGCTGCGGCGGGAGCGTATCTGTATATGAACCGGTTTGACGCAGGAGAATATGTGCAGGCAGTGCTGGATGTGTCTTACAGGAATAAGACGGACAAGTATGTGGAGATCACGGGTGTCTCAGAGAAAGAGGCAGAGCAGATCTTCGAGGATAATCTGGATGCTACGATGAAAGGCTTTGAGACGTCGGACATGCCGGAAGAGCTCCTGCCGAAATACAGGGAGCTGTTCAGCGAGCTTGCGAAGAGTGTCAGTTATACGGTGGGGGAGCCGGTGCGCGGAGAAAACAATGTCTACAGTGTGACCGTCAAGGTCAAGCCGGTCACGCTGTTCCCCGATACATATGCGGCATTTCAGGAAAAAGCGCAGGCGTATGCCGACCAGGTGACGGACAGTGTGATGAATGGCGCTGAGATGCCGACAGAGGAAGAGATGCAGAGAGAGATCTACCAGATTTATTATGATGTGCTCAAAGGCCAGATGGATGCAGGGATGCTCTATGGGGAGGCAGAGGATGCTGTCCTCCATGTCACCAAAGAAGGCGGAGCAGATTTTGAGATTGATAAGGATGATATGGATAAGCTGGATTCCCTGCTGATCGAGGATGTCGGGGGAGAATAATGGACAGATATTAATAAAAAGATATAGATATATAGTAGAAGGCATCACCATGGAAGCGACTCCGTGGTGATGCCTTTTGAAATATATTTACAGAAGCTTCATCTTATTCAGCGGCCAGTACCGGAGCACTGCCTTGCCCAGTATCTCATCCTCTGAGACGAAGGTATTCTCCCAGTAGCGGGAGTCCCTGGAGTTGTTCCGGTTGTCGCCCATGACGAAGTAGCAGCCTTCCGGCACGGTGTAAGGACCGAAGCTTCCTTCCATGGGTTCTTTGATATCCACATCTTCAAGCGGGCTGTCAGAGCCGTTGATATAGATGTTTCCGTCATGGATCTCCACGGTCTCTCCGGGGAGCCCGATGATCCGTTTTATAAAGAGCTGGCTCTCGTCGTCAGGGTATTTGAAGATAATGATGTCAAACCGTTTTGGATCGCTGAATTTGTAGGCAAGCCGGTTCCCGAATACCCGGTCGCCGGTCATGATCGTATTTTCCATGGATCCGGAAGGGATCTGCGCGTTTACGATCACAAAGGTATCGATCAGAAACGCCAGGATGACTGCGCCGAGGATGACAAGCACCCACTGGAACAGTTCTTTCCCGACCGAAGCCTTTTCCTCTGTATCAGCCTGTATATCCTGTTTATGTGCCATGTGGATCCATCCTTTCGTATCATTAAATTTCAGTAAATTCAGGGTCAGCATACAGAAACCCCTGTATGCTGACCCTGCTATTATAACAGATGCTTTGGGAAATGTACATGTATAAGTATCATCCCGTCCTCATATTCTGCGTCAATGCTGCCGCCCATCTGTTCTGTCAGCGCCCGGGCGATGGAGAGCCCAAGTCCGGTTGAGCCTGAGGAGGCGGTCTCCACTGTGTAGAAGCGGTCGAAGAGACGCCCTACCTGTATCTCGTCCAGTTTTTCCGCGTGATTGGAGAAGGTGATCCTTCCGTTTTCTTCCAGAGTGATCTCAAGGTCCCCGTCGCTGTACTTGACAGCGTTGCTGATGATATTGCCAAAGATGCGGGACAGCGCATTGCGGTTGAGCATCCGCTTTACTTTGGCATCCGGCATGGTGATGGAAGGCGTGATATGCTTTTCTTTCAGTGCGGTATACATTGCGGATATGCTTTCTTCCAAAGCGCTGTTCAGGATCACCGGCTCGCTGGGCGTGCCGTCTGAGACAGAAGTGAATACGGAATACCGGAACAGCTCTTCTGTGAGCTGTTTCATGATCTCTGTGCGTCCCCGGATGATCTTCAGGTATCTTTTCGCGTTTTCGCCCAGCTCTTCTTTATCCAGCATATCCAGATAACCGCAGACCGCAGTGAGAGGAGTCCTCAGGTCATGGGAGATGTTGGTGACGGCATTTTTCAGCTCAGCGTCGCCCTGCTGATACCGGTGCCTGTCATTGATAAGTTTCTTCAGCTCTTTATTGATAGTATAAGCAAGGTTTCTCATATGCCTGTCCCGGCTGGAAAGATCGATCAGCACATTGCTGTCCGACGTGAGGCGGTCAGAAAAGGCGTCCGAGATCTCATCTGCTGATTTTCTCAGCAGATGGATCTTAAGTGTAAGCAGGATGATGATCGCAATGAGAATGCCGGTCAGGCAGCATAGCCAGAATACCATGTTACAACTCCTTTTTATGTTCGGATCCTGCAGCCGGAATGGAATATTGCAGCTGCTACTTTATATCTCTTTTGCGGAACAGGAAGATCCCGATCCCTGTCGCTGCGGCTGTGATCCCCGCGGAATAGGCGGACATGAGAAGGAATGGTGATCCCTGGTCGCCGCGGGTGAGGATGACAGACTGCCCGGTGGGCAGGAATCCATCCAGAAATTTGTAGATCTGCCGCTGGGTGCCGCGCAGATAGCCCGGGTTCGGCACGTCTCTGGTACTTGTGACAGAGCCGTCCCCGGCGAGGGCGGTGACTTCCTGGTACGTCTCAGGTTCGCTCAGCCTGGCGGATATATAGATAGACGCCACAAAGAGCAGGCATACCGAGAGGATCGTGACCACCGCTGTTACCGCTTTGTTCTGGCAGAGCATCCCCACGAGAGTGCACAGGGATGTGAAAGCCAGCGTCATGATGAAGCTGCACAGAAACATGCTGACGATATATCGGAAATCCGCAGTTTCCATCCCGCACAGAGGGATTCCCGCCGCGGCTGCCGGGAGCAGGTAGGCAAGACACATAAAGAGTCCTGCCGCAGAACAGGTGATCAGGTTGGAAAAGTAGATCGCTGCCCTGGAGTGGCCGATGATGAGTTTGTTGCGTATCGTGCCGTCGCTGTACTCAGTTCCCACGAAAAGGCTGACAAAGGCAGCCGTCAGAAAACCGATGACCATGGCATATATAGAAAGCATGGAGTGCAGCGCCGGGGACCTGGAAAAATACTGCTGTGTGGAGATATATTCCATGATCTTCATATAGAGACCAAACACAGCCATACCGATGATACACAGCCAGAAAAAACGGCTTTTTTTCAATTTCGCGAAATCCGCGGATAACAGTCTGCTCATGACGCCTTCCCTCCCCCGATCAGATTTACATAAAAACTCTCAAGACTCTCCTCGCGCTCGGTCAGGGAAATGACATCACATCCCTTCTCCGCCAGTGCGAGGGTGAGACTAGAGACATTGATTCTGGCAAAAATATCAGCCATTGTATCAGAGAAGATATTGTATTCAATATCCATCTCATCCAGCACCCGGGTGAGGGCATGGATATCAGATACCTGCACACGGATACATTTGCGGCATGCCGCATCCAGCTCCCTGGCGCTCAGCTCTCTTACCATATGTCCGCTGTCGATGAACCCGTAATGGGTGGCAAGCCGGGAGAGCTCGTCAAGGATATGGCTGGAGATCAGGAAGGTGATCTGCCGTTCCTGGTTCAGTTTTAAGATCAGTTCGCGCATTTCGATGATGCCCTGGGGGTCGAGCCCGTTTACCGGTTCGTCCAGTATGAGGAAGTCCGGGCTGCCGGCAAGGGCGATGGCTATGCCCAGGCGCTGCTTCATGCCCAGAGAGAAATTTTTCGCTTTTTTCTTTCCCGTGTTCTCGAGCCCTACAAGGCGCAGAAGCTCCGGGATGTCATCAAAGGAGGGCAGACCGATGATGCGGTACTGTTCCTTTAAGTTGTCTTCCGCAGTCATATCCAGGTAGATGGAAGGCGTCTCAACCACAGCGCCCATCCTCCGGCGGCTTTTCGTGATACCGGGATTCGTATTTTTTACCCCGTATAATGTATAGCTGCCGGATGTAGGCTCCTGCAGCCCGCATATGAGGCGGATGAAAGTTGTCTTTCCCGCGCCGTTTTTCCCTACAAAGCCATAGATAGAGCCTTTCGGCACATGGATGGAAAAGCTGTCCAGAGCCTTGAAGTGCCTGTACTGCTTGCCCAGAGATTCTGCTGTCAGAATATACTCCATAAATAAAACCTCCTGTAATAATGTTTACATGGATGATCCTACCAGGCAGGGGTTAAGAAAGCGGTAAAGAAAAAGGTAAAGAAACAGTTAAGATATTTCCTTAACGTATTTCCTCGTTCAGTTTAAATCCGATCCCCCAGACAGCTTCGATATAGTCATTTCCATCAACTGCTTTCAGCTTTCTCCGCAGATTGCTGACATGTACTTTCAGAGAGCTCTCTGTGCAGTCGGGAGTGTCTTCGCTGATCCTGTCCAGCAAAAGGGATCTGGCAATGACCTGGGACGGGTTCTGCATCAGCAGTTTTAATATGGCGTACTCAGTCTGGGTCAGACGCACCGGGGTATCCGCTACGCTGACCGAGTGGGAGGCAATATCAAGAGTGAGTGAGCGGAAGGTGAGGACAGGGGCAGGCGCGGGGGCGGATGCCGCCCTGCGCAGCTGCACGGTGATCCTCGCCAGGAGTTCTGCGGTGTCGAATGGCTTGGTGATATAATCACAGGCCCCGCCCAGCAGAAGCCCTACTTTGTCTGAAGTCTCAGCCTTTGCGCTCACCACGATCACAGGGATGTCCTTGATGAGCGGCAGGAGCTCTTCCCCTGACAGTCCCGGGAGCATCAGATCCAGAAGGATCAGATCCGGCCTGGCAGAGGACAGATACATCAGCGCCTCTGTGCCCGAGTAGGCCCTTGCGGTCCGGTATCCTTCTTTTGTCAGTATCTCTTCGAGCATATCTCCGATGTAAACATCATCATCAACGATGAGGATCGTACTCATAACTTTTGACCTCCGTTAACATGTCAATCCTTGGGCCGCCGGAGCGGGCCATCTCTATTGTAGCAGGAACGGGGGAAAATTCAAGAAAACATAAAAAACCAGTCAGCAGACAGGAGGCAGGGAGTGTTTTTCGGATAAAAGACAAACTATCCATGAACAATCCATGAAATGGATAAAATGGATTTTTAATGGATAAAAGTGGTTGAAATATGGATAAAAACATGTTATCTTTGTTTTAGAAAGAAGATAGGAACTTACAGAAAGAAGGGGAGAGAAGCAATGACGATCAAGGAAATGCAGGAGCGGAAAAGAGAGCTGGGATACACATATGCACAGATCGCGGAACTGTCCGGCATTCCTGCCGGAACGGTCCAGAAAGTCCTGGGCGGGATCACATTGACTCCCAGATATGAGACTCTCATGGCTCTGGAAAAAGTGCTTGGCAGCGATACCGCAGACAGCTGGCCGGAGATGGTACGGGAAGCGCAGAGCGTATATGGGGTGAAGCGGCAGGGGATGTATGACCTGGATGACTACTATGCCCTTCCTGACGACGTCAGGGCGGAGCTGATCGATGGGGTGATCTATGACATGACTGCGCCGACATCGGTCCATCAGATCATCGGAGGATATATCTACAGTAAACTGCTGCAGCATGTGCTGGGGAAGGGCGGGAAATGTATCCCCATGATCTCGCCTCTTGATGTTCAGCTGGACTGCGATAATAAGACAATGGTCCAGCCGGACGTGGTCATCGTATGCGACAGGGATAAGATCATTGAGCGCTGTGTGTACGGGGCCCCGGACTTTATCATTGAAGTGCTCTCAAAGTCAACGAAGAAGAAGGATTCTGTGATCAAGCTGAACAAGTATCTGAATGCAGGAGTCAGGGAGTATTGGATGATCGATCCCGTAAGAAAGACGGTTATTGTCTATGATTTTGAACATGATGAATATCCGGTGCTCTACGGGTTTGATGCGAAAGTTCCTGTGGGAATATGGGAAGGTGATCTGGAAATCGATTTTGCGGAAGTATATGAGCAGGTACGCTTCCTGTATGAAAGGAAACAGTAAGAAAGACACAGAATTTTCACTTTTGTGAATGAAAAATAAACAATTCTAAAATAAGTGATAAAATCACTGACAAGTCTGAATACTTCTGCTAAAATCCACACTGTAACATACAGAAGGTTTTTTCAGGAGGAGAAACAATGAGAATGGAAGTTTATTATAGAATGATCAACAGTGGAGCCGGGAAGAAATTAAAGGAGATCTTAAACGGTCTCATCCCGGGACTGATCCCGGAACCTGTCCCGGTGAGAGTGCCGGTCAGGAGACCGGAGCAGGGCGGTAAGCGCCGCTGACGCTGAAGGTTGACACAGGCGGCTCCGGGATGGGAAGGCCCATAAGATAATAAGGGGATGCTAAGGAGGGGGACGCTGTGAAGAAGAGCGTGGGAAGGATGTTTGATAAAAAATACAGGGTCTGGCCCGCAGCCGCAGTGCTCTGTCTTTCAGCGGTATTGACTGCGTGCGGCACGGCTGACGGAACATGGACAGGGACAGCGGGAGTCCCAGACCCTGCTGTCCAGGCGGAGTCCGCGGATACAATTGCGGAAGTGCCGGAATACGATGGCGTGCCCTATGTGGAGATCAATAACAATGAACCGGAATTTGCAGAAGCAGAGCTGACTACGGTATCTTATGAAGAATACAGCGAACTGGATCCCCTCGGCAGATGCGGAACTGCAGAGGCATGCATCGGTGAAGACCTGATGCCGGACGAAGAACGGGAAGACATCAGTGAGGTAAAACCTACCGGATGGGAGAACAGAGAATACGACATCGTGGATGGCGGCTATGTGTATAACCGCTGTCATCTCATCGGTTTTCAGCTCTCCGGGGAAAATGCGAATGAGGAAAATCTCATCACCGGGACAAGGTATATGAATACAGAGGGCATGCTGCCGTTTGAAAATATGGTGGCAGAGTATGTTCAGGAAACGGACAATCATGTGATGTACCGGGTTACCCCGGTGTTTGAGGGAGATGACCTGGTGGCTTCGGGCGTGCAGATGGAGGCGGAGTCCGTGGAAGACGACGGCGCGGGTATCTGCTTTAATATCTATGTCTACAATGTGCAGCCCGAGATCATCATTGACTACTCGACAGGCGCCAACTGGGCAGACACAGACAGCGGAGATGGAAAAACTGCTGATATCAGCGCAGCGGATGACAGCGATGCCGAAAGCGGAGAAGATAAGGAACGGAAGGAACAGACTTATATCCTGAATAAAAATACGAAGAAGTTCCACAAGCCGGAGTGCTCCAGTGTGGATGATATCAAAGCAAAAAACAAGAGTGGATTTACCGGGACAAGAGAGGAGTTGATCGAAGATGGATTTGATCCGTGCGGGAAATGCAGGCCGTAGGGGATGGGCCTGGGCTGTTCTGCTTACAATAGTCCTTGCGCTGGGCGTATTATCCGGCTGCGGAAAGCAGGGACCGGACATTGATCTGGCAGATATTGACATTTCTGAGATCGATAAGATCGAGCATACGGGAACTACAGGCGGAAAAGACGGAGGATTTTCATATACTTTTTCAGAAAAAGAAGCCAGCGGTTTTCTGGATCTGCTGGATCAGGTGGAGCTGGGCAGCGCTGTGGATGAAAAGGAAGCGCTGACAAGCGGGGCGGTGTCTTATTACACACTCTATTTTACAGACGGAGAAATGTTGACGATCAGTCCGGGGCGATATTTTCAGGTTGGAGATACATATTATGAGTTCAGGAATTATGATGAATTGTGGGACAGGTTTATAGAATACAACAGCATACAAGGATGAACTAAAAAGTGCCGGAACCTTGAAAATCAAGGCTTCCGGCACTTCGTAGAGCAGGGGATGAGAGAATCGAACTCCCACCAAAGGTTTTGGAGACCCCTATCATACCATTTGACCAATCCCCTGTATCATGACCTGTCTTCTGCAAGCCACTCGTTTAGTATACTTGGGGATGTGAGATTTGTCAAGTGTTTTCTCTTCTAAATTTGTAAGTAGGATTATCGTGCACTTATTCGTTTTAGTAATAGTAAGGCATAGAAATTAAATATTAGCTTTTCATAATATAAAGCGCTATACTTGTCAGTGGAGGTTTTACATTATGAAAAGAGAAGAATTTTTAGAGTATCTGCGCCGGGGCAATCCTGTCACAGGCGGATCAGATATGCATTTACTGATGCATGAACTTGCAGCGGAAGCCCTGAAGGAGACGGCAGAGCTCAATGGATCATATCATGAACCGGAAGAGATGAGACGGCTGTTTTCAAAAATCATAGGAAAACCGGTTGATGATTCATTTTCCATGTTTCCGCCTTTTTATACGGAATGCGGGAAAAATATCTATATCGGAAAGAATGTATTTATCAACTGCGGATGCCATTTCCAGGATCACGGAGGCGTATATATAGGGGATAATGTACTGGTCGGTTCTTATGTAGTATTTGCCACGATCAATCACGGGCAGAAGCCTGAGGACCGGAGCAGTAATTACCCGGCGCCGATCCATATAGGAAACGGCGTGTGGATCGGTTCCCATGCGACGATCCTTCCGGGAGTGACTGTGGGAGACAACGCGGTCATTGCAGCAGGAGCTGTGGTAAACAGGGACGTTCCAAAAGGAGCTGTAGCCGGGGGCGTCCCGGCAAAAGTGATCAAATACATTGATCGTGAAAAGTGACGCTGAGAGCAGGGGAAGAGGAGAGATTTAGCTCCTCTGTCCTTGCTGTTTTTTTGCCGTCCTGATATAATGGTGTTCGATGCGGGACAGTCTGTCCGATAAAAAAATGAACGAGATGAACAGGAGGAAAATTATGGCAGATTATGTGATCACCACGGATTCTAATTCAGACGTTCTGCCTGAATTCATTAAAGAAAACAATCTTACAGTCATTCCCCAGTATTACGCGTTTGGCGATACGGTTTACGGGGATGAACTGAATATGGAGCCCCATGAATTTTATGAGACGATGAGAAAAGGCGAGCTGCCGAAGTCCATGGCGAATAATCCGGCCGTGATCCGGGAGCGTTTTGAGAAGATCCTGAAAGAAGGAAAAGATATCCTGCATATCGCGTTTTCCAGCGCGCTGAGCGGAAGCTGCAATAATGTAATGATGACGGCCAACGAGCTTTTGGAGGAGTATCCTGAGCGCCGGATCGTTGTGTTTGATTCCCTGAACGCGTCGCTTGGGGAAGGTGCATCTGTCTATCGCGCGGTGGAACTCTGGAAAGCAGGAAAGTCGATGGATGAGGTATATGATGTGCTCATGGAAGAGCGCGAGCATGTCAATGTGTCGTTTACGGTAAATGACCTGAACCACCTTCAGAGAGGCGGAAGGGTCTCAAAGACGACGGCCGTGGTGGGCAGCCTTGTAAATATCAAACCCATCCTGAATGTGACATCCACAGGAGAGCTGAAGTCCGATGGTACGGTGCGCGGACGCAAGAAATCGCTCAAGACTCTGGTGAGCCGCATGGAGGCATCCCTCGACCTGGACCATTACGGAAAAGACAGGCTGGTGTGCGTGCTCCACGGCGACTGCTATGATGAGGCAAAGAGTGTGGCGGATATGGTGAAAGAGCTCGGCTTTACAAATGTCATCATCAATGATGTAAGCCCGAGTATCGGGACGCATGCAGGACCGGGAGTGGTAGGGCTGGTGTCCTACGGCAAGAAACGCTAAAATCTGGATTTGTGGGGGAGCTTTCCTTCAAATATAACGTCCGAAAACCGTCGGTTTGATGCGGGACGTTTTCGCGGCGGACGGGGATATGGCTCAGGTTCCGGCTCCGTAATCTGGGAAAGACGTAAAAGGGAGAAAACATGGCTAAAAGCAATTGTCCGGCGGAAGATTCGGCTCCGCCTCAGGC
>DWUV01000045.1 GCA_019120595.1 Candidatus Mediterraneibacter tabaqchaliae | reverse complement strand
ATTCCCTCTCGGAGCAGGACCGGGCAGAGACAGAACAGTATGTCAAAAGCCATATGGATTATGCGGAATGCAGCCAGGAGATCTTTACCACCAAAGCAATGGACGAGATCCATAAGGCTTCAGTCGGGATTCCGAGAATGATCAACCGGGTATGCGAAAAATCGCTTATGTATGCGTTCCAACAGCAAAAGCGGCTCGTCGATGATTATATGGTCAAGTATGTAGTGGAACACGAAATGCTTGGAACCGTAACCGGATAGAGAAGGTGCCGTCCGGATCCCGGACGGCACATACATCAACCATCACGGTGACAGTAAACTTAGCAGCTTAAAGACAACTCACGAGAGCAGTCTGGTGACAGCTCATGAAATCAGCAACAGATAGGTTGCAGGTACTCGCAAAGCCGTACACAGTAAATCCTCAGTACTGAGCTTGCCTGTATTGACGGGGGTGTTGAACAGCGTTATAATTAAATTACCTGAAAGGTAATTTAATTGAACGGGAGGAAGGACTTGGAACTGGTATATGTATCTGAAACTCTTAAGTCATAATGTACGAACATTAAGGCTGCAAGAAAATTATTTCATGGAGATCCACAACTGTCTATAAGTCTGTTGGCAAGAATAAATGCCCTTCAGCAGGCAGAGATGTTAAAAGATATTATAGTTCAGCCGGCATTTCATTTTCATAAGCTTAAAAATAAAGGCAGAAAAAAGCTGGAAGGATATTTTGCAATTGATGTCAGGTCCAGAAAGGATCAATGGCGAATAATAATGCATCCATTAGATGAAAATGAAAAGCCTTATGTTCCATGTAATATAGACCAGATAGCAGGTAAGATTAGCATAGTAGAGATTTCGGAGGTGAGCAAACATTATGAGTAATTACATTGAGTATAATGATACAATTGTATTTCACCCTGGTTATTATGTAAAAGAAATTGTCGATGACAGCGGTTTGACTCAGGAAGATTTTGCAAAAAGGTTAGATACAACTCCTAAAAATCTCAGCCTTCTTATCAGAGGAGAGCAAAATTTATCTATTGATATTGCGATGAAATTGTCCCGCATGATTGGAACTTCCGTTTCTTATTGGCTTAATTTGCAAAATGCTTATGATGCTTTAATTGCAAAATTCAGATCGGATGAAGAATTAGAGCAAGAAAAGGAAATCTTCAAATCCTTAGATTACAGATATTTTCGGGATAATTTTGGATTGCCTGATCTGCCGAGGAAAATTGATGAACAGATCATAGAGGTTAGAAAATTCCTTAAGGTTGCTACTCTGTCTGTTTTTAAGAAAAAAGATATGGCTGTAAGTTTTCGAAGTGCATCAAATAAAATATCTGATGCGAATGTGGTCAAAGCAAACGCTATGGTTCAAATTGCGATCAATAATGCTCTGACAATCGATGCTCCGAAGTATAATAAGTTGAAATTTAAACAAGCTGTGGATTATGCGTTGTCATTAACCAAAAACCATGAAGACTTTTACCCGTTGATTAAAAATGCATTTCTTGAAGCAGGCGTTATTTTTGTTATTCTTCCAAACCTGCCCGGTTCTAAAATTAATGGGGCGACAAAGAAACTTGAAAAAAATGTGATGCTTATGGTAAATGATCGACGATTAAATTCAGATACGTTCTGGTTTACGTTATTTCATGAAATTGGTCATATTATTCACGGTGACTATGGTATTTCATTTGAAAAGGAGAGCGGAGAAAAAGAAGAAATTGCAGATGGATATGCTGCCGATTCTCTGATCGATCCAGACGAGTACGAAAGATTTGTTAAAGGAAAAGTATTTAGCCTGGCAGCCATAAAGGCGTTTGCCGATTCGATCGATCGAGATCCGGGAATTGTTTTGGGAAGATTGCAAAATGACGGTCTGGTGAGGGATGATGATTGCACATTGCAGACATTAAGACATAAATATAGAGTGAAAATTTCTTCTTGATATGTTGCAATCAGCGGAGCCCAGAGGACTCCGCTGATCGCATATGTTAAACATTTTTGCAAATGTTCCGAAAAAATTTCCGATGAAAACGGCGGTATTATAGATTTAGAAAAGGAGACGAAAGGGATGACATTATCACAGGAAGATGGAAAGTTATATTATAAGCTTTGGATGCCGTTGCTTGATTTTGTAAACAGAACATATGGGACAAACAAAAAATTGAAAAATATGGCGGAAGCAAAAAATCTTGATCCAACAGAAGTAAAAGAAGTTGCAAATAAGCTTTGGTCCGAGGTGGAGATCATAGACCGATACATAAAGGAAATCCCGGAACTCCCGAAGGAACATAAGGAGATTATTCAGGGGTGGAAGCGAAGGATCCAAGGAAAGTTTATCATGGAACGGCATCTGAAAAAGGGCACGATCTTTATATCCATGGAGGATGAACAAGTGTACCAGGTCAGCGGTATTATATCGAGTTGGGAAGAAATGTTTTACGGGGCGCCGATGCCTTTAATTGTCGAGGCAACGTTTATTCCATTCCGTGATGTGATCATATCAGACGGACTTGTCATACCATACAACATTATGCTTGGCGGCGGAATGAAACGGATGTTTAAGGATGTGTATATGGCTGCGAAAAAGAGTGGACAGATTCATCGTTCTCTTTGAGAGTGATATTGATTTCTTTTACAGCAGGCAGAGAGCGCTAAAAATAGATTTGGCATAGAACTTTTGGGTATACTTTTAATGGTTTTTTAGATAGTTTTTCTGAGCAAAAGAATCCGATATAGAATAGCTGGGAAGTGAAATGCATGAAAAAAGTAATAAAAATACTGGTTATCATCCTCTCTATCCTGATCCTGGCATGCCTGGCCAGCATCTGGGTTTCCTATAACTGGCTGACTGTCTCTCATTTTACGGTGCAGAGCAGCAAGATTTCTGAACCGTTCCGCATTGTCCTGATTTCGGATCTCCATGAGCATCAGTTTGGCAGAGGCAATGAGAAACTGGCTGAGAAGATCCGGGAGCAGTCGCCGGATCTCATTATCATTGACGGGGATATGATCAACGGTGATTCGGAGAACGCGGATACAGCGGTGGAGCTTGTGCGGGCGTTGAAAGAAACTGCGCCGGTATATTACTCATTTGGGAATCATGAATATTCCTATATGGAAGCCGGGCACGGAGACCTGACGGAAGAGCTGGAAGCCGCAGGAGCGGTGGTGCTGAATTACCAAAGCATTGATATTGACATCAAAGGCAACCCGGTCCGCCTGGGCGGCCTGTACGAGTATGGATTTGAGACGGGAATGCAGTCGGAGGAGGAAAATGAGCGGGCGGTCCCGTATCTGGAAGAGTACGCGGATACGGATCGGTATCTTATCATGTGTGCCCACCGGCCGGAGAGCTTTTATCCCTGGGATATGGCGGATCAGTGGGGGATCGATCTGGTGCTGAGCGGGCATCTGCATGGCGGGCAGGTGATCATTCCCGGTGTGGGAGGATTGTATAATTCTCTGGACGGTTTTTTCCCGAAGTTTGATTATGGCCAGTATAAGCTGGGAGACAGCGATATGGTGATAACTCGGGGGCTGGGGTCTAATCCGAAGATGCTGCCGAGGTTTAATAATCCGCCGGAGATTGCGGTGGTGGAGGTGAAATAAATGGTTGAAGATTATGAAGGATACGAACAAAAGTGTGAGGAGATACGGAAAATCAATTTAGAGCTGTTGAAGATATTTGAACACGATCTGGAAGATGCAGGGCTGAAGGAGAAGACGATCAGCAGTCATCTGTCGAACGTAGATTTCTATATTAATGACTTCCTGTTGTACAGCGATGCGCTTTCAATGGAGCACGGAATATATGAGATCGGGATGTTTCTGGGCGATTTTTTCATTCGAAAATGTATGTGGTCAACCCCGGGAACGATTAAGAGCACAGCAGCGAGTATTAAGAAATTTTATAAATCCATGATGGATCACGGGAAGATCGAAAAAGGTGATTACGCATTTCTATGTCAGACGATAAAAGAGGAAATGGATGTATGGCAGTCAGATTGTGCGAGATTTAATGACCCGATGGAGGAAAATCCGTTTGCATTCTTTTAGAAAGACGACGGAATAAAATTTGTAAAGCAAAAACAGTGTACTTTTCTAACTGCCGCATTGCACTCCTCCCATAAACAGTCTATACTGTAATCACAAAACTCCCAGGAGGACCGAACATTGTCAGTTTTCTACTCGATCATCATCCCGGCATACAATGCGGAAAAGTACATAGAGCAGTGCATCCGGAGCGTTCTTGCCCAGACCTGTACGGATTATGAGATTTTCGTGATCGATGACGGGTCAGAGGACCGCACGGGTGATATCATAAAGGAAATGGCGGAAGTGTATCCCGCTGTTTCCTTTCTTCGCATTCCCCACTCCGGCGCCGGAGCGTCGCGGAACAGGGGGCTGAGGGAAACCAAAGGGAAGTATGTGATCTTTCTGGATGCGGATGACTACTGGCTGAATCCGCGCCTGCTGGAGCAGCTCAGGGTGAAATTAGAGACAAGAGAAGAGATGCGGCGGAAAAATGGCGGGGATGGTGCTTGTGTCAGAAAGCCGGATGTCGTCATGTTCCAGATGGACAAGTATACGGAGGACGGGAAGCTATTGAAAAAGTACAGGAAGGGCGATTTCCCGTCGGACAAAGAATGTTATCTCCTGAAGGAAGTCTATCCGATTCTGGTCAGGGACGGACAGGTGCTGGCGTCTGCCTGTAATAAATGCATCCGGCGGTCACTTCTGGAAGAGGAGAGGATCGTATTCCAGGAGGGCGGGCTGGCAGAGGACATTGACTGGGTGCTGCAGCTGTTCAGCTATGTGAAGTATATCGGATTCCTGAATGAGATTTCTTATGCGTACAGGCAGCATAAGGGATACTCCGCCAGCAATGATACGGCGGGGCCTGAGTATCAGGCGCGGATGGTGGAGGACTGGGCGGCGAGGCTGAAACGGCGCGAAGTGCCGAATGCCAAGGCAGTGTCCGGGCTCCTGGCTTTTGAATACGGGATCTGTCTCGGCTACAGCAGATATCTGTCTGCGGAGATGAAGGAGATGCTGAAAAAACATCGATATCTTCTGGAATATGCCCTGGATAAGAAGACGCAGATGATCCGGGCGTTCTGCCGGATCTTCGGGCTGAGGCTGACCTGTATTGCCGTGAGGGTTTATCTGTTCATTAGGAGACTCTGAGAATGGATTTAAAAGCAGATATAAAAACAGACATAAAAGCAAAGTTAAAGGCGGATCCAAAAACAGATGCGGATGGGCAGGGCAATGACTGCCGGCTGACGATATTCACGCCGGTCTATAACCGGGCTTACTGCATCGGGCGCTGCTATGAGAGCATGCTCCGCCAGAAGAATCAGAACTTTGTCTGGATCATCGTGGACGACGGATCTGAGGACCGTCTGGAGGGTGTCGTCAGACCGTGGCTGGAGCCGGCAGAGGACTCTGGCAGGTCCCGGTTTCCCCGTTTCCGGATTGAGTTTTATCAGAAGGAAAACGGAGGGCTGAATACAGCGTACAACCTTGCGCTGAGCCATGTGAAGACGGATTACTGGGTATGCATCGACTCCGATGACTGGCTGGCGGATGATGCGGTGGAGATCATTTACCGGGCGATCCGCCGGAGCGAATCCAGGCGGATGAAGATCAGCGGTTTTGTCGGGCTTGACGCAGAGCCGGACGGGACTGTCTGCGGCGGGAAGTTCCCGCGTGTAAGGACAGCGTCGCTGATGGATTTGAAGTTCAGGTATAAGCATAAGGGGGATTTTAAGGTCGTTTACCGGACGGCAGCCACAGCTCCATTTCTTCCGATACCGGAAGTGAAAGGGGAAAAGAATTTTAACCCATATTATATGATGCTGCAGATAGACCGGGAGGCGCCGCTCCTGATCCTGGATCATGTGCTCTGTATCGTGGATTATCAGCCGGACGGTATGTCGGCAAGGATCTTTGAGCAGTATGAGGAGTCGCCGGTGAGCTTCGGCATGCTCCGGCTGCAGTACCTGCAGATGCCGGGGATCCCCTGGTGGTTCCGATACAGACAGTGCATGCACTATGTGTCTTCCTGGCTGTTTGCCGTAAAACAGCGCAAAAAAGGACTCAGGGCGCCGTTTTTCAGCATGGGCATGATCCTGGCGCTGGCGCCGGGGTTTTTGCTGCATTTTTATATCAGGCTCAGAAATCGTTTTTTCGGGAGAAGGTGAAGGTATGCTGTGAGAGAAAGACGGAAGATCCGGGCCGGGAGGCTGTTGCTGAAGGTGAGATGGATCCGAAGGATGAGAGACCGGAGGAAGTTTCCGATGAAGGCAGCGGATATCGGTATGTGATAGGGGAAAGGTTATGGCACAAAAGAGGGAAAAAGAAGAAAAACAGATCACGGATATGCTCTGCGCTGCCGAAGTCCAATTGGAAGCCCTGCCTTTCACGGTCAAAGGCAGGAAGACTAGTGGAAGCGCGGGAGTGATCAGGGCGTACAGCATGACCGGGGAGGAGCAGATGGATTCGTTAGATACGATTGTCAATTCTGCGTCCCCGGATCTGATGGGAGGAGAAGAAAATACGGTTGACTGGCTGCTGCATAAGCTGATTGACGGGAAACTTGCCGAAAAAGGTGAGGATCGTACATTTAATCAAAAGATCTGCGGGGAGCTTGCCGGCAGGAATGCTCCTGTGATCTCAGAAGAGGAAGAGTGCATATCCAAGATCCGCTGCCCGCGGGGAAAAGCGGTGCTGACCCGGGGGTATGGATTGTGCGATTATGTGATCCATGCCGTAGGGACGAGACTTCAGCCGAAAGAAGAGACGGAAGATCCTGTGGGGAATCCTGATGAAGGGTGCGGACGCCTGAGACAGGAGAATTATCAGTTTGGTCATGCCAAAGGACCGGCGGAGACATGTACCAGTTCGTGTATACAGCTTTTGGAGTCATGCTATCATGAAATCGTCAGGCTGATCCGCCAGTATCCGGATATCCGGCATGTGGCGGTTCCGATCATAGGTTCCGGGAATTATGGAGTTGATTTTGAAATCGCGGCAAGGATTGCTGTTTCTGCTGCGGGAAATGCGCTGATGGAGTGGAAATACAGCGATGAGGAGTCTTTTGAGACTTCCCGGATTGAAAAGATCGTCTTTTTTGTAATGCCGGGAAAGACAGTCCGATCAGGGGAAAACAGGTGCGGGGCAGAAGAAAGAGAACCGAAAAAGCAGATAGACCTGTTAAAAGAGATTTTTGAAGAGTACAAAGACATTTATTACAGACCTGACCATCGCGGCCGCCGGGATCGCGGCTGCCGGGGGCACCAGGTTGTGTTTCAGGACAGTTTTACAGCGCAGAGACAGTATTATAATGAGATCGTGCAGAATGATGAGAACCGAGGTTACTTTGCAATCGCAAAGCTTTTCCGCCGCGGGCTGGTAAAGAGCAGGATGTTTTTCGGGCTTGTGTCAAATAAGGTGAAGGATTCTTTGGGAAAACAAGACTGGCAGAAACGCCGGACAGCGGTGGAATGTATTACTCTTGCAAAGCTGCTGTTTCCGATAATGGGAATTTTCCTGGTCCGGTACTGCCCCTGCGCCAGCCGGATGCCCTGGAGCCTGGTGCTCAGTTTTTTGATATTTTATTTGATGGCGGATACGGTGACTTACCTTCTGTCATTGATCATGATGGCGGATATACAGAAGCCCTCTGCCAATATCATCCGCTCACTTCTCCTTCTGCTTTTTAACTACATAGAAGTGTCATTGGATATGGCATATTTTTATTATGTATACGGAGAGGGCAGCTCCGGAACAGGCGTTTTGCTTAAAGAAGCGGTGGCGTTCGGCGTCCTGGGACAGGGGGCTGACGAAGCAGTGACGGCTGCTGTGCCGGATATGATAATGGAGTATGCAAATACAGGACTGAAGTTCTTCTTCCTGACGGTGGTGTTTGGGTATCTGGTGCAGCATATGAGGCAGAGGAAGTTTAAAGGGGAATAGATGAATGATTTGAGAATATGCCCGAAATAAACTGTTGGACTGTTTTCTAAGACACTATTGCTTTTGCACATACATATAGGATAAAATCTATAATGAGCAGCACACAAAACAATCAAAATTTCCATTTTATATGGAAGGGGTGTAAAATTGGGAAGATTTGTTAATCCTGAGAACAGCGCATTTCAGGTTGCGCTTAATTCGGAAATATATGTTGATAAGACCGGGTTGATTAAGTATACCAATAAGGTACTCAATACAAAACAGGCTTTTATATGCAACAGCCGTCCGCGCCGGTTTGGAAAATCAATGACAGCAGATATGCTGACTGCTTATTACAGCAGGGGATGCGATTCGGAAAAAATGTTTGAAGGACTGGAAATCAGCAGTGACAGCGGATTTAAAAAGCATCTGAATCAATATGATGTCATCCATTTTGATGTGCAGTGGTGCATGGATCCTGCCGGAGGGCCGGAAGAAGTTGTTTCTTATATTAAGAAAAGTGTGATCAGCGAGCTTAGAGAGGAATATCCGGATCTGATCGATGATACTGTGGATTCACTGGCGGATGCGATGTCACGCATTAATGCTTTTGCAGGGAAAACATTTATCGTTATTGTGGATGAATGGGACGTGCTGATCCGGGATATGGCTGCAAATCTCAGCGTTCAGGAAGAATATATTAATTTCCTTCGCGGAATATTTAAAGGGACGGAACCGACAAAATACATCAGCCTCGCATATCTGACGGGAATTCTTCCGATCAAAAAGGTGAAAACGCAGTCAGCATTAAATAATTTTGATGAATTTACCATGCTTGACGCCAGTATTTTTTCTCCATATATCGGTTTTACAGAGGAAGAAGTCAGGAAACTATGCAGAAGATATCAGAGAGATTTCGATTCGGTTAAGATCTGGTATGACGGTTACCGCCTTATGGGAAGTCATGTATATAATCCGAAAGCGGTAGTAAGCGTAATGCTTAGAGGCGAATTTCAGAGCTACTGGTCAGATACCGGAACATATGAGTCAATACGCCCGCTCATTAATATGGATTTTGACGGCCTGAAAACAGATATTCTGACTATGCTGTCCGGTGACAGCGTGAGAGTAAAGACGAGAACTTTTCAGAATGATATGATAACATTCCGAAACAAAGATGATGTGCTGACGCTGCTGATCCATCTGGGATATCTTGGATACGACCTGAGAGAGCAGACTGCATTTATCCCGAATGAAGAAATACGCAGTGAATTTGCCGAGACTGTAGAGGAGGACAGATGGAATGAATGGACTGCCTTCCAGAGGGAATCGGAAGCGCTCTTGGACGCGACACTGGATATGGACGAAAGGGCAGTGGCGGAAGCGCTGGAGAAGATTCATACAGAATATGCTTCGGCAATCCGGTACAATGATGAAAATTCCCTCAGCAGTGTGCTTTCGATAGGGTATCTCAGCGCAATGAAGTATTATTTTAAACCCGTCAGGGAAATGCCGGCAGGCAGAGGATTTGCTGATTTTGTATTTATTCCGAAACCGGAGTATAAAGATGAATATCCTGCATTGGTAACTGAGTTGAAATGGAATAAAAGCGCTGATTCGGCGATCCGGCAGATCCATGAGAGAAAATATCCTGTTTCTTTAGAACAGTATGCGGGAGAAATTCTGCTTGTCGGAATAAATTATGATAAGAGAACAAAGGAACACCAGTGTATGATTGAAAAATATGACAAATGTCAGGTAAAATAGCCGTGGTAATCTGAATACAGAGAAGAGGAAAGTCTGCTGATGTAAATGTCGGCAGGCTTTTCAGATGTATGCCGGAGATGAAATTAATTATACTGGTGCATTCCTCTTCCTTGACATTCCCCTCCCCATATGCTACCCTTTCTTACAGATCAAAAAGATCGTCCAATATTTCAAACGCAATGACGAAGAGAGTAGTCTGCCGGAGATCTTACAGAGAATTCCCGGAGGGGTACAGCGCACAGGCGCGGTGAGCCGGTATATCAGCCGACCGGGCACTGCGGCAGTATCCTGATGCTGAGAGGGATAGGTCGAACACAGATGAACATGGCTTCTGAGCAGCGCACCGAACTACGGATATACAGTCAGAGACAGCGAGAGGGAACAGCTGTTTCTCGGGTATCCGCGGCAAGGCTGCGAAGGGTTCGCCCTTTACAGCGAGGGATGCAAGCGGCAGGTCAGCTGCGCGCGGCACCCGGTGAGGCCTCTTCCGTGAGGGGGAGGCGAAGAGAAGTGGTAACACGGTAAATCCCCGTCTTCTTACAGGTTAAGGAGGCGGGATTTTTTTCGCCATTGTAAGCCGAAAGCAATGAGGAAAGAGAGGAGACGCTATATGTCAGACAAACAGAAATACTACATTACAACAGCCATTGCCTACACATCAGGCAAGCCGCACATCGGAAATACCTATGAGATCGTGCTCGCGGACGCGATCGCGCGCTACAAGAGGAGCCAGGGATACGATGTATTCTTCCAGACAGGGACGGACGAGCACGGACAGAAGATCGAGCTCAAGGCAGAGGAAGCAGGGATCACTCCGAAGGAGTTCGTGGACAATGTATCCGCTGAGATTAAGAGGATCTGGGATCTGATGGATACTTCCTATGACAAATTTATCCGTACAACGGATGCGGACCATGAGAAGCAGGTGCAGAAGATCTTTAAGAAGCTCTATGAGCAGGGAGATATTTATAAAGGATATTATGAAGGCATGTACTGCACGCCGTGCGAGTCCTTTTTCACAGAGTCCCAGCTCGTGGACGGGAAATGTCCGGACTGCGGGCGCGAGGTCCAGCCGGCGAAGGAAGAGGCATATTTCTTCAAGATGAGCAAGTATGCGGACAGGCTGATCGAGTATATCAATGAGCATCCGGAGTTCATCCAGCCGGTGTCCAGGAAGAATGAGATGATGAATAACTTCCTGCTCCCGGGACTTCAGGATCTGTGCGTGTCCAGGACCTCGTTTAAGTGGGGGATCCCGGTGGACTTTGATCCGAAGCATGTGACCTATGTGTGGCTGGATGCCCTGACTAACTATATCACAGGGATCGGGTACGATGCGGACGGAAACAGCACAGAGCAGTTTGAGAAGCTGTGGCCTGCTGACCTGCATCTGATCGGGAAGGACATTATCCGCTTCCATACGATCTACTGGCCCATCTTCCTGATGGCGCTGGGACTGCCCCTGCCGAAGCAGGTATTCGGGCATCCGTGGCTCCTGCAGGGCGACGGCAAGATGAGCAAGTCAAAGGGAAATGTGCTCTATGCAGATGAGCTGGTGGATTTCTTCGGGGTGGATGCTGTGCGTTACTTTGTACTCCATGAGATGCCGTTTGAAAACGATGGTGTGATCACATGGGAGCTGATGGTGGAGCGCCTGAACTCTGACCTTGCGAATACGCTCGGAAACCTGGTGAACCGTACGGTTTCCATGACGAACAAATATTTCGGCGGCACAGTGACAGATCAGGGCGTGGCGGAAGAAGTGGACGCGGACCTGAAGGCGGTGATCGAGAATACGCCGAAGGCAGTGGACGCGAAGATGAACGACCTCAGAGTTGCGGATGCGATCACAGAGATCTTCAACCTGTTCAAACGCTGCAACAAATATATCGATGAGACAATGCCGTGGGCGCTGGCAAAGGATGAGGCGAAAAAAGACCGCCTGGAGACAGTGCTCTGGAACCTGATCCAGGGGATCTCAGCAGGCGCGCGGCTTCTGGAATCCTTTATGCCGTCCACGAGCAAAAAGATACTGGAGCAGCTCGGGGACGGGCATGTGACACAGAAACCGGAAATCCTGTTCCAGAGGCTGGACCTGGAAGAAGTGATGAAGAAAGTGGAAGAACTGCATCCGCACAAGGATGACGCGGCAGAGGACGGAAACGGAGACTCAGCGGATGGCGCTGAGAAAGAGGGGGCTGTGATCGATATCGAGCCGAAGGATGAGATCACTTTTGAGAAGTTCGGGACCATGCAGTTCCAGGTGGGCGAGATCATTGCCTGCGAGGAAGTGAAGAAATCCAAAAAACTTCTCTGCTCCCAGGTAAAGATCGGCAGCCAGGTGAAACAGATCGTGTCAGGCATCAAGGCGCACTATACTCCGGAAGAGATGGTAGGCAAGAAGGTCATGGTGCTGGTGAACTTAAAGACCGCGAAGCTGGCGGGAGTACTGTCAGAGGGAATGCTGCTCTGCGCAGAGGACGCTGACGGCAATCTGTCGCTGATGGTGCCGGAGAAGGAGATGCCGGCAGGTGCGGAGATCTGCTGATCTGTGGGAAGCAGCTGTGCGGCGCCTTAAGGACGGAAGATGCGGACCGTCCGCAGAGATTGGACAGCTTGCGGACCGCCCCTCGGGGCTCAGACAGCCTCCAGCACCTCAAGCAGCCGTGAGTTATCCTCCGGCAGCATAATACAGAACCGGACGAATTCCCCGTCTAGGCACTGGAAGGAGGAACAGTCACGGATCATCAGACCGCGTTTGATGCATGTCTCGAACACATCAAACGCGGTCTTTCCTTCTTTTAAGATCCTGAGCAGAAGGAAATTGGCATAAGGCGGATAGACCTTGTAAACGCCCTGTTGTGACAATGCCTCATACATCCTGCTGCGCTCGGAGAGGATCAGCCTGCGTGTACGGTCAATATAATCCTTATCCTGGAAGAGCAGCTCCCCGGCAAAAGCCCCGACGCTGTTTAGTGACCAGGGGATCTGCTTTTCCTTCATTTTTCTGAGAAATTCCCGGTTCCCGGTAACAGCATATCCCAGGCGCATGCCCGGAGCCGCGAAGAATTTGGACACGCCCCGGAGCACGCAGAGATTGCCGAACATTTTTGTAAACGGCACTGCGGTGACAGCGTCAATGTCCGGGGCAAATTCCACATACGTCTCATCGATCATGACGAAGATATCTTTTTCCGCGCAAAAGGCGAGCAGGCGTTCCATATCATCGTGCAGGATCGCTGATGAAGTCGGATTGTTCGGATTACAGAGGATGAGAAAATCGTACCCGCCTTTTTCCAGTGCCAGGCAGAGCCCATCTATATCAGGCAGAAAGTCATTCTCCTCTTTCAGGTGATAATATTCCTGCGTGCTCCCGGAAAAGGAAAGCTCCCGGGAATACTCGGAATAGGTCGGACCGAGGATAAGAGTACGCTTTGGCGCCCGGGCATCGATCAGGAGGGCAATGAGTTCGCTGGAGCCGTTCCCGGGGAGGATAAAGTCCGCAGGGATCCGGCAGTATGCGGACAAAACACTGCGCAGCGTGGTATAATCCCGGTCCGGGTAGGAAGAAAGAACGTCCAGGTGTGACGCAAGCGCTTCCTTTACGGGATCAGACAGCCCCAGCGGGTTGACATTTGCCCCGAAATTGGTGATGTTTTCCTTATTCAGATGATAATATCCACAGATTTTCTCAATGTCGCTTCCGTGAAAAACAGGTCGTGTATTCATGTTCTCCCTTTCCTTTCGTAGTAAAAATTCAGTATAAAACTCAGTGTAAAAGCATAAAACACAGTGTAAAAATCCAGATTGGAAAATCAACCTGAAAATTTAGTTTCAAAGCCTGGCGGAACCGTGCTGCTACTTGGTCTCAAAAAGGATCCCCAGAGTATTCGGCCCGCAGTGGCAGGAGATGGTGCAGCTTGCTTTGGTCACATGGATCTCTTTGAATTTCATCGTCTCCTCCACTGTCTTCCGCACAAGATCGATATATTCCTGCGGGATCCCGGAGTGGGTGATAAAGAGCAGGTCTGTATTGATGTCTGAATATTTCGCCAGCTCATCCTTTACATATTTTACAAGAACCTTGTCCAGTGAGCCCCGGTATTTTTTCCCGACTCCCATGCTCCCGTCCCGGTTGTCTACCTGGATGCACGGCTTTAATTTCAGCATATTGGCGCCGAGGGCAGCGACAGCGGAGCAGCGCCCGCCTGCGTGGAGGAATGTCAGGGTATCGAGGATGAAGCTGGCGTGGCATTTTGATGTCCGCTTCCGCAGTGCATCTGCGATCTCGGCTGCATCCAAGCCCTGTTCGATCATCTTTCCGGCGGCGACGACCAGCAGGCCGGTCCCTGTGGAGAGATTGCAGCTGTCCACCACATGGACATGTCCCAGCTCTTCCGCGGCAAGGCAGCAGTTCTGGTATACGCTGGAAAGCGCGTGTCCCAGATTGATGTGGATGATCTCATATCCGTCTTCTACCCATGGGCGGAAATGGTCGATGTATTCCTGTACATTGACTGCTGCGGTTTTGGGGAGTATTTTGTGGTCGTAATATTCCTGATAGATTTCTTCCGGCGTGATATCTACATTATCCTTGTACTGCTTTTCGTTCAGTATGATGTGCAGGGGAAAATAGTTGACATTATAACGTGCTTTAAGTTCCTCATCCAGGTCGCAGGTGCTGTCTGCACTCAGGATGATCTTCTGTGCTGTCTTGTCTGACATGGTCCAAACCTCCTGATGAAAGCATGATATATACGGTTCTTTGAAAGACAGTATAGCACGTTTTAAGAGAAAGGGGAGGGGCGAAATAAAACTTGTATTTCCTATATGCCGGTGTTACACTTTTTTTAGTATGTTTGGTCCCTGCTCCTGTTTTTACGGCAGGAAATCGAAGGGATAAAGAGAGGAGAACATATATGAAACTTGCGGTTATTTTTCCGGGAATCGGTTATTCATGGGTGGAGACAGAAGCATATATAATGGAGAAATGATGGATTTTTACAAACGTGCACGCATTGTCTGTCTTGCGATCCCCTATGGGAAAGCAGCGACGTATGGGCAGATCGCACTGCTCTGCGGGAAGCCGAAGAATGCAAGGCAGGTGGGATATGCGCTGAACCGGGGAAGGCTCGGGGAAGGAATCCCTGCCCACCGCGTGGTGAACGCCCGTGGGATCCTGAGCGGGGCAGCGGCATTTGAGACGGAAGATATGCAGCGCTCCCTTATGGAAGCGGAAGGGATACAAGTGGAATGGACGGCAGCCGGCTGGCAGGTCGATCTGAAGAGGTCCGGCTGGAAAAATACAATGGAAGAAGCATTGGGATTTCTTGAAATTTTTGAAGTACAGGGAATATAAAGCACAGGACCTGTCAGGAGCAGGAGAAACGTTGCTGCATTAAAAGTACTGCGGCGCGTCAGTGCTCCCTAAATGGATGAAAATTATGTGGAAGGAGAATTTATTTTATGTACAGAGCATCAGAAAAACGGTATGAAAGAATGGCTTATACCAGATGCGGGAGAAGCGGACTGAAGCTGCCCGCTGTGTCCCTCGGGCTGTGGCATAATTTCGGTGACACCGGGGTATATGAGAACATGCGGCAGATCTGTTTTACTGCATTTGACAATGGGATCACGCATTTTGACCTTGCAAATAATTACGGTCCGGCACCGGGGAGCGCGGAAAAGAATTTCGGCAGGATCCTGAAAGAAGATCTGGGACAGTACAGGGATGAACTTATCATCAGCACAAAGGCAGGATATGAAATGTGGGACGGACCTTACGGCGACTGGGGCAGCAGAAAATATCTCCTTGCCAGTCTGGACCAGAGCCTGAAAAGGATGGGGCTGGAGTATGTGGATATTTTCTACCATCACAGAATGGACCCGGAGACGCCTCTCGAAGAGACAATGGGCGCCCTGGCGCAGGCAGTGGCATCGGGTAAGGCACTGTATGCAGGACTGTCCAATTATGACGGGGAGACTATGAAAAAAGCAGCGGCTATCCTGGATGAGATGCACTGCCCGTTTATTATAAATCAGAACCGCTATTCTATCTTTGACCGTACCATCGAGAAGAACGGGCTGAAAGATGCGGCGGAGGAGGCCGGGAAGGGGATCATTGCGTTCAGCCCTCTGGCGCAGGGGCTCCTGACTAACCGTTACCTGAACGGGATCCCGGCTGACAGCAGGATACGGACAGACGGCCGCTTCCTCCATGCAGAGGCGCTGACAGAAGAACGTCTGCAGCAGATCCGTAATCTCAACGGGATCGCGGCAGGCAGGGGACAGACCCTTGCGGAGATGGCGCTGAGCTGGGTATTAAAGGACGGCGCGGTGACCAGTGTGCTGATCGGCGCGTCAAAGCCGGAGCAGGTGCTGGATAATATCAGGGCGATCGAGAATACACAGTTCACGGAAGAGGAATTAAAGAAGATCGACAGCGTGAGTATGCAGCGCAGCGGTATCGGGGAATAAACACCAGGAAAGTCAGGCAGAAAAGGGGCAGGGAGCATGGAAAAGCGGGATACGCAGGAAAAAAAGGCGGCGGCGGATCAGCAGGCCATGGCGGCAGTACGGGATGAGCCGTCAGGGGACATGGCAGCAGCGGCGGATCAGCCATCAGGGACCAGGACAGCAGTACAGAAGCCGGGAAAGCGGGATCTGACGACCGGGAGCGTGACATCTACCATGCTCCTTTTTGCTGTGCCCATGATACTGGGAAATGTCCTCCAGCAGTGCTACAATCTGGCGGATACATGGATCGTGGGGAAATTCGTTGGGGCAGGGGCTCTCGCGGCAGTGGGGAGCGCCTATACGCTTATGACATTCCTGACTTCTATCCTCACGGGCATGTGCATGGGCGGCGGCGCGCTGTTTTCTATCTGCTACGGGCGCAGGGACATCCGTAAGATGAAGGAATATATGGTGTCATCTTTTGTCCTGATCCTGGGGATCACCGCACTTTTGACCGCGCTGTCTTTCGCATTCCTGCACCAGATCCTCAGGCTGATGCAGATCCCTTCGGATGTGTATGATATGATGTATGACTATATGAGGATCATCCTGTTCGGGCTCCCCTTTATCTTCCTTTACAATTATTTTGCATTCCTCCTGCGCTCTGTGGGGAATTCCGTGACGCCTCTTGTATTTCTCGGAGTCAGCACTGTACTGAATATCGGACTGGATTATGTATTTGTGGCTGTCTTTGAATGGAATGTAGAAGGCGCAGCGCTCGCGACGGTCCTGGCTCAGATCATATCGGGCATTGGCATCGCTGCCTACAGCTTTGCAAAAGAGACCGTGCTGCGCCTGAGGCGGGAGGAACTGCGGGTAAACGGCGGGATCCTGGGAGAAATCTTTTCGTATTCCGCGGCGACCGGGATCCAGCAGTCAGTCATGAATTTCGGCATCCTTATGGTGCAGGGGCTTGTGAACAGCTTCGGGACCGCGGTCATGGCGGCGTTCGCGGCAGGGGTGAAGATCGATACGCTGGCATATATGCCGGCGCAGGAATTCGGAAACGCTTATTCCATCTTTATCTCGCAGAATTACGGGGCGGGGAAAAAAGACAGGATCAGGAAGGGCTCGAAAAGCGCGGTGGCCGTTGTGCTGGCGTTCTGCCTGGCGGCGTCTGCGGCGGTATTCCTGCTGGCGCGTCAACTTATGGGTATCTTTATCGCGCCGGAAGAAACGGAGATCATCCGCATTGGGGCCGGTTATCTCCGCATCGAGGGTGCATGCTACTGCGGCATTGGGATCTTGTTCCTGCTCTATGGATATTTCCGCGCAGTGGAAAGACCGAAGATCTCGCTGTTGCTGACGATCATATCGCTCGGGACGAGAGTCGTGTTGGCTTACGCTTTTGCTCCTGTCTTTGGTGTGGGAGCGATCTGGTGGGCGATCCCCATTGGATGGGCGCTGGCGGACGTGACCGGGGCGGTGCTTTTTAAATCTGTATTTGTGGGGGAGGCTTCCTTGTGAATATGACGTCCGAAAACCGCCGGTTTGATGCAGGACGTTTTCGCGGCGGACGGGGATATGGCTTAGGTTCCGGCTCCGTAATCTGGGAAAGACGTAAAAGGGAGAAAGCATGGCTAAAAGCAATTGTCCGGCGGAAGATTCGGCTCCGCCTCAGGCATCCGCCGGACAATTAACG
Source organism: Candidatus Mediterraneibacter tabaqchaliae (assembly GCA_019120595.1). GTDB lineage: Bacteria > Bacillota > Clostridia > Lachnospirales > Lachnospiraceae > Mediterraneibacter > Mediterraneibacter tabaqchaliae. Next base: position 62 of record DWUV01000045.1, on the reverse strand, counting down.
CCACGCTTTCTCCCTTTAAGTCTTTCCGGCAGATTACTCCAAGTCACCGTCGCCATATCCCC
>DWUV01000044.1 GCA_019120595.1 Candidatus Mediterraneibacter tabaqchaliae | reverse complement strand
AGCGTTCATCCTGAGCCAGGATCAAACTCTCGTTAAAAGTGTTTGTGTCCAGTTCAGAACTAACTACTAGCTAATTCTTCCCTTTTTACTGTTGTTTGGTTCGTTTGAACCGTTCTTAGAAATTTTCTCTTCAAAGAAATTTTCAAGGGTTGTTGTCTATTGTTCAGTTATCAAGGTTCCTGTCGTTCTTTTCAAGCGACAGCCTGTATATTCTACCAAAACTCATTTCGTTTGTCAAGAACTTTTTTCTTTTTCTGTTTCGCTGTTCCGCTTCCTTTGCAGTCAGCTCTCAGCGACAGCTTGTCTAGGTTATCACATCAGCACAGCGTTGTCAACAAGTTTTTTCAACTGTTTTCCCACGCCTCCGGTTCCTCTTCTTCCGCTCTCTGGCCTCCGGCTGTCCCGCCTCCGCGTCTCCGGCCGACCTGATTTTCTGCGGCTTTTTCGGCCCCGTCATCAGCGACAGGTGCTATCTTATCACCCAGAAAAGGAATTGTCAACGTTTTTCTTGTTTTTTATTTATTTCAGACAATTTGCGCAATTCTGAAACCAAATACATAAGAACTCTTCTGTACTGCGCACATCTCTGCCGGATAAAGTTGACCATACATTACGGCCCGGCCTAGTACTGCATTTCGCAAATTGTATTGTAATCTATTTCTCTTTCTTTATAATAGTACTTTCTGTCATGCGAGCCGATTTCTCTCATGACCCTGCATGGATCTCCAACCGCCACTACATTTGCAGGGATATCCTTTGTCACGACACTCCCTGCGCCGATGACTGTATCATCTCCGATCGTCACCCCCGGAAGGATCACCGCCCCAGCCCCGATCCAGCATCTCTTTCCGATATGTATCGGCATATTAAACTGATACTGCTTCTCCCTCAGCTCTGGCAGGACCGGATGTCCGGCTGTGGCTACAGTAACATTTGGGCCGAACATCGTGTAATCCCAAACGTAGATATGTGTATCATCCACCATTGTCAGATTGAAATTTGCATACACGAATTTTCCGAAATGTACATGTCCTCCGCCGAAATTTGAATGAAACGGCGGTTCGATGTAACACCCTTCCCCCACCTCTGCCAGCATTTCCTTCAACAGTTCCTGCCTTTTCCTCTCCTCTGTCGGGCGGGTCATATTATAATCGTAAAGGCGGTCCAGCCTTTTCGTCTGCTCTTCTACGATCTCCGGATCTCCCGGAAGATATAATTCTCCTGTATGCATTTTCTCTTTCATGCTGCCCATCTGCTTCCTCCTCTTGTATAACTGCTATACATTCTCTGCCTTTATCCCCACATATCCTGATTTCCTGATCTTTCCTGTAAGAACTCAGGCCTTTTCTGTAAATGCTCAGACCTTTTCTGCGGGAGTTCAGATCTTTCCTATGAGAGCTGCTCTTTTCTCACAAGCACTGCGTCCCACTGCTCAGCGCTCAGGAACTGCGGGCGCTCCATTACGTCCAGTTTGTCCAGATTCAGCCATAGCTCTTTCTGAGCCCTGACGGCAGCATCTCTTAATGTCAATTGTGTCTCCGCTGTCTGGGACATTACGTCTTTATAACTTACAAATGCATGGTCATGGTCGAACAACGGGCAAAAACCGGTCAGTTTTCCTGTCTCATTGTCCATCAGGAAGCCCCAGTTCTGTTCGTGCCTGTCGTTATTGTTCAAAATATGGTCCGCTATCTGCATTTTCAGATAAAACTCTCTGTCCATCTTTTCGGCTTCCGAATATGGATTCATCCCATAATAGGAACAGAACAGCCGGAACTCTTCAAATGTCACCAGAGACATATGTTCCGAAGTGAACAGCTCAGAATTTACTACCGCCTCGCCTACACTTTCTATCCACTCTTTTCGCTCTTCCGAAAGATAAGAAGAAATCTCCTCCTCCGTCGAAATCCGATAATGGACATGAGGGATATCAAGCGCGGTCAGGATCTGATCCGCAGGGATCTCGTACTTTCCGACCTTATGGAGAAAGAGCTTCCCGTCCTGCCGGATCCACCCTTTCGCACTTGCTCCCATCGTGGTAAGTTCCGGAGTGTGGATATTCGCACGTTCTTCTGCTCTTGCAGTATATCGGATATTTGTACCTGACAGCGAGATTTCCGTGACAAAGAGAGCGAATGGATTGTGAAACAGATTGACCTCTTTCCATGTCTTATCATCCCCCTCCTGCCGGATCCAGTACGCATCCTCAAGGCTCAGCCCCCGGCACGCTTTGCACACAGCAAATCTGTTCGTCTGAGAAAGCCTGAGCGAATTCAAGATTTCCTTTGCATAGCTGCGCCCAATGGATAAAGTCCTGTTTGATGCCCACTCGATAAAGTCAATAAAGGTGATATTTTCTTTTCTCAGCGCAAATGGGAGCCGGTCAAAGTCCAGTATCCTGCATGTCCCGTTTTCCTGTATGTCTAAGATCGGCTTGTCTTTTAATAGCAGCTGCATAACTCTGTATCCTTTCCTCGCGTCAACTTGCTTTATACATCCTGAGCTCTCATAATCCCGCCCCGTATATGTCAGATTATATCAAAACAGCCATATGTAAACAACACGAAAAACCACCTGGAAGATCGTGATCCAAGTGGTTCCCCTTTTACCGATTACCCTTTTATAGTTTTTACCGGGCTGTTCTGCTCACAGTACTGTCATGGCCACTGATCCCGCTATCAGCAGGACAAGCCCCGCCGGACAGCCGGATGCAAGTTTAATCCATACGTGGATTATGCCTCTTCGACATATTCCCTGTATTCTGTTTCACTTGCAAAAAGCATGTACCGCCCGTTTACATAACCCATATAACCTTCCGATGTAGTATACCCTTTCATAGTGTCAGCCTCCGTAACCTTTTAAGATTGTTTTCTTGATCTGGTTACAGTCTACACTATCAGATGTACAATAAAACGGACTTTTCTTCACTTATCCATAATATCCAGAATTTTATATATCCAGGATTTTATACAGCTTATCGATCGCTTCGTGATCCGCCAGCCAGGACGTAAACGCGGTCGCGCTCCCCGCCGCTGTCCCAAGCTTCAGCGCCTCTTTATAGCTGCCCGTTTTCAGATACCCGGTCAGGAATCCCGCTACCATAGAATCTCCTGCCCCCACGGAGTTTACGACCTCGCCCGCCGGCGGAAGCTGCTTTAACACGCTCCCATCCTCTGTGATCAGGATGGCTCCGTCTCCCGCCATGGACACGAGCACATTGCGTGCGCCCATCTCCTGAAGCATGCGGGCATACTCCGCGATCTCATCGTCGCTCTCCAATCTCACCCCGAACATCTCGCCCAGTTCATGATTATTGGGCTTGATCAGGAACGGATGGTATTTCAGCACATTCATCAGAAGATCCTTCGTGGCGTCTACGCTGATCCGCACGCCAGTCCCTGCGAGCCGTTCCATGATCCGCTCGTACATATCATCCGGCAGCGTGTTTGGTATGCTGCCGGAGAGCACGAGCACATCCCCGCTCTCGAGGGCAGCCAGCTTTTTGTATAACTGCAGGATCTTCTCTTCCGGGATCCGCGGTCCCTGCCCGTTGATCTCAAATTCATCGTCCGATTTCACTTTCACATTGATCCGTGTCACGCCCTCCTCCAGGGCGATAAAGTCTGTGTCGCATCCAAACGCCTGAAGCATCTGCTCCATTGCATCGCCCGTGAACCCTGCTTTGAATCCCAGCGCTCTGCTCTTCATCCCCAGGTTGGACGCGATCACCGCAACGTTATTCCCTTTGCCTCCCGGATAGACATGTTCCTCGGAAGTGCGGTTTACTGCATCTCCCTGAAAATGCTCCACCTGGACCACATAGTCCAGAGAGGGATTAAATGTTACTGTATAAATCATCTTATTCTCCATTCCTCCGCCTGTCAGGCGGTATCTTAAATATGTTCAAACCAGCCATTCTCTTCACAGGCTTTATAAATCCCGTCGTCCACATTTGCCGCAGCGACATAGTCCGCCTTTTCTTTCAGCTCATCGCAGCCGTTCCCCATCGCCACACAGAAGAAACGACTGTCAAACATGACCAGGTCGTTATAGTCGTCCCCAAACACCACTGTATCCTCCGGTCTGCCGCCCGCATAGTCCAGCATCCGTAAGATCCCTTCCAGCTTCGCGTCCGGCTGGAACATCAGGTACTCCTTCTCAAACCGGAGATGCCCCACTGTATCCTTCAGGGTGAGACGCTCTTCCTCAGATTCCGGGATGGAGACATACATTTTATAAATGGCGTCATGATCTGCCGGGTCAAATTTCTCGTCAATGATATACACCGATGGCTCTTTTCTCATCCCCGCCTGGTCATAGAACCGGAAGCTGCTGCCATACACCTTGTCAGAATCATCCAGCGCCACGTACACGCCGTACCCAAGTTCCAGGGCCTGCCGGTACAAGGCACGCGCCTTCTCATAGTCCAGCGGACGGTTCTCCCGGAGTTCTCCCCGGAATACGATCCCATGCCCGCCGTTACAGACCATATGGTCAAATCCGTTTTCCCGGCGGAACCGTTCTGCTTTATAACACGCGCGTCCCGTGGCAATGGACACGAAGTGCCCCGCCTCCTTCAGCTTCCGGACAGCTTCCGCGGCAGAGGGGACGATCTGTCCTGTGCTGCGGTCCGTCAGTGTACCGTCAATATCAAAAAAGAAATATTTTTTCTCCAATCCTGTCTCCTCCTGTCTTCCTCTTTGGAGCGGCCGCATCCTTTGGAATGTCGCAGACGGCCCGAAGCCAGAGCTGCTTATTCAAAGGGATAGGTCATGCCCCACTGGTTTCTCACTGCGGTCAGCACCTGCATCACATCACGGATGATCCGGAGATTCTCCTGTCCGCCGTGGTTCATCACATAGTCCTGCATGTCGCGCACCTCATACTGGAGCGCCTCTTCTGTCCTGCCTTCCTCTATAACCTCTGTCCTGCCGTCTTCTGTATAAGTGATCGTCGCCTTCCGGGCTCTCGGATACTCGCAGATCTCGATAAACCCTTTCTCTCCTGCCACGACTCCCCGCTTCGGCTGTTTTGCCCGCATGGTCAGCGCCATGACCGCCATCTGGCCGTCCGGGTTTTTCAGGATGATGCCGCTCGTCTCATCCACACCTGTCTCAAAATAATTTGCCGTAGTCAGGACTACATCCGGCCTGCTCTTCATGAAATACCTTGCAAATGTGGCAGCATACACTCCGATATCCAGAAGCGCGCCTCCTGCCAGCTCTTTTGAAAAGAACCGGTTGTTTACATCGTATTCTTTGCAGCTTCCGAAATTCACCTGTACCATCTTCACATCGCCGATGGCGCCGTCTTCGATCATTTTCTTTAACTTCTTATACAATGGCATATGAAGCAGGGTCATCCCGTCGCAGATGACGAGCCCTTTTTCCTCAGCCACCGCCACACACTCTTCAAGCTGCCTGCTGTTCACTGTAATGGATTTCTCGCAGAATACATGTTTGCCCGCCTGTACGGATTTCAGCAGGAACTGGTAATGCAGGTTATGCGGTGTCGCGATATACACGACGTCCACATTCTCATCCGCGATCATCTCATCCGCGCTGCCGTAAGCCTTCTGCACGCCGAATTCCTCCGCATACTTCTGCGCTGACTCCAGGTTCATATCGCACACTGCATAGATCTCTCCGTTTACCGCGTTGAGCGCTTCTCCCATCTCGTGCGCGATCCATCCTGTCCCCAGGATTCCCCAGTTGAGTTTTGTCATCATAATCTCTCCTTTTCTATTATATCAATTCCGTTTTCTTTTACAATCACTGCCTTTGCCGCGAGCCCGCAGAACAGCGAGTGGCCTGCGATGCCCGGCATCCGGTCCAGCCGGTCTGACAGGACTTTCGCATCTTCCGCCCGTAGGAAACGCGCCTCCATCAGGTAATTTCCGTCATCGCTTATGACCAGCCCTGTTTTCTTATCTGAGCGCCGTTCCGTTACTTCCGCCCCCAGCTTTTCAATGCAGTTCTTCACATACTGCCTTGCAGGACGCAGCACTTCTACGGTCACGGGAAACCGAAATTCCAGCCTTTCCTTCATCTTCCCCTCATCGGCAAGAAGGATATACGCGTCCGCCATTGCTGCCATGATCTTTTCTCTTGTATGGATCCCCCCGCAGCTTTTCAGCGCGTTCAGTTCACGGTCAACCTCATCGCAGCCGTCAAATGCGATATCGATCCGGGAGGTCATTTCCAGGGGCTGTACCGGAATCCCGTATCCCACGCACAGATCCATCGTATCCTGGGACGGGGTGACCGCCCGGATCTGTTTCTCTCCTCCTGCGATCTCCCGGATCAGGAGGGCAACAGTCGAACCGCCGCCCAGCCCTACAGTCATTTTATCTTGTATCATTTCATACGCTTTTTTCGCGCATTTCTGTTTCATGCTGATCTTGCTCCTTTTCTCCGACCTTGTAACCGGCATCTCATTCCGCCGACTCTGCGGCAGCTTCTTTTATCGGGCGTTTCAGAGCCGCCAGAACCAGGCACCCTGCCGCAGCGCCAATCAGGATCGCCAGCGCGTACATCAGCGGATTGCCGATCGTCGGGAGCACGAAGATCCCTCCGTGGGGCGCCCTGAGCGTGCACCCGAAGAACATAGACAGCCCGCCGGCCACAGCAGATCCTACGATACAGGACGGGATGACCCTGAGCGGATCGCTTGCCGCGAACGGGATCGCGCCCTCTGAGATAAAGGACAGTCCGAGCAGATAATTAACGATCCCGGATTCTCTCTCTTTTTTCGTAAATCGGTTCTTAAAGAATGTCGTACACAGCGCGATCGCCAGCGGCGGGATCATTCCGCCTGCCATAACCGCTGCCATGATCTCGAAATTTCCCTCCGCAAGCTGGGAAGTGGCAAACACATAGGACGTCTTGTTCACAGGGCCGCCCATATCCACGGACTGCATTCCCGCGACCACAATTCCAAGGAGCACCTTGCTGGTACCGTGCATGCTGTTCAGCACACCGGTCAGGCCGTCATTGATCATGCCCATGAAGGGATTGATCAGTGTAGTTACCACGGAACCGATCAGGATACCGAACACCGGATAAATGATCATCGGGCGCACGCTGTTCAGCGACTGCGGGAACTTCGAGGTCAGCTTCTTCAGACCGATTACTACATATCCTGCCGCAAATCCGGCAAACAAGGCTCCCAGAAAACCTGCGTTCACCTCGCCGCCCGCCGGGTTCAGGAAGGTACTTCCCGCTTTTGCCACAAGCCCTGCCACGAATCCGACCGCCAGTCCCGGACGATCTGCGATGCTCATGGCGATGTATCCTGCCAGCACCGGGAGCATCATATTGAAAGAGAACTCTCCGATCGTCTTAAGATACGCCGCCACGGGAGTGTTCTTACCGAAATTCGCAGGATCGATACTGTAATCATCCAGCAGGAACGCCAGGGCGATCAGGATACCGCCTCCGATCACGAAGGGAAGCATATGGGACACCCCGTTCATCAGATCTTTATAGATCTTTCTTCCAACACTTTCATTTTCCACGGAAGCCTCTGCCGCAACGGCAGCGCCCGAGTGATGATAGACCGGGACATTTCCGCTTACTGCTTCGTCTATGAGCTGCTGCGCTTTGTGGATCCCGTCCGCCACCTTCACACTGATAACAGGCTTCCCGTCAAATCTTGACAGATCTACATTCTTATCCGCGGCAATGATGATGCACTCCGCGTTTTTGATCTCTTCGGCTGTCAGGACATTTTTCGCTCCATCTGCGCCCTGGGTCTCCGCCTTCACCGGGATCCCCATCTCTTTTCCTTTATTCTCCAGGCTCTCCGCCGCCATAAAGGTGTGGGCGATCCCGGTCGGGCAGGCAGTGATCGCCAGGACCCGGTAGCCTTTCGCCGCCATCTCCGCGGCATCCTTTGTTTTCTTTCCGTCCAGCTCGTCATCCTTCTCATCAATGATACGGATAAATGCTTCCGGCGACTCTGCGTTTACAAGCTCCTCTTTAAAAGTCGGATCCATCAGCATTGTAGACAATCGCGCAAGTGCTTCCAGATGTGTATCCGCACCTCCCTCGGGCGCCGCTATCATGAACGCAAGCTCCACAGGTTCTCCATCCAATGAATCATAGTCCACGCCGTCCTTTATCACTGCTGCTGCAAGTCCGGCTTTTTTCACTGCCGCTGATTTCGCATGAGGGATCGCGATCCCCTCGCCGATCCCTGTGGTGCCTTCCTCTTCTCTGGCAAACACGCCTTTTTTATAAGCCTCTCTGTCATTCAGATTTCCCGCCTTCTCCATCAGGCGCGTCATGTAATCGATCACTTCCGCCTTGGAAGATGCTTTTGTATTCAGGTCGATTGCCTGAAGACTGAGCAATTCACTGATCCTCATTTTCTTTCCTCCAATCCCTGCTTTTCCTCCGGTCTGCTCTTTTTAGTCTTTGTGTAAATAATTTTCTCAGAAATTTTATATCGCGATATTTCTTTTCTTATCCTAAGTATATTCGCGAAAATTATTTTTGTCAATTTATTTTTATGCGAAAATTATTTTTCTTCATTTTAACTAATTTCACACGTAAAAAAGGTCAAAAACAGCGGTCTCTTTTAGCATTTTATACAATCTCTTTTACAAGACCTGCTAAAATAAACCGCTGTCCCATTCTTCGTCATCCTGCTTATGAGAAAATTTTTTTCATCCTCTTCGAACTTTCCTATAGCAAGTTTCCGTCCCGCTTCTGTCTCACGGATCATACTTTTTCATCCGCGATCAGACCTTCACACCTGCTCATCCTGTCATAACTCTTTTCCTGCCCGACTGTGAGGAACAGGTAGAGGATCTCCATCACAGTCATTGCCGATACCCTCGAAAAGCAGAATTCATTTAGGAAGAGTTTCTCCCTTGTGGCAGTCTGGATATGGTAATCCACACTGCTTCCGATCGCAGAACGTGGATTGTTCGTGATCCCGACAGTGGTGACGCCGTTTCTCTTCGCCTCTCTGACCATTTTCACAACCTGCCGGGATTCCCCGGAATTTGAGATCGCGATCATCACATCGCCCGGCTTCAGGGTAAGGGAAAACGCAAGCTGAGTCTCCCATATGGTGCCCGCTGCAGCGCGGATCCCGATCTCATTGAGCTTAAACGCGCCGTCCAGAGCCACGGGGATCGTATTCCCCACTGCCACAAGCTGGACTGTTCCCGCATTCTGGATATGGTCCAGCACCTCATTCAGCTCTTTCTCATTGATCAGCGAAACTGTCTGCTTCAGTTCCTCCACTTTGTTTGCAAGGATATTCTGGAGGGACTGTCCGATTTCTTTTCTGGAAATATCATTTGACACCGCTGCTTCCTTGTCCCCCTCGACGATCTCCTTCGCAAGGCTGATCTTCAGATGATGGAAACCGTCCACGTCGCACTTCCTGCAGAACCGGGATACCGTAGCAACGCTTGCGCCGCTCGCCTCCGCCAGCTCCCCGATCGTCATATTCACCACATCCTTGTGGTGCTGCATGATATAGTTTGCGATCTTTTTCTCCTGCTCAAAAAAACTGTCGTATCTGATATTGATGGTATCCATCACTGACTGCTGCTTTTCCATGATATCCTCCACTGCGAAAATTATTTTCACAGTTTATGATATCTTATTTTATGAAAATGTCAATTACTTTCGCAGGATTATATAATCGGATAGGGGAAAACGCTTGCCCGGCGTATCACACAAAAGCGCCCGGAAGATTTCTCCTCCGGGCGCTCCCTCTCATTCCTGTGAAATTATCCGTATACCTTCAAAACTACATACAAAGAATCATCATCCATCTTACCTATCACCGTGCGTTCCGCACACAAGGAAGTTCGAATCGCTAAGCTCGAAAGAACCTCGCTAAGCTCCTTCGAACAAAGCTCGCACTAAGCTCAGCCTGCGCTTCGCTTGCCTTCCCTAAGTGCTCTGCT
>DWUV01000043.1 GCA_019120595.1 Candidatus Mediterraneibacter tabaqchaliae | reverse complement strand
ACGTTCTTGCACGCCTGCCGCATATATTTCACAGAGGAAGCCGCCTCTGTATCCTGTACCACATTCGGTCCGCCTGCGTATGTGGAGAGCATTGCGTCCACTCCGTTTGCCAGCGCCGCGTCCGCGTTCATGAATCCGTGTCCGTTATTGCGGAAGAAGTCGGTCAGTGTGAATCCTTCAAATCCCCACTCGTCGCGGAGCACCGTGTTGATCAGGCTGCTGTTCTCTCCTGACCACTTGATGCCGATAAAGCTCCAGGATACCATGACTGCATGTGCGTCTCCGTCCTTTACGCAGATCTCGAAAGGCTTCAGGTAGATCTCACGCATCGCCTGCTCGTTGGACCATACGCAGACCATCTTGGCGTTCATTTCATACATTGCAAAATGTTTGATGTATGCATATACTCCATACTCTGCGGAGCCTTTCACTGCGCCGGATGCGATATATCCTGCCAGCGTTCCGTCCTCTGAGAAGTACTCATAGTTCCTTGCACCGAACGGGGTGCGGTGGGTGTTCATGCCCGGCGCATACCAGCCGGCAATATTCATCTCGCGGCACATCTTGCCCATCATCTCGCCGTAGCTCTGCGCCAGTTCCTTGCTCCAGGTACATGCGATCATCGTCTCTGTCGGGAACCCGATGGAACCCTCGCCTGTGAAGTTATTGTTGATGGACATGGGACCGTCCGCGTCGATGGTCTGGACTTTTCCTACGGACTCCATGGCCGGGGTCTGATATCCGGACAGGGCGATCATGTTCGTCATATCTTCCACGGTCAGCTGGTCGAGCAGCAATTCCCAGCGCTCGTCGTCGTAATCCGCGCCCCGCAGCTCGTTGAGCCGGATGCCGTTATCTGCGCCGGTCGTCGGCATCTCATCGTCTTCATTGATATAGGTTGTGTAATCAAAGTTGCTGTTCAGGTGATACTGAGCCACCAGGTCGTCTGACATCACATCGGACGCCGGGGCTGCCGTCGCTTCCTCATAGTTTGCAAATCCGTCTGCTCTGGAGAGATAGGTCACATCCCCTGCCACATCTTCGAACTGGTTGGTGGCTGTAACCTGGTCGCTCTCGCGCTTATTGTCTCCCTCATAGCGGATCGTTTCCGTCTGTGTATATGTCTGCTGATCCAAAACTGTGTGTGAATCACTGTTCACGGAGATGATATAATCTCCCTCTTCCAGTACATAACATCCGTCACCGGACATATCGTAGGAAGCCATATCTTCCGCGTCAAATGTAATTGTGATCGTCTCGGACGCGCCAGGCTCCAGCATCTGCGTCTTCTCGAAATCGATCAGGTTGGCGGTCGCTTTCTCGATGCCGCCGTTTGTGTAAGGCGGATTGTAGTAGACTTCCACCACGTCTTTGCCTGCCACGTCTCCCGTATTTGTAACCGTCACATCAAATGTGATCTCGCCGTCATTTACAGACAGATCACTCATCTCCTGCGCAAATGTGGTGTAGGACAGTCCGTATCCGAAAGGGTACTGCACAGTCGCATCGTAGTCGATCGCTCCCTCGTCGTCCGCCGTCTCATAGAATTTATATCCCACATAGATCCCTTCCACGTAATTCGTAAAAGACGGATAATAGGTCTGCGCCATGCCGGAGTTCATGCCCTCTACCGCCATGTCTTCCATATTCGAATAATGGGTCGCCTCCCAGTTGTTCCACCAGGGCGCAGCCGTCATGTCATAGATAAATGTATCTGAAGTCCTGCCGGAAGGATTCACTTCGCCTGTAAGAATCTTTCCAAGAGCCTCAAATCCCACATTTCCCGGGCCCTGGCACCAGAGCGCCGCTTTGATCTGGTCATACTGTTCTACAAATCCAAGCTCCATCGGGTTTGCTGAATTGTAGATCACGATAACATTATCGAAATTGCCGCACACCAGATCGACCAGGTCTTCCTCTGTCTGTGAGAGCTGAAGATAGTGTTCGCCCTCCTCGAAATCTTTATATCCGTTCTGTTCATTGTCGTAGGATGCAGTCGTCACATCCTTCGGCATGTCGTTGTGCCCCTCGCCTGCCACACGGGAGAGCACGATCACTGCTGTATCGGAAAAATCTTTCGCGCTCTGCATCAGTTCATCAGAATACTCCGAAGCCGGGGCTTCCGTCAGCGTCCAGTTCTGTGTGGACAGGGACATCTCCGCCCGCTCTGCGGAAAACTCATTGTAGAAATCGACCAGATCCTGATTTACATTAAATCCTGCATCTGTCAGGCTGTCGATGAGGCTTACCTTCTCGTACAGATCATTGAGTCCGCCGGATCCGGTCCCGCCGTATGCCGGATTGACTGAGGACCAGCCGAATAGGTTGATATTGGACGGATCGCTGATCGGAAGGATCCCGTCATTTTCCAGAAGGGCCATGCCTTCCTCCGCGATCTGCCCTGCGACTTCCTTTGCCTCTTCCGTCGTCTCATCGCTTGTAATCCCGCCCACTGTAGTCAGGTTGATCATGGCGTACATGGGACCGAGCACGATCATGTTCACGATCACAATGAGCGACACAAGCATACTTAATGCGGAATATTTCCGGATCATACGCTTTTTACTCTTCTTTTTCACCTTCATACAGACGATCATGACTATAACCGCCGCGATCCACAGCACGCCCAGCGCGATCAGATAAGGTTTGCATGTCTGAAGGACGCCGATGACGTCTTCCCATTGAATAGCTATCATAACATTTTCCTCCTTACATCAGATAGTAGTCACCTGGAATTCCGAAAGACTTTTTGATGATTTTCCTCATCAGCTGTGCATATCATAGCAGAATTTCACCGGCTTTTTACAAACTCTTCACAAACTGCTCTTTTTCTGCATAAACTGTTTTTTACTTTATCTATATTCAACAAAAAAGCGCGGGCAAAATTGTATGATATTTACAATCCGCACGCGCATCCTATTATGAAATTTCTCCCGGGATCAAGATCCTCAGGCTGAACCAGTTATCTTTCACATCAATTTGGACTTCGCCTTTATATTTATGCACCGTATATCTCAGACTCTTTAATCCATATCCATGCAGGCTTTTTTCCGTTTTCGTCGTCACAGGCATTCCCTGGGCAAACTCTATATCGCCCTCATAGTAATTTTCAAACCGTATGATCAGGAAGCTCTTCTCGGAAAATGCATCCACATGGATCATGCGCTTGTTATAGTCTTCTATCTTAAGTTCACATTCGATCGCGTTGTCCAGGGCATTTCCGAAAATGGAGCAGATATCCATGACATCCATGGAATCAAACAGTGTCCCGTCAACAACACATGACATATTGATCTTATGCTGCATACAGCGCAGGTTCTTACTCGTCAGAAGCGTATCCAGCACCTGGTTTCCCGTTTTATTCATCGCCTCGTAATCATGGATTTCCTGTTCCAGCTTATCCAGGTATTCATGCCTCTGCGTCGCATTCCCATCCGCCCTGAGAGCAATGATGTGATTCTTCAGATCGTGGTACCTGTAGTTGATCAGGTCTACCGTCCGCTGCGCCTGCTTGTACTGTTCGTACTGGCTGTGCAGGATCGTCTGTATTGTCTCCAGCTCCCGCTGGATCCGGGCAGACTTCCACTGCGACTGATAGGCATAAAGGATTGCGACGCCTCCCAGGTCGACCAGTGTCCTCATGTTGAATATCTCCAGGCTGTCCCGCCCGGAAAAAGGCAGGTTAACCGAGAGAAATCCCAGATTGCTGACCGCAAATATGAGCACCGCCGAAATAACGACAATGACTGTTTCTCTCCGGGAAATATCCAGCCCTTCCTCATCTGCAAAGACGCTCCGGTCAAGTCTCCATACAACAAGAAAAACGATCCCGTAGACAAGGGCGACTACTGCCGCTCCCCAGAAAAATACAGGCAGGCTGAACATCTCATCTATATAACACCAGATCTGCCACGCAAATGACGCCGCAAACTCCGATACGATAAAAGAGCTGCCGCAGAAACATACCGCAGCATTCCCCGTGTTTTTCGCACATATCCGGATGAAAAGATACATGAACAGGACAGCGCCTGCCATACACAGGTTCCAGGCGACCCCTTCAAACCCGTCCGTCACAGTCATATAAACACTCTGCACTGCCAAAAAGCAGACGCTGACCGCCGCGAGCCGCATTCCTGTTATCCTGCGTCCTGTCGAAAGGATACACACCAGGCACGCGAGCCATTCCGCAAGCGCGGTGATGATCCGGGGAATATCCGGAAAAATTGTGATAAATGCTGCCGTCGTCATGAGCGTTCCCCCCAGTACCGTGTCAGTTCCTGCATAAACGGTTTCATGCGGGACCTGCTGATCAAAAGTTTCTCTCCGTGGACAACGGCGTATTTATCCTTTACTCCGTCAACATGCTCCAGATTGACCAGATAGCATTTATTGATCCTTACAAAATCCATATTTTCCATCGCTGACTCCACTGATTTCATTGTCGCAGATGAGACCTCAGTCCCTTCTTTCATATGATAGGTCAGGCTGTGCCCTTCACTTTCAATATAATAGATATCCGAAAGCGCCGTCCGCACCACCCCGCCTCTGACTGGTATTGTGACCCATTTTTCACAGCGCTTTTTTAATTTTGCGACCGCGCGTCCCAGTTTCTGGACAAACGTAAAATAGGCGACCGGTTTGAGTATATAATCCAGGGCGCCGACCTCATATCCCCGGATGGCATACTGCGGGGCGTTCGTAATAAAAATAATAAAGACCGAAGAATCAATTTTGCGGATTTCCTCCGCCGCAGTCATCCCGTCAATAAATTTCATCTCAATGTCCATCAGGATAATGTCAAACTGCGCACGGTAAAACGCGGCGATCTCATCCCCGTCGTGATAGACCGTGACCTCGATCTGCTCTCCGGATTCCTCCTTATATCTCTGCAGATAGCCTTTCAACACAGAGATGTAATTTTCCTCATCTTCAACAATTGCTATCCTCAACATACCCGTTCTCCTGTCCGCTGGTGAAACCTCCCAGTCTCCCTGACAGGGACATCCTCTGCACCTGTTCCGGGGTTTCACTTTTTCTTTACAATATCGGCTCAATAACCGCCCGGAAATACCGGTCTAACTCCTCCGGCGTCTGCTTCATCCGCCCTTTGATCCACCACAGCACCATTTCCACAAAGCTTCCGGAAATATGGTTGACCAGGAAATCCTGTGGGATACCGGCATCGTTTTCCCTGTCCCGGCCGACGAACTGGTTTTGGATCAGTTCATTTAAGCTGTCTTTGAAATACCGAAGGAAAAGCTCGCTGCTCTCGCAGGAAAGCAGGACCAGGATATTATGTTCATTTTCCTGCAGATGATGTAATAAATGGCAGAATACAGACTCCGGCGCATCTTTGTCTGAATAGAGTCCGTGGGTGTGGGTGCAGTTCGCCGCGCTGCTGATGATATGGTCAAAAAGCACCTCACATAAGGCTTTCAGCAGGTCGTCCTTTGTTTCAAAGTGCGCATAGAATGTCGTCCTGCCGATATTCGCAGTATCGATGATCTCCTGCACCGTGACCTTGCTGTAGCTTTTTTCCGCCAGAAGCGAACTGAACGCTGCAAAAACAGCCGCCCTTGTTTTCTGCTGCCGTCTGTCCATGATAACTCCTTCCGTACAATTTCCCAAAAATGTTCCATACGAAACACAGCGGCCATATTATCCGTTGTATTCCCCGGGGATCCTTCCTACAATAGATAAAGAATAAAGTGTTTGTTATCAAATCAATTGTACGGCGGCAGCAAACAGGTGTCAACAGCAATCCTGTTTGAAATGCCGTAGACACGGAGGGACCATTATGATAAAAAGACTTAGCGATTTTCTCGCCGGACTGCCAATGACGGTAGCAGCCGGTGTGTTCCTGCTGCTGGATCTGATCCCGCACCTGATGGAAGAATTTGGCGGCACGCCGGTACACCTTTCTTTTCTGCCCTTTGACCCGGCGTGGGTTACCGTCGTGATCAGCGGTATCCCCCTCTTATATCTGGCGGTATGGCGCATGATCCATAATCCCGGCATCAGCAAGATATCCTCTGCTCTTTTGATCTGCATCGCCATGTTCGCGGCGATCGCGATCGGGGATCTGTTCGCGGCAGGGGAAGTCGCATTTATCATGGCCATCGGCGCGCTTTTGGAAGAAGCCACCACAAACCGGGCAAAAAAAGGCCTGAAAAAGCTGATCAGCCTTGCGCCGGCGAAAGCGCGCAGGCTGAGAGACGGGATCGAGGAAACAGTACCGGCAGAGGACATCCGGCAGGGGGATATCCTGCGCATCCTGCCCGGTGAAACGATCCCGGTTGACGGAAGGATCCTGAGCGGCGAAACCTCGGTTGACCAATCGATCATGACAGGGGAATCCCTGCCCGTCGACAAAGGAGTTGGGGAAGAAGTCTTCTGCGGTACGATCAACCGCTTTGGCTCCATCGATATTTTGGCGACAAAAGTGGGCGAAGACAGTTCCCTGCAAAAGCTGATCCGCATGGTGCAGGACGCGGAGAACCGGCAGGCCCCCATGCAGAGGATCGCGGACAAAGCCGCAAGCTGGCTGGTCCCCGTTGCCCTGCTGATCGCCATTTTTTCCTATGTATTCACCGGGAACATCATAACCGCCGTGACCGTGCTCGTTGTGTTCTGTCCCTGCGCCCTTGTACTGGCAACGCCTACCGCGGTCATGGCTGCGATCGGCCAAGCGACAAAACACGGCGTGATCATCAAATCCGGCGAAGCCCTCGAAAAAATGGGAAAAGTGGACACGATCGCCTTTGATAAGACCGGCACTTTGACCTATGGACGCCTGGATGTCAGCGACGTGATCTCTTTCGACAGTTCCGTCAGCGAGACAGAACTGCTCTCTCTCGCCGCTTCCGCAGAATCCAGGAGCGAACATCCCCTGGGAAAAGCGATCGTGGCCTGTGCGAAAATAAAAGAAGTCCCCTTATCCGAAACGTCTTCTTTCAAAATGACCGCAGGCAGAGGCGTTTTCGCAGCGACAGGCAGCCGCAGCCTGCTCTGCGGCAATGAAAGTTTCCTCTCGGAAAATAAAGTTCCGATCGATGACCGCATCCGTTCCACACTGGAACAGCTCCGCGCACAAGGGAAAGCCTCTGTTCTCATCGCGGAAGACCGGAAATGCATCGGCGTCATTGCGCTTTCTGATGTGCTGCGCCCGGAAGCGAAAAACATGGTCTCCCGGCTTTCGGATATGCGCACCCGCACTGTACTGCTCACCGGCGACCACCGGAAAGCCGCCGACTATTTTGCGCAGCAGGCCGGGATCAAAGAAGCGCTCGCAGAGCTTCTGCCGGAAGAAAAAGTGCAGAGCATTGAGAGGCTGCAGGCAGAAAACCACAAAGTATGCATGATCGGCGACGGCATCAACGACGCCCCCGCGCTGAAAACCGCTGATGTAAGCGTGGCGATGGGGAGCATGGGAAGCGATATCGCCGTAGACGCCGCGGAAATCGCCCTGATGAGCGATGATATTTCAAAGATCCCGTATCTGAAGCGGCTGTCCAACGTAACGGTGAAGACGATCAAAGCCAGCATCACCCTGTCCATGTGCATCAACTTTGCGGCCATCGTGCTGTCCCTCATGGAAGTGCTGACTCCCACCACCGGGGCGCTGGTGCATAATGCAGGCTCCTGTCTCGTCGTGCTGATCGCCGCGCTGCTCTATGACAGGAAATTCCAGTAACTTGTATCCTGCCGGCCGTATGTTATATGTCATAATTGCTTCTGATCCCCTCAAGACTCTTCCACGAATCTTGAAGGGATTCGGGATCCACTGTCCTAACAGCACCGTTCTCCTTCTCCGTGGCCGCCGCAGTGATGCCCCTCACCATGTGCGCCGCAGCGGTGGCCGTCTCCTTGCCCGTCTTCTCCGTGATGGCTGCACCGGACATCCGGATCAAAGACAAGATTCCCTGCCAGCAGAGCCTTTACCGCTTCATCCGCATTGCCGGAGACGCCCCCGTAAAGCCTGATGCCAGCATCGTCAAGCGCATTCTGCGCGCCCGCTCCGATCCCGCCGCAGATCAGCGTATCCACATTGAGCTCTTTCAAAAATCCCGCCAGGGCGCCATGCCCGCTGCCGTTCGTTTCTGCCGTCCTCTCTCTGACGATCCGGCCTTCTTCTGTATCATAGATCTTAAACTGTTCCGTGTGCCCAAAATGCTGATATACATTTCCGTCTTCATATGTGACTGCAATTCTCATGATATGCTCTCCCTTCATTTCCGCAATGTCACTTTTGCCCTCCGCAGCAGATGCAGCTCTGCATCTTTTCCCGCAAAGAGCAGATGCATTTCCCTCACAGAGACGGTAATTTCCGCCCTTGATCATCAGCTCTTTCCCATTTACGATACTGTCTGCGATCTTCTCCCTGGCGCTCTCACAGATCTCTGTCACAGTTGTCCTGGAAATATCCATCCTCCGGGCACACTGCTCATGAGTCAGCTTTTCCAGGTCGATCAGGCGTATCACCTCATACTCATCGACTGTAAGTATCACCATCTCATCACATGGGATCCCTCCCGGGAAAAACTGAATATAATCCGGCTCTGAACAGACTCTCCTGCATCTTCTCGGTCTTGGCATAGCGACATCCTCCGTTTTATTTCCGACATATGTCGTTTATAATATAGCGCACTCTTATAGAAAATGCAATCCCTATCAGATTTTACACGCAAAAGATTTCTCCTTAATATCTTCCGTAATGTACACTTCTCCGAGATTGATCGTTATATAGGCTGCGTTCGGCTCTTTCGCCGCCAGGCGCACCATTACAGCAATACGGGGAACTGCCGTCTCAGCAGTTCCCCGTATATACATTCTTCAGATATTTCTTTGCCGTATCCTTAAGCCGGTATACGGTTTCCACTTCTGTTGCATCCCGGTCCGTCATCCGGTATCGCGGGAAAAATCGTGTCACATGGAGGCTGATCTTGGGATCTACCGAAGCGATCCACTCTGCCTCCCGCTCCATCTCATCCGTCCGGTCATTCTCCCCAGGCACGATCAGGGTGGTCAGTTCCACATGACAGTCCGCAGCCGCACGAGTGATAAAGCGCTTTACAACCTCGAGCTCCCCGCCAAGTTTCCGGTAGTATTCCTCTGTAAACCCTTTCAGGTCAATGTTCATAGCGTCAATATACGGGAGCAGTTCTTCCAGGACCTGAAGTTCCGCCGTACCGTTGGTGACCAGCACATTTTTCATGCCCCGCTCGCGGATGAGTCTGGCCGTATCCCGCACATACTCATAACCGATCAGCGGTTCATTGTAGGTGAATGCGATCCCGATATTGCCTTCCGGCCTGCACTGATCCGCCAGATCTGCAAGCTCTTCCGGCATCATCATACGCCATTCTGTCTTCTCTGCCCCATTCATGGATATGTCATGGTTCTGACAGAACGGGCAGGACAGATTGCATCCGTAACTGCCTGCAGACAAGATGCGGCTTCCCGGGAAGAAATCACAGAGCGGTTTCTTCTCGATGGGATCAAGCGCCAACGCCGTGATCTTCCCGTAATTATCACAGATGATCGTTCCTTCTTTATTCTTTCTTGCCCTGCATCTGCCATACTGCCCGTCCCGTAGACGGCAGTGATGAAAGCAGACCGGACATACAGCTTCTCTCACTGATGCCTCACCACCTCAAAACGTTCCAGCACAATGTCATCCGCATCCTCGGGGATGCCGGCTTTCTGTCTGGCAATTGTGATCTGTTCTTCCACCGTGTCCACCCCTTCCAGATTCGGAAGGAGCAGCCCTCTCCGATATCCGCGGCTCACGACCACGCCGTACCGTTTCACATCCAGTTCATCAGGAGAGCTGATCTTTTCCGTATCGCCCAGGACATCTACACTGTACACAAGGCTGTCCAGTTCCTCCCTCTCCACCGCATGAAACCTGGGATCCCGGGTTGCCGCACTGACGGCATTTTCTATGATTTCCTCAGCAACGCTGCCCTGCACAGCAGAAATGGTCCCGATACATCCCCTGAGCCGTCCGTCCTTTTTCAGCGAGACGAAAACACCGGCTCGCCGATCATACATTTCCTGCGGAAGACCCTCCGGCACACGGATCTTTCTGCCGGTGCGCACATAAGTCTCGATGGTCTCCCGGGCCAGACGCACATATACATCCTCCGCTTCCTTTCGTTTCACGGCTTTCTCCTCTTCCCTTTTCCGATATGCTTCCAGGAAAAAGCGGTCCGGGTCCCGCCCCGTCACCTCATAAGTACATATCCCGTAACCGACGCCAAAAATGCCTTCATAGGACAGCCGCTCCGTCTTCACCGCCAGCCCGTCCAGCGCACCGGCCATGATCGTAAAAGAACGGTGTCCGCACTCCGCAGCTTTCTCGCAGAAACTGTCCGTAAAATCAAAAAGCTCCCCGAA
>DWUV01000042.1 GCA_019120595.1 Candidatus Mediterraneibacter tabaqchaliae | reverse complement strand
GGGCATGGCTGCGAGAAAGGATCTGCCTGCGGACCTGGTCCTTTTCCTTAAGACCGGAGTGTGCGGAGGCTTTACGACATTTTCCACATTTTCGCTGGAAGCGTATACCCTGATCGGGAAAGGGCACTATGGGATGGCGTTTACATATATGTGTGCGAGCGTTATCTTCTGCCTTGCCGGCGTTATGGGCGGGATGTACATGGCGGAGAAAATCGGATAAACTGCTACTGCTAATAATTTCTTAAGAATTTTCTGCACTGAAATTTGTGGCGGCAATTACCGAACAATGGTACAATAGGGGGCAGGATGAGTGCCTGCGCGGCAGAAAGATACAACAGAAGAAGAGAATGTGCAGGCAAGGAGAAAGGAGACCGGAAAATGGAATCATATATGCAGATGCTCACAGATTGTGCGAAGAAGGCTGCCGTCGAGGCGGCTAAGATGGGAACAGCGGATAAGAACAGGGGTCTGCTGGCTGTCGCGGATGAACTGACCGCGCAGCAGGAGATGATACTGGAAGAAAATGCAAAAGACCTGGAAGCGGCGAAGGAGAAAGGGATCAAGCAGTCTCTGATTGACCGGCTTGCACTCTCTGAGAAACGGATCGCTGATATGGCGGAAGGTCTCAGGCAGATCGCAGCCCTGGACGACCCGGTGGGTGAAGTGCTGTATATGAAGACCAGGCCGAACGGACTGAGGATCGGACAGAAAAGAGTGCCTCTGGGCGTGGTCGGGATCATCTATGAGTCCCGCCCCAATGTGACGGCGGATGCCTTCGGGCTCTGCTTTAAGACCGGGAATGCGGCGATCCTGCGCGGAGGCAGCGATGCGATCCATTCCAACCAGGCCATCGTGCGCGCGATCAAATCCGGGCTGCGCAAGGAAAAGCTCTGCCAGGATGTGGTCCTGCTCGTGGAGGATACGAGCCGCGAGGTGGCCGGAGAGATGATGAAGATGCACGGCGGCATTGACGTGCTCATCCCCAGAGGCGGCGCAGGACTGATCGCGAATGTTGTGGAGAACAGCACTGTCCCCGTGATCGAGACGGGCACAGGCAACTGCCACATCTATGTGGACGCATCAGCAGATATCCGCATGGCGGCAGACATCGTGGAAAATGCAAAGACCCAGAGACTGGGAGTATGCAATGCCTGCGAGTCTCTGGTTGTCCACAGTGAGATCGCGCCGGAAGCCCTGCCGCAGATCGTGGAGAGGCTGGAGGCCCATGATGTGGAGATCAGGGGCGACGAGAGGGCAAGGGCGGTCAGTGAAGAGATCATCCCCGCTTCGGAAGAAGACTGGGGGACAGAATATCTGGACGCGATCATCTCGGTGAAGATCGTGGACTCCATCGATGAGGCGATCGCCCATATCAACAGATACAATACCGGGCACTCAGAGTCCATTATCACGAATGATTATAACAATGCCCTGAAGTTCCAGGATGAGATCGATGCAGCGGCAGTGTATGTGAACGCATCTACCAGGTTTACGGACGGGTTTGAGTTCGGATTCGGCGCGGAGATCGGGATCAGCACCCAGAAGCTCCACGCGAGAGGGCCGATGGGACTGGAAGCGCTGACAACGACGAAATATGTGATTTTTGGAAACGGTCAGATACGGAAATAGAAGATTTCCCTGTTTACAGTATATTGACTACGAACATTGTATATACTATAATATAAGTACAGAATACTGTACGTGAAAGAGGTGATATCTTTGTTGGCAGTAAATTATACAGAACTTCGCGGGAATATGAAAGAGTGTATGGATAAGGTTTCTGATGACTATGAGACTCTTATCATAACGCGAAAGAAAAACAGGAATATTGTAATGATTTCTGAAGAAACCTATAATAATATGCTTGAAAATATGCATTTGCTTGGAAATGAAGCAAATTACAGGTGGCTGATGGAGTCAAAGAGACAGTTGGAGAACGGGCAGGCGGAAGTCAGGAAATTGATCGAGGTCGAAACGGATGAATAAAATATTTACGGTTAATGGCTGGAAAGATTATATTTACTGGCAGACCGAGGACAGAAGGACTTTGAAGAAAATTAATTCTCTGATTGAAGATATCTGCCGAAATGGAAACTCAGGAATTGGAAAGCCGGAGCCGTTGACCGGAGATCTGTCAGGGTACTGGAGCAGGAGGATCAATGATAAAGACAGACTGGTCTATAAAATAGATGAATATAATGTCTATATATTATCATGCAGATTCCATTATTCTGATAAATAATTATAAAAAAGTTCAGGCGGAGCAACAGAATTTTTTCTGCTGCTCCGCCGAACTTTTTATAAAAATTGCCAGAAGCCTCTATCATCGTCCGCCAGCCAGCCATCTGCGGTATATGTGGTAACCTCCCAGGGCGGAGAATAGGCTCAGGCGCAGCATTCGGAAAACGCATAACCCGACGGATGGACTGTTATCAGAAATATGAAATAAATAGAAAAATACGCTTGCATAATATGCATAAAAGTTGTATTATTATGCAAGCACTCTTACTAAATATTTTCATGAAATGCTTTACTTCCTATTAAATGAGGTATATCATAGGAAACTGTGATACGCATGCTACATGCAGGACAGTAATACCAGAAAGGAAAAAAGACTATGATCAGAGTTGGGATCATCGGGGCTACCGGCTATGCAGGCGGTGAGCTCGTAAGGATATTATCAGGACATAAAGATGCAGAGATCAAATGGTACGGCTCCCGGAGCTATATCGATCAGAAATACGCAGATGTATACAGGAATATGTTTCAGATCGTGGACGCGGTCTGCATGGACGACAATATGGAGGACCTTGCCTCTCAGGTGGATGTGATCTTTACCGCGACGCCCCAGGGGCTGTGCGCGTCCCTCGTGAATGAAGACATCCTCTCAAAGACAAAGATCATAGACTTAAGCGCGGATTTCCGCCTGAAAGATGTAAAGGTCTATGAGGAGTGGTACAAGATCGGACACAAGGCCCCTCAGTTTATAGAAGAAGCAGTGTACGGCCTGTGCGAGGTGAACCGGGAGAGCGTAAAAGGCGCAAGGCTGGTGGCGAATCCGGGATGCTATACGACCTGTTCCATCCTCACTGCATATCCGCTTGCAAAGGAAGGGCTGATCGATATGGATACCCTCATTATTGACGCCAAATCCGGCACATCCGGCGCGGGAAGAGGGGCAAAGGTCCAGAACTTGTTCTGTGAGGTCAATGAGAATATGAAGGCATACGGCGTGGCGTCCCACAGGCACACCCCGGAGATCGAGGAGCAGCTCGGCTATGCTTCGGGGAAACCGGTGACCTTAAGCTTTACGCCTCATCTCGTGCCCATGAACCGGGGCATCCTGGCTACAGAGTATGCAAAGCTGACCAGGGATGTGAGCTGGGAAGATGTAAAGGCAGTGTATGATAACTATTACGGAGACGAAAAATTTATCCGCGTGCTCGACAGAGACGTCTGCCCAGAGACAAAATGGGTAGAAGGAAGCAATTACGTGGACATCGGATTTAAGATCGACCCGCGGACGAACCGCATCATCATGATGGGCGCCATCGACAATCTGGTCAAAGGCGCGGCGGGGCAGGCAGTGCAGAACATGAACCTGATGTTCGGCTTAAAGGAGAGCGAGGGCCTGGAGCTTGTGCCCCTGTTCCCGTAAAGCGCCGGGCAGCAGGCGGCAGGACCGGGCTGTAAAGAACGGGCCTGCACTGCGGCGATAAAGTCAGAAAAGGAATGGATACTATGATACGTGTGATGACAATAGAAGATTATGACGGGGTGTATGCCCTGTGGAAAAAGATCCGCGGGTTCGGCATCCGCAGCATCGATGATTCCCGGGAAGGGGTGGAACGTTTCCTGAAGCGCAACCCTACCACCAGCGTGGTCGCGGAAAAGGACGGGAAGATCGTGGGGAGCATCCTCTGCGGGCATGACGGCAGGCGGGGATGCCTGTACCATGTGTGCGTGGACGAGGCGTACCGAAGGCACGGCATCGGCAGGGCGATGGTCGTCTTCGCCATGAAGGCGCTCAAAGAGGAGAAGATCAACAAGGTGTCCCTGATCGCGTTTACGAAAAATGATATCGGAAACGCGTTCTGGAATACCATCGGCTGGACAGAGCGCCTGGACCTGAATTATTATGATTTTACCCTGAATGAGGAGAATATCACTGCATTTAATGAACAGTAGAGATAAATGAAGAGCAGAAATAGATGAAGAGCAGAAATAGATGAACAGCAGAAATAGATGAACAGCAGAAATAAATGAACAGCAGATATCTGGCGGGCAGATAAAGGAGATGGGCATATGAGCATAAAAATGATCGATGGCGGAGTCACCGCCGCAAAGGGATTTCAGGCGGCAGCCGCGGCTGCGGGCATCAAGTACCAGGGCAGGACGGACATGGCGCTGATCTACAGCGAAAAGCCATGCAAGGCGGCAGGGACATTTACCACGAATGTGGTGAAAGCGGCGCCCGTGAAATGGGACCGGGTTGTGGTGGAGAGCAAAAAGAAGCCCCAGGCAGTGGTGGTCAATTCCGGGATCGCCAATGCGTGCACCGGGGAAGAGGGCATGAGATACTGCCGGGAGACCGCGGATGAGGCGGCTGAGATACTGGGGATCGAGAGGGATAGTGTACTTGTGGGATCCACCGGGGTCATCGGCATGCAGCTTCCCATGGACAGAGTGCGGGCAGGCATCGCAGTGCTCGCGGCGGCGAAAAAGCCGGACCTGGCGAGCGGCACAGCGGCGGCGCAGGCGATCATGACCACGGATACGAGGAAAAAAGAAGCAGCCGTGACATTTGAGATCGGAGGGAAGACCGTGACCATCGGCGGCATGGCAAAGGGATCAGGGATGATCCATCCGAATATGTGCACCATGCTCTCCTTTCTCACCACAGACGCGAAGATCTCAAAAAAGGCGCTCCAGAAGGCGCTGAGTGAAGATGTGGAAGACACTTACAATATGATCTCCGTGGACGGGGATACTTCCACGAATGACACGGTGCTCCTGCTGGCAAACGGGATGGCAGGCAATGAGAAGATCCGCGTCGGCACTCCGGAGTACGAGACCTTCAAAGAGGCGCTCCACTGTGTCAATGAGACTCTGGCAAAGATGATGGCAGGGGACGGCGAGGGGGCGACCGCCCTTTTCGAGGCAAAGATCATCGGGGCAAAGACAAAGGAACAGGCAAAGACGCTGGCAAAATCCATCGTCTGCTCCAACCTGACGAAAGCGGCCATCGCAGGACATGACGCCAACTGGGGGCGGATCCTCTGCGCGATGGGATACTCGGGGGCGGAGTTTGACCCGGAGAAGGTAGACCTGTACTTTGAGAGCGCTGCCGGGAAGCTGAAGATCATCGAGAATGGCACAGCCACGGATTACAGCGAGGAGAAGGCGACAGAGATCCTCTCCCGGCCGGAAGTGACCGCGGTCGCGGACATCAAAGAAGGAAATGAGGAGGCAGCGGCATGGGGCTGCGACCTGACACACGGATATATTGAGATCAACGCAGATTACAGAAGCTGATCGGCAGGAGGGTATTATGAACGAAAATATGCAGAAATACCTGGACAAGGCGCAGGTGCTCATCGAGGCCCTGCCCTATATCCAGAGATTTAACAGAAAGATCATTGTAGTGAAATACGGCGGCAGCGCCATGGTGGATGAGAGCTTAAAGGAGCGGGTGATCCAGGATGTGACGCTCCTGAAGCTCTGCGGTTTTAAGCCCATCATCGTGCACGGCGGCGGCAAGGAGATCAGCAAATGGGTCGGAAAGGTCGGCATGGAGCCGAAATTCATCAACGGGCTTCGCGTGACGGATGAAGAGACTATGGAAGTGGCTGAGATGGTGCTGGGCAGGGTGAATAAAAGCCTGGTCCAGCTTGTGGAGAGCCTGGGCGTGCGCGCCATCGGCATCAGCGGAAAAGACGGGGCGCTCCTGAAGGTGGAGAAAAAATATTCTGACGGCCAGGATATCGGATATGTGGGCGAGATCAAAGAAGTGAACGCCCAGATCCTCTATGATCTCCTGGAGAAAGATTTTCTCCCGATCGTCTGCCCGGTAGGACTGGACGACGAGTACAATACATATAATATCAATGCGGACGACGCGGCATGTGCCATCGCCCGCGCCATGAAAGCGGAGAAGCTGGCGTTCCTGACGGATATCGAGGGCGTGTACAAGGACCCGGACGACCCGTCCACCCTGATCTCCGAGCTCGAGGTGGCTGAGGCGAAGAAGCTGATGGCTGACGGCTATATTGGCGGCGGCATGCTGCCCAAGCTCCAGAACTGTATCGACGCCATCGAGAGCGGCGTGTCCAGGGTCCATATCCTGGACGGGCGCATCCCCCACTGTCTCCTCCTTGAGATCTTTACGAACAAGGGGATCGGGACAGCCATATTGAACAGTCAGGAAAGCAGGTATTATCATGGTGAATGAAAAGATCAAAGCAGCGGAAGAAAATCTGATCCACGTATACAACCGTTTCCCCATCGCGCTTGACCACGGCGAGGGGATGTACGTGTATGACACAGAGGGAAAAGAGTATCTGGACTTTGCGGCAGGGTTTGCTGTCACAGGGCTGGGATACGATAATAAGGAACTGAATGAGGCATTAAAGGCGCAGATCGATAAACTGTACCACATATCAAACCTTTACTATCACGAGAGCTGCGGCGAGGCTGCGCGTGAGCTGAACCGGATCTCCGGCATGGACCGGGTATTCTTTACCAACAGCGGGAGTGAGGCGAACGAGGGCGCCCTGAAGGCGGCGAGGCGCTACGCGTACACAAAAGGCACGGGCAGGTATGAGTTTATCGCCATGGAGCATTCCTTCCACGGCAGGAGTTTCGGCGCGGTGTCCGTCACAGGGCACGGACCGTACAGGGAGCCTTTTGAGCCGCTGGTGCCGGGCGTGAAGTTCGCGAAGTTTAACGACCTGGACAGCGTGAAGGCGCTTGTCAGCGACAAGACCTGCGCGATCATCCTGGAGCCTCTCCAGGGCGAGGGCGGGATCAACCTTGCCACACAGGAATTTATGGAAGGGATCCGCAGGATCTGCGATGAGAATGACATCCTCATGATCTGCGATGAGGTCCAGTGCGGCATGGGGCGCACAGGGACCATGTTCGCCTGGCAGGGATTCGGCGTGAAGCCGGACATCCTGACCATGGCAAAGGCGATCGGGAACGGCATCCCGGTTGGCGCATTCGCCATGACAGAGCGGGTGGCAGAGTATTCCCTGAAACCCGGGGACCACGGGGCAACCTACGGCGGGAACCCGCTGGCATGCACCGCGGTAAAGACGGTGATCAAGATTTTTGAGCGGGACGATATCGTGGGGCATGTCAATCAGGTGGCTCCGTATCTCACGAAGCGCCTGGACGAGCTTGTGGAAGAGATGGACTGTGTTACAGAGCGAAAGGGCAAGGGACTGATGCAGGGCATCGTGGTCACAAAGCCGCTTGCGGAAGTCAACCGGAAAGCCATCGAAGAAGGGCTTCTGATCATCCAGGCGGAAGGAAATGTATTCCGCTTTGTGCCGCCGCTGATCGTGGAGGAGAAGCACATCGATGAGATGATCGGGAAGATGAAGCGGGCGCTGTCTTAACCAGGAGAGACACACCCGGCACAGCGGTGCAGACACACCGTGGGACAGGAATAAGAAACCGGCCAGGGGACATACTAAGGGAAACGCAGGCATAAACTGCATGGAGGTATGGAACATGGCTGGTTTTTTTATTGCCCTGATCTCCGGGGCGCTCATGAGCATACAGGGAGTATTTAACACACAGGTCACAAAGACAACCGGAGTGTGGGTCAGCAACGGCTGGGTGCAGATCACGGCGTTCGCGGTCTGCCTGGCGGCATGGCTTTTTACCGGGCGGGACAGTGTCTCTGCCATCGCAAAGGTAGAGCCGAAGTATATGCTGCTGGGCGGGGCGATCGGCGCTGTGATCACATGGACTGTGATCAAGAGTGTTGCGGCGCTGGGACCTGCGAAGTCCGCGCTCCTCATTGTCATCGCCCAGCTCGCGGTATCGTATCTCATCCAGCTCTTCGGGATGTTCGGCATGGACAGGGAGCCGTTCTCCTGGAGAAAACTGGGCGGGCTCCTTGTGGCAGTGATCGGGATCGCGGTATTCCAGTGGGAGTAGGAGAAGCAGGGAATTATTTGCAGACGCATGTAATAAAATTGTAACAACCTGTTAATACCGTAACAAAGAATTAATTGTCTATTGTAATTTTGATAAAAATTCGTTACAATGTTACTGTCCGGCATAAAAGGGGTATCTCTCCCGGTCTGGGAACTGTGGAGAAAAATATGCATGACAGAATGAAAAAAATGAAGGCGGTATGGTTCTCTGCCCTGGCAGCGGCGCTCGTGGCTGCGGGATGTGCCGGGAAGGATGAAGAGAGCCTGGAAGAGCTGTCCGTCTCTGCTGAGAGCGAGACGGAAAAAGAGGGAGCTGTCCCGCAGGAAGAACAGGAGCCTGCGGAGACGGTCTATGTCTATGTATGCGGGGCAGTGAATGCTCCCGGGGTATATGAATTAAAAAAGGACGCCCGTGTATTTGAAGCGATCACTCTTGCCGGCGGCATGACGGCGGAGGCGGCGCCTGAGGCGGTCAGCCAGGCGAGAACCGTGGCGGACGGGGAACAGATCTATGTCCCCACAGTCCGGGAGGTTCAGATGCAGGGCTCCGGGGTTGAAGATATCGTAACCGGAAATGCGGACGTAAGCGGGAAAATAAATATTAATACAGCCGGAAAAGAGGAACTCATGACCCTGACAGGGATCGGTGAGGCAAAGGCTCAGAGCATCCTGGACTACCGTGAGGAGCACGGTCAGTTCGGGAGCATTGAGGACCTGATGCTGATCGAGGGAATCAAAGAGGGAGTATTTAATAAAATAAAAGAAGACATAACGATATGAGACAGGAGTCAGGTAGAGGAGTATGAGCAAGAAGATATTGGTGGTAGACGATGAAAAACTGATCGTGAAAGGGATCCGGTTCAGCCTGGAGCAGGAAGGCATGGAAGTGGACTGCGCATATGACGGCGAGGAAGCGCTGGAGTGCGCGAGGAACTGCGAGTATGACCTGGTGCTCCTGGACGTCATGCTGCCGAAGCTGGACGGGTTCCAGGTATGCCAGCAGATCAGGGAGTTTTCTGATATGCCGATCGTGATGCTGACAGCGAAAAGCGAAGATATGGACAAGATCCTGGGGCTGGAGTACGGCGCGGACGACTATATCACCAAGCCGTTCAATATCCTTGAGGTAAAGGCAAGGATCAAGGCGATCATGCGGCGCACTTCAAAGAAGAAGGAGCCTGCGGGAAGCCCGGTGCTCATCAAGGGCAACATGAAGATCGACTGCGAGAGCCGCCGCGTGTTCATCGGGGAGAGAGAGATCAATCTCACGGCAAAAGAATTCGATGTGCTGGAGCTGCTCGCCATGAACCCGAACAAAGTATACAGCAGGGAAAACCTTTTGAACCTTGTGTGGGGATATGATTATCCGGGAGATGCAAGGACAGTCGATGTGCATATCCGGCGCCTGCGGGAGAAGATCGAGATGAACCCGAGCGAACCGAAATATGTACATACAAAGTGGGGAGTGGGTTATTATTTCCAGGGTTAGACGTCAGTTTACATTCAGAGACAAGATCTTTAAAAATATGCGGTTCCGTTTTATCCTGTTCGCCATGCTGGCAGGGCTCCTGCCATGCCTGGCGGCTCTTTTCGGGATCGTGAAATTCTATGAGTCGCGCGCGGTGGAACTTCGCACCGCGGAAATCCAGAACCAGTGCACCATACTGTGCAACCAGCTGAATAATTACGGGTATCTGTCAGATACATCCTCTGAGGTCATCAATACCAGCCTCACCCAGCTGACTAATATCTATAACGGGCGGGTCATGGTCATCGATAAAGACCTCAGGGTGATCAAGGATACATACAGCCTGGATGAAGGAAAGACGGATGTGTCGGAAAATGTCGTCCGCTGTATGAAAGGCGAGAGGACGAATTTTTATGACAGGACCAACCATTATATCGAGGTGACCTCTCCTATTGTGGAGAGAGGGGGAGAGAAAGTGCTGGGTGTGATGCTTGCCAGCGTTTCCACGGATAATATCGAGACGACAAAACAGGTGCTGTACACCCACGGCGGGGTGATCGTGGGGATCGCCATGATCCTCCTTGCCATGCTCAGCGTGTTCCTGGCAGACCGGATGGTGCGGCCCATCCACAAGATCACAGGAGCCATCGAAAACGTAACGGAAGGGTACAGCGATGATGTGCTCCATGTGGATACATTTACAGAGACAAGGCAGCTGAGCGAGGCGTTTAACAAAATGCTCGGCAGGCTGAAGATCCTGGACGAGTCCAGGGAAGAGTTCGTATCCAATGTGTCCCATGAGCTGAAGACGCCCATGACTTCCATGAAGGTCCTGGCGGATTCTCTCCTGGAGCAGGACAATGTGCCTGTAGAGATGTACCAGGAGTTCATGCAGGATATCGCAAAGGAGATCGACCGGGAGAACCAGATCATCACAGACCTGCTCTCCCTTGTGAAGATGGACCGGTCAGGCCAGACGATGAACATCCGGACCATGAATATCAATGATCTGCTGGAACAGATCCTGAAACGGTTAAAGCCGATCGCGGAGAAGAAAAATGTAGAGATGGTCATGGAGACCTTCCGGCCTGTGAACGCGGAGATCGATGAGACAAAGTTTACCCTTGCCGTATCAAATCTCGTGGAAAACGCCATTAAATATAATCATGAGAATGGATGGGTCCATGTCTCTCTGAATGCGGACCACAAGTATTTTTATGTGAAGGTGGAGGACTCGGGGATCGGGATCCCGGAGCAGGACCAGGCGCATATATTTGAGAGATTCTACCGGGTGGACAAGTCCCATTCCCGGGAGATCGGAGGGACGGGGCTCGGGCTTGCCATCGCAAGGAATGCAGTTCTCGTGCACCGAGGCTCCATCAAAGTATACAGCAATGAGGGGGAAGGGACCACATTCACCGTCCGGATCCCTCTGATCTACGTGGCAGCATAGGGGGTGTGAGGATGAAGAGGAAAATAAAGCTTTTAGCCGTCTGTCTCTGCATGTCTGCGCTGGCTGTGTCCTGCGGGAAACGCACGGATGTGGGAAAAGAAGATGCGTATATCTACTGCCTGAATGAAGACCGAACAGGGCTTGCAAAGGTTTCTTTTGAGTTCCCGGAAGGGGAGGCGGAGGAGATCGCGGAGGCGGTTTTGGAGGAACTGAAAAAACCCTCGGAAGAGATTGAGTATACTGCCCCTATCCCCGCGGAGGTGGAAGTCCGGGAGTGCGAACTGAGAGGGAGCATCCTGGATGTGGATTTCAACAGTGCATATCTTGAAATGGGGGCGCTGGAGGAAAAGCTGGTGAGGGCGTCAGTCGTCCAGTCCCTGGTCCTGATCGACGGGGTCAATGCAGTCTCATTCACTGTGGACGGAGAAATGCTGGAGGACAGCTCGGGATTCCCTGTGGGGCTGATGAATGAGGACGATTTTGTGGAAAATACGGGCTCATCGCCTACTGCGTACCAGACGGATACCCTGACCCTGTATTTCGCGGATAAAGAAGGAGACAGGCTTGTCCCGCAGAAAGTCGATGTGAGGTACAGCAGTAATGTATCCCGGGAGAAACTGATCGTGGAGAAGCTCATGCAGGGGCCCTCCGGGAGCGGAGCTTATCCGACGGTCAATCCGGATGCAAATCTTTTGAGCGTAACGATCAAGGATGGGATCTGTTACGTGAATTTTGACAGCACGTTTCTTACAGGGGCTTATGACGTGCTGCCGGAAGTGACAGTGTATTCGATCGTGAATTCTCTGGTCGGGGGAACAGAGGCGCAGAAAGTGCAGATCACGATCAATGGGGAAACAGATGCAAAGTATATGGAGAACGTGGATCTGTCCCAGCCTCTTGGGGCAAAAGAAGAACTGATCGCAGCCGAAGAAGAATAAAGATCAATGAAAAAGCGGCCGCTTTGTATGGTATGCGTCCTTTTTGTGGCGGTACAGGCGATAAGGGTGTGTTTTTTCGGCGCGGGGGCAGAGGCTTCCGCGCTGGAGAGCGCGCTCATCCAAAACATGCCTTCAGCCGGGATCACGCTGGAAGGCACTGTGTTTAAGATTGAAGAAAAATCAAAAGTGACAGCAGTCTGTCTAAAGGACAATGCTGTATCTGTTTCAGATCAGAAAATCCAGGAACCAACCGTCATGGCCTATGTCAGGCCGGAACAGACAGAAAAAAACGAAGAATACATCCGCATCGGGAACCGGATCCGGATATCCGGGGAGGCCGCTGTTTTTGACAGCGCGCGCAATCCGGGGAATTTCGACCAGCGCACGTACTATGCCAGGCAGGGGATCCATGTCCTTGTGTGGGCGGACAGAGTGGAAGTAATCTCCCGGGAGACAGACCGGGCAGCCCAGTTCCTCTCTGAAGTCCGCAGCGCGTGGAAGGATATCCTGGTGAAACATCTGGGAGATTACTACGGTGGGACGATGAGCGCTGTCCTTCTGGGGGACAAGGCAGGTCTGGATGCAGAGATGAAGAAGATGTATCAGAAGAACGGGATCGGGCACCTGCTTGCCATAAATAGTACCCGGATAGAAATATGTGTTTTGTGTTGTTATTGTCTATAAATCCGTGTAAAAAGAACATAGTTTACATATAGGTGAAATGTGTGTTTTGTGTAATGGAAATTGACAAAGCTAAATAAAAACATTATTATTAATACAATAATAATGCTTTGGGGGATGATATAGTGATAATTGAGAATTATGCTGAGCAGTATTGTCTAAAAGTAAGTGGAAAAATTAAGGAAATAATAAAATCTAAGAAACTAACTCAGACAAAAGTAGTTGAATTATGTGAAAATGCTGGAGTTCCAGTTAGTCAAGGTACGATATCTAATATAACTCGAGGTGCTAAAGAAATTAAACTATCAAGCCTTATAAGTTTGTGCAAGGGGTTAAATATTAATATTATTGATATTTTGTCAGATGACGATACTGAAAATAAGACAATTTTAAAGTATGACGATAAAATGTATAAAGGGTATACAGGAACATATCATACATATTTTTTTCCAACAATATCGAATAAGGAAGAATTACTTCACGGCATTTTGGATATAAATGAGCCTAATGAAAATGGAAAATGTGAAGCTGATTTGAAATTGTACACTGGAGAAAAGAAAAAAAATGGAGAACGTGACGAGGAAATAATCAAGTATTATACAGGTGAATTTGCTATTTCTGGACCTATGCAATCGGCATATTGCCTATTGAATAATAGTCAAACAGATGAACAGTGCTGTTTTATATTTCATCATTTTTATATTT
>DWUV01000003.1 GCA_019120595.1 Candidatus Mediterraneibacter tabaqchaliae | reverse complement strand
TGGATAAAACGGAAATCATTTCGAAAGTGAGTGAGGAGCAGCGGAAACTTCTGGAGAAAATACAAGTGGTGCTGGAAATGTGCTGAAAGAACATTTGTGACAGAAAAGCTGATCCATTATTTCAGGCAGATTCCGGATTACCGGTGCGACAGAGAGAAAAAACATGACCTTGCAGAAATGCTGGTATGTGTCACTCTCGGAGTCCTTTGTGGCAGGACGACGATCCGCAGGAGCCTTAAATGGTGTAGAAACCATCTGGAAGAGCTGCGGAAACATATGAAATTGAACTACGGGATCGCCTCGCCTTCCACCATTACCCGGATGCTGTCTGGGATTGATGAGGAATTAGCCTTGTATGCTTTTATGGAATGGATCGGTGAGATCGTGGACTCGAAGAATACCCATCTCGCTATTGATGGGAAAGCATTACGCGGCGCAGCGGAAAAGACGAAAAGCGGGACAGCACCGATGCTGTTGAATGTAGTGGAAACGGTTCGAGGGTTGATACTTGCACAGCTTCCAGTCGATTCCAAGACGAATGAGATCACGGTGATTCCGGAATTGCTGAAACTTCTGGATATCAGAGGGAGCGTTATAACGATTGATGCGATTGGGACACAGACCGCAATCATGGAACAGATACATGGACAGGAAGGGCATTTTGTATTGACAGTAAAGAAAAATCAGCCAGACGCTTATGAGGAGATCCATACGTTCCTGGATAAACTGGAAGAAGAAGCGGAGAAAAAAGGAAAAAGTGAAACTCCAGATCCTGTTATGCAGGATTATCTTGGGAAATATGAAGAGATCAATCAGATGGAAAAAAATCGGGACAGAAATGAGTACAGGACTTGCCAGATATGTAATAATGCATCAAATCTGACGAAAAAACAAAAAGAATGGACACACGTTCAGAGCATTGCGCGGATCAAGCAGGTGAGGATTCCTGTTGAAAAAGACAGCCAGGGGAATGATATCACTCCGACAAAAGAAGAGTTTTTGAAAAAAGGCTCAAGAAGAGTCCCAGTTCCTTCTGCTGAAGAGGGAATTGGAAAAGACATCCAATGCACGGCACTGATCTCAGACCTTATCCTCACGGCAGAGGAACTGGGAAGCATAAAAAGAATGCACTGGTCAATAGAGAACCGGCTCCATCATGTACTGGACGACACATTCAGGGAAGATCGCTCGCCAGCCAAAAAGTCCCGAAACAATCTGTCGCTCATCAGAAAATTTGTATACAACATCCTGCGCCTGGCAATGTACGAGACAGGTCTGACAAATATAATGACAGAAATGATGGACTGCTTTTGTGACAATGCCACCTTGCGAGAACAGTATGTATTTCAAGGCATAGCCAGTCTGTATTGACTATATATAGAGAATACCCCTGAAAAAAAGTCTTGTAAAGAGATAAAGAGATAGTTTGCGTTTTTTTACGTAATCAGCTTACCAGAAACGATATGGGGATGTAATAATAAGATTATAAAAGGTAGTGCTGCTCATGAATAGTTCATGAAACAACCCTGGGAGTGATAAGGCGGGGCTTGCAAAATGCATGTCCATGACGTAAAATAGAGACCATATGAGCAGGAAGGGGCAGGAAGCCGATGGAAATGATCCATGCAGAAAAACTGATCTATGAATATGACAAGCGGGATGAGGAAGGCAATGTGATCGGGACGAACCGCGCCATCGACGGCGTAGATATAGACATTCCCCAGGGATCCTTTGTCGCTGTGCTGGGACATAATGGTTCCGGGAAATCCACGCTGGCGAAGCATATGAATGCCATCCTCGTGCCCACGGGCGGGACGATGTGGGTGGACGGCCGGGATACGAAGGATCCGGCGGAGCTCTGGAACGTACGCCAGACCGCGGGCATGGTCTTTCAGAATCCGGACAACCAGATCATCGGCACTGTAGTGGAGGAGGATGTGGGGTTCGGCCCGGAGAATCTGGGCGTGCCAACGGACGAGATCTGGAAGCGGGTGGAGGACAGCCTGCGCTCTGTGGGAATGATCGAGTACCGCAAGGCGTCCCCGAACAAACTCTCCGGCGGACAGAAACAGCGCGTGGCCATCGCGGGAGTGATCGCCATGGAGCCGAAGTGCATCGTGCTGGACGAGCCCACGGCAATGCTGGATCCCAACGGACGGAAAGAGGTCATCCGTGCGGTGGAGAAACTGCGCAGAGAGAAGAAGGTTACAGTGATCCTGATCACACATTATATGGAAGAAGTCATTGACGCGGATCAGGTGTTTGTCATGGACGGCGGGCATATCGTTATGCACGGCACGCCCCGGGAGATCTTCAGCAGGGTGGAAGAGCTGAAGTCGTACCGGATGGATGTGCCCCAGGTGACGATGCTGGCGGAGGAGCTGCGGAAACGGGGGGTGGATATCCCGAGAGGCATCCTGAGGAGAGAAGAATTGGTGGAGGCATTATGTCGATTGCGTTAGAACATATCAATTATGTATACAGCCCGGGGACAGCTTATGAGAAACAGGCGCTTAAAAGTGTGAGCCTTGAGATCCCCCAGGGGCAGTTTGTGGGTATCATCGGGCATACCGGATCCGGGAAGTCCACGCTGATCCAGCACCTGAACGGGCTGACCAGGGCGACTTCGGGCAGGATCCTGTACGAAGGGAAGAATATTTACGAAGAGGGCTTTGACATGCGCTGGCTGCGCAGCCAGGTTGGTCTTGTCTTCCAGTACCCGGAGCATCAGCTCTTTGAGGTGGATGTGTTGAGCGATGTGTGTTTCGGGCCGAAGAACCAGGGACTGTCCCAGGAAGAATGCGAAGAGCGGGCAAAAGAGGCGCTGGATCTGGTGGGATTCCCTGAGAAGTATTACAGGCAGTCTCCGTTTGAGCTGTCCGGCGGGCAGAAACGCCGCGTGGCGATCGCGGGAGTCCTGGCGATGCGCCCGAAGGTGCTCGTGCTGGACGAGCCGACGGCAGGGCTGGATCCGAAGGGGCGGGACGAGATCCTGGACCAGGTGGAGAGGCTCCATAAGGAGACCGGGATGACGGTGATCCTTGTGTCCCACAGCATGGAGGATGTGGCTAGATATGTGGAGCGGATCATTGTGATGAACCGTGGGGAGAAGATGCTGGACGGCACGCCGCGGGAAGTGTTCCGCCATTATAAAGAGCTGGAAAAGGTAGGGCTGGCGGCGCCGCAGGTGACTTATGTGATGCATGACTTAAAAGAGAGGGGATTTGACCTCTCACCGGATGCCACGACGATCGAAGAGGCGGCGAATGAGATAATGAGGAGTTTGTCATGATAAGAGATATCACGATCGGGCAGTATTACCCGGCAGAGAGCAGGATACACAGACTGGACCCAAGGGTGAAGATCGTTTGCACCCTTCTTTTTCTTGTGTCTTTATTTGTCCAGAGCAGCCTGCTCGGATATGTGATCGCGACGGTATTCCTCGGGGCAGTCATAAAGCTGTCGAAAGTACCGCTCAAATACATAGTAAAAGGCTTAAAACCCATAGTGATCCTGCTTTTGTTTACGGTGGTCATGAATCTGTTCCTCACGCAGGGAGGAGAAAGACTGGTGCATTTCTGGATCTTCACGATCACGGAAAACGGGCTGAGGACTTCGGTTTTCATGGCTGTGAGGCTGATGTACCTGGTGGCGGGTTCCTCGATCATGACGTTTACGACTTCACCGAACGGGCTGACGGACGGCATGGAAAAACTCCTTCATCCGCTGAATAAAGTAAATGTTCCGGTGCATGAGGTGGCGATGATGATGTCCATTGCCCTGCGGTTCATCCCGATCCTCCTGGAGGAGACGGACAAGATCATGAAGGCGCAGATGGCGAGGGGCGCGGATTTTGAGAGCGGGAATATCATCCAGAGGGCGAAGGCGATGATCCCGATCCTCGTGCCGCTGTTCGTTTCCGCGTTCCGCCGGGCGAATGACCTGGCGATGGCCATGGAGGCGAGGTGCTACCACGGCGGAGAAGGACGGACGAAAATGAAACCGCTGAAATATAAGACCCGGGACAGGATGGCTTATGTCATCACAGTGGTTTATGTGGCTGCGGTTTTTGCGGCAGGGAGATTTATTGATTTTACATTATGGATATTCTGATGGGCAGTCAGAGCGTTGTCTGAGATGCGTGGTCCGGATCTGCGGAGCTATCGCATCTCGTGTTTTATGCACGGAGAAAATGGAGGGTGTTATGAAAGGTATCAGGAAGGGGAGTATGAAGAGGATCAAGCTGACAGTGGCTTATGACGGCACGGATTACTGCGGATGGCAGATACAGAAAAACGGCGTTACCGTGGAAGAGGTGCTCAACCGGGCGTTGTCCCGGCTGACCGAGGAGAAGATCACTGTGATCGGGGCCAGCCGCACGGACGCGGGGGTCCATGCCCGGGGAAATGTGGCTGTGTTTGACACGGACACCAGGATACCGGCTGAACGGATCGCGTATGCGGTGAACGCGCTGCTCCCGGAAGATGTGGTAGTGGTGCGGTCCGAGGAGGTGCCGGCCGGATGGCATCCGAGAAAATGTGTGTCCGTGAAGACTTATGAGTACCGGATCCTGAACCGGGAGTTTCCGGACCCGGTGAGGCGCAGAGATACTTATTTCGTGTCGTTCCCGCTGGATCTGGACCGGATGCGCCAGGCGGCAGGTTATCTGAAGGGCACCCATGATTTTAAAAGCTTCTGCAGCGCCCAGACCTCGGTGGAGGATACTGTGAGGACGATCTACAGCCTGGATGTGGAGAAGGCGGGAGACTTATTTACGGTCCGTGTCCGTGGGAACGGATTCCTTTACAATATGGTCCGCATTATCGCGGGCACGCTGGCGGGCGTGGGAAGGGGATATTTTGAACCGGAGGAAGTGGAGCGGATGCTGGAGGAAAAGGACCGGACAAAAGCCGGGGTGACGGCGCCGCCCCAGGGACTTACGCTGGTGGGGATCGAATATGAGGAGACTGCGCCGGGCGGAGCGGAAAACAGTCAGGAAAAAATACAGGGAAGGAATAATACCGGGAATAATACCGGGAAGTGCTGTTCTTCTTGACATTTATCCGAGGGATTGTTACTATAATTTTAATAATATCACTGGGATGTTACAAGGGAAGACAAAACCAGATTTTCAAGTAATAAGGTCTGACTTTATGCTTCGGAAATCTGGTTTTTTATCTGTCCTGCGTGCCTTCCGCAGCGAATATATGATTTGAGGAGGAAGAGAATATGAAGATCTATGAAGCAAAAGACTACCAGGAAATGAGCAGGAAAGCGGCGAATATCCTTTCCGCGCAGGTGATCCTGAAGCCGGACTGTGTGCTTGGGCTGGCTACGGGTTCCACTCCGATCGGTACATACGACCAGCTCGTAGAGTGGTATGAAAAAGGAGATCTTGATTTTTCGGAGGTAAAGACGGTTAATCTGGACGAGTACAGAGGGCTGACCCGCGACAATGACCAGAGCTACTATTATTTCATGCATGAGCATCTGTTTGACCGCGTGAATATCAAACCGGAGAACACCAATGTGCCGGACGGCACAGAGCCGGACGCGGACAAGGAGTGCGCGAGATATGAAGAGCTGATCGCATCCATGGGCGGCGTGGATATCCAGCTCCTGGGACTGGGACACAACGGGCATATCGGATTCAACGAGCCGGACAGCTCCTTTGCGCAGACGACACACTGTGTAGATCTGACAGAGAGTACGATCGAGGCGAATAAGAGATTCTTCGCTTCTGCGGATGATGTGCCGAGACAGGCGTATACAATGGGGATCGGAACGATCATGAAAGCAAAGAAGATCCTTCTCATCGTAAACGGCGAGGCAAAAGCTGATATCGTGGCAAAAGCATTTTTCGGACCGGTAACGCCGGAGGTGCCGGCATCGATCCTGCAGCTGCATAATGATGTTGTAATTGTAGGTGACAGCGCGGCGTTGTCTAAGATCCCGAGATAATTTGCGGAGTAGTCTGAAAATGGCGGCAAAAGGGGTCAGACCCCTCTTAAGAGGGGTCTGACCCCTTTTGCTGATATCGTCAGAATATTCTGAAAGGAGCAGTTATGTCTTATTTACTTGAAGTCTGTGCAGACAGTGTCCAGTCTGCGATCGCTGCCCAGGAGGGCGGCGCGGACAGGGTCGAACTTTGTTCAGGGCTGGTTATCGGAGGGCTTTCTCCATCACCGGCTCTGTTCCGCGAGGTTAAGCGGAATACGGATATAGAGGTGAGGGTGCTGCTGCGCCCGCGTTTCGGCGATTTTTGTTATGACGGGTATGAATTCAGAGTGCTCAGGGATGAGGTGGAGATGTTCCGTGACCTGGGGGCTG
>DWUV01000041.1 GCA_019120595.1 Candidatus Mediterraneibacter tabaqchaliae | reverse complement strand
GCGGGGATATGGGTGGTTGAGGCGACTTCGGAATGAGGCTTGGAAAAAGTAGAAATCAGGGGACACGCGTTGGGGTCAGAAGAGAGGGTGTCTGAGGCGAAGCCGAGTTCCTCTCTTCTGACCCCTGCTTTTAGCGTGTTCCCTGATTTCGTAGTTTTTCCTGCCTCATGGAGCGGAACCGATGCCAGCCATATCCCCGCGCTGAATACGTCCTCGACACCTGCGCTTCACTGTTTTCGTCCGATTTACTCGATCACAGTCTCCCCCACAAATACAGATCTTATCGTTTTAGTTTTGCCAGTTCTTCTTTTTCTTCCCTGCTTACCCTGTACGACTCGCGTATTTTCTGGATCGCTTTATTGTGTGTGAAATCGTCCATATGGTTGTTTTCCAAAAGCCGTCTTGTCTGTTCGGGGAATTTTACGTAGCAGACCTGGATCGCCCACGCGGTCCCCATTTTCGCGTAATATCCGTCATGATGGAGTCCGTCGCATATCTTAAGGATCTCATCGATATGTTTTTCATCCACAAAATGGGACATCATGGCAACGATCATAAAACGGAGCTGGAATTCTTCCCTGCTGTCTCTGTAAGTTCTCAGATAGTCAAACCAGTAGTCCGGATCCTTCCTCATAAACTTATAACTTGTCACACAGCTGTCGCAGACTGCCCAGTTTCCGATCTCAGACACAAATCCATCCAGGTATTTTCTGCGCTCTGTAAGATCCATTTTCCCATATCCGATCACAAGTCCCCGGAGCATGATCTCCTCATGGATGGAATCCGCCCTGATTTTTTCTTCCGCCTCTTCGAGATAGGCGCGGTAATCCGTTTTTGCGATTTCCTGCGCGAGTTTTCTCAGGGCAGGGATCCGGATCCCGATGACATTCTCCACTCCCGGGAGGAGTTTTTGATTAAACTCTTTGTAATCTTCCTCTGATAATGCGTATAAC
Organism: Candidatus Mediterraneibacter tabaqchaliae; assembly: GCA_019120595.1. Classification (GTDB taxonomy): domain Bacteria; phylum Bacillota; class Clostridia; order Lachnospirales; family Lachnospiraceae; genus Mediterraneibacter; species Mediterraneibacter tabaqchaliae. The sequence continues at coordinate 7,896 of DWUV01000041.1, read as the reverse complement.
TTTTCTCTGATCTCCTCTACCATTTCACTCTCCTGCCAAAAAGGCTTCCGGCCTGATCTCCAGGACGGAAGCCTTTTATATCATCTCACTTACTGTCAGCCGGATCTTGTCCCGGCCGGCCTCTGCTTATTATTTCTCTTTCTTCTTCAGATATTCGTCAATGCCCTTTGCACCGGCTTTTCCTGCGCCCATGGCAAGGATGACCGTAGCCGCTCCGGTAACCGCATCGCCGCCTGCGAACACGCCTTCTTTTGAAGTCTGGCCGTTCTCCTCATCAGCAACGATACATTTCCTGCGGTTTGTCTCCAAGCCTTTTGTCGTGGAAGAGATCAGCGGGTTCGGCGATGTTCCGAGGGACATGATGACTGTATCCACTTCGATATCATACTCAGATCCCGGGATCTCTACCGGACGCCTTCTTCCGGATGCATCCGGCTCGCCAAGCTCCATCTTAATGACAGTCATGCTTGTGATATTTCCATTTTCATCCACATTGATCTTTTTCGGATTTGTCAGAAGGTCAAAGATCACGCCTTCCTCTTTTGCGTGATGGACCTCTTCTACTCTGGCCGGGAGCTCTGCCTCGCTTCTCCTGTACACGATATGTACGTCCGCACCGAGACGCAGCGCCGTCCTGGCAGCATCCATAGCGACATTTCCTCCGCCCACGACTGCGACTTTCTTTCCTGCCGCGATCGGGGTATCGTAAGAATCGTCAAATGCTTTCATCAGGTTGCTTCTCGTCAGGTATTCATTTGCGGAAAATACTTCATTCGCATTCTCCCCCGGGATGCCCATAAACATCGGAAGTCCTGCTCCCGAACCGATAAACACAGCTTCAAATCCTTCATCTTCCATGAGCTGGTCAATGGTCGTGGACTTTCCGATCACAACATTTGTCTCAAATTTAACGCCGAGCTCTTTTACTTTCTCGATCTCTTTTGCAACGACCTTCTGCTTCGGGAGACGGAACTCCGGGATCCCGTATACAAGCACCCCGCCAAGCTCATGGAGCGCCTCAAATACGGTCACATCGTATCCCATCTTCGCCAGGTCGCCCGCACAGGTAAGACCGGACGGGCCGGAACCGATCACAGCTACTTTATGTCCGTTCTTTGTCTCCGCGCCCACAGGCTTGATGTCATTCTCAAGTGCATAGTCAGCCACGAATCTCTCCAGTTTTCCGATAGACACCGGCTCGCCCTTGATGCCGCGGATACATTTTCCTTCGCACTGGGACTCCTGCGGGCAGACACGGCCGCAGATCGCCGGAAGAGCGCTGGACTTGCCGATCACTTTATATGCTTCCTCAATATTTCCTTCCTTTACCTCATGGATGAATGCCGGGATGTCGATCGAAACCGGGCATCCCTGGATACATTTCGCATTCTTGCAGTTCAGGCATCTCGATGCCTCTTCCATCGCCTCTTCCAGATCATATCCGAGGCAGACCTCATCAAAATTTGTCGCGCGTACTTTCGGGTCCTGCTCTCTGACAGGAACTTTCTTTAACATATCAGCCATTATTCGTCACCTCCGCAATGTCCGCATCCGCCGTGGTGCGTATCCCCTTCCTGGAGCTTGAGCATCGCACGGCCTTCCGCTGTCTTGTACATCTGGCTTCTCTTCATCGCCTGGTCAAAATCCACGAGATGGCCGTCGAATTCCGGGCCGTCCACACATGCGAATTTGATCTCATCGCCTACCTGGAGACGGCAGGCGCCGCACATCCCGGTCCCGTCCACCATGATGGGGTTCATGCTGACGATCGTCGGGATCCCCAGTTTCTTTGTCAGCAGACAGACGAACTTCATCATGATCATCGGCCCGATGGCAACGCAGACGTCGTATTTATTCCCATTATTTACAAGTTCTTCAACCATAGCGGTGACCATGCCGGCATGTCCGTATGTACCGTCGTCTGTACAGGGATAGTAATTGCCGGCGACAGCCTTCATCTCATCCTCAAGGATCAGCATATCCTTTGTCTTCGCGCCCACGATCACATCCGCGTCAATGCCGCGCTCATGGAGCCATTTGACCTGCGGGTACACCGGAGCCGCGCCCACGCCGCCTGCCACGAAAAGCATCTTTTTATTCTTCAGCGCATCGATATCCTCATGGACAAACTCGGAAGCGCATCCGAGCGGTCCTGTAAAGTCACGGAAATAATCCCCTTCTTTGAGCGCTCCCATCTTTGTTGTGGAAGCTCCCACTTCCTGCACCACAATGGTAATGGTACCTGCCTCTCTGTCATAGTCACAGATGGTCAGGGGAATACGCTCGCCCTTCTCATCCATTTTTACAATAACAAACTGTCCAGGCTCACAGTGCTGTGCCACACGCGGCGCATGCACATCCATCAGAAAGATCTTGTCCGCCAGTTTTTCTGCTTTCATTATCTGATACATGGTCTTCCTCCTCGTCAAAAATCACTCTTTCACTATAATACGCTAAATTGTGCGGGAAGGCAAGTAAAAAAGACAGGGATAAGCGGATGCTTATCCCTGTCACTGTGATTACGGATTTTCAATCTGTTTCTCAGAAATCGCTGCGTCTGGTCTTTCCTGCCGCCATGATCAGGACTGCTCCGGCGATCACTGCTGCGAACAGCCATCCCGCCATATCAGCGCTGTCGCCGGTCTGCACTGCTTTATCTGCATTGCCTTCCGGATCCTTTGTGCCGGACGGCTTATCAGTATCAGATGGTGTATCCTGTCCCGGCTTATCCGGATCCGGCTTCTCATCCGGATCTGTCGTATCACCCGGTTTATCCGGATCCTCAATGTCCGGATCCTCAACATCCGGCTCTTCCCCGCGCGATGAAGGAATGATCTCATAGATCACCGGCGCCGGATTTCCGTCATGGAAAGTCAGTTTGATCTCCAGAACTTTATCATTTACCTCGAACTCTGTCAGTGCGGAATCCAGCACGCCGATTTCCTTCCATCCATCTGCATCAGCGGTCTTCACAGACACAGCAGCATTGCAGACTGCGCTTCCATCCTGAAGGATACGGAGGGTTCCGATATCTGTGATACGTGTAGTCCTGTAGATAAGGTAATCCCCTTCCGCCGCCTCGCCCGGCGCATATGCGCTGGAAAGATCGCCGTCTGAAACGAATGCATGGTCATCTCCCCTGGATGCCTCTGTTACGATCACTACATCGTCGCCCGAGGCAACGGTTGTATTAAATTCAACCTCGTAGAGCTGGATCCAGTTCGTCTGGGACGCACTGTTTGTAAACCGGAAGTATCTCGCCATCGCTCCTTCCGCATTGTTCGTCGTTACATATCTGCCGTTCACAGTCTCATATGTGATCGCTCCGAGATCTGTCCACTGCGAACCGTTTTCCGAAATCTGTACGACCCCGTTGCTGAAGCAGTCTGACATATCAAAATATCCCTTGATATCATACAGCGGCATGACCTTTCCGAGGTCCACCTGGATATAACTTCCCGGTGCAGGAGCTGCATTGGACCAGAATTTCGTGTCCATGCTGCCGTCCAGACTGTTATTGATCACATAATTCTCATAAGTTCCCAGTGATGTTGAAATACTCGGGCTTGCCTTATAGACCGGTGTCACTTCCAGCCTGCTGATATTCAGTCCGACTGCTTCTTCCGCTGTATTGACAAAACGGATAAACGCTGCCGCTGTCTGCGTGTCCATCGACAGGACACCGTTCTCTGCGGATGCCTCAGCCTCAGTCCATTCCATACTGTTCAGGCTTGTCTCAACAGCAAGGCTGTCTGCCTGTTCCGTCTCAAGGACAATGCTGCCGATCTGTACTGCCTTCGGCAGTGCCACTGTGAGCGCTTCTCCCGGTTCCAGGGTTACGGAAGCGTCTGAAACGATATACTTGCCCTGGTCCTCACTCACTGTACAGTCCACGGATCCGCTGTCATCTGACAGCTCTGTTTCAAACTTCTCGAATGCGGACTCGTTGATCCTTGCCTTTGCCTCGTTCAGGATGCCTGTAACAGCCGGTTTCAGGTGCTGGCTTCCCACTTCCGCTACGTTATCTTTTGTCCCGCCGTCTTCCAGGCTGGTGATAATATGGTTATTCGAATCATTAAACGCATCCTGTGCTTTTGTGTTGTAGTCAACCCATGCCGCAAGGTCTCCCTCCTCTGCCGCCAGCAGCGCGCGGACTGCATTCTCGCCTGCCGCGCCGAGGGACGCATAAGCCTCTCTGTGTTCATTGATCTCTTCTCTGAGGTTGGCATTGGCGATCTCCGCCAGAGCCGCTGCATCCGCCTGGATCTGGATAAATTTGTCCAGCATTGCCTGTGCCGGAGCCGTGATATCCGTTCCTTCTGCGATCGCAGTATTCAGAGCGTCGATCAGCTCCACACTGTTCCAGGATTCATTATAGAGGAAGGGTCCGCTGGTCCCGCCGTCATCACTGAGGAACGTGACATCTTCCGCGAAACGCTTGAACGCGTCGGCTGCGTCAGGCACCAGTTCTTCGATGGAGCGCTCCCAGCTGCTCTCATAGTCAAAATCATCCGTATTCCACGTATAATCGGCGATACTGAACAGCGCCACCTTGGAAGCGTCTGCCTGCTGCATCGGATTTGCGAAGAATCCTGTCACATTGTCAAGATCCGTGCTCAGGTTGTGAAGCGGAGCCATCAGGAGCCTGCCGTCACAGTAATCATTCACCGGATAGTTCCACCATACGGCAAGATCTCTGTCCACTCCTGTCCATGTCTTCGGCCATTCATACACTTCTCTGGAGATGTTCGACATCGTAGCCGCGCCTGTCCACATGATCTGGATATCGCTGTGAAGATCTGCCATGTATGGCCTGAAATAGCTTACGCTCGGTCCCCATGCAGAATTGTATCTTGCCGCCACCACGATCAACGGTCTTACATCGCCTTTTTCTTTTACAAACTCATCATCGATCCGATTGATGAATTCCACCTGTGCCGCTCCGTTTGTCCAGTCGTTCGTATCATCGAAAAGGACACCGAACTGGCGGACGCCCAGGTCATACAGCTGCTCGTATTTCCTGATCAGCGCCTGGAAATCCGTATCATTGAACTGAAGCGTCGCTCCGGGATGGATCGTCCAGCAGAAATTGAAATTATTGTCATGCCCCGCCTGAGCAAGCTCTGCGATCTCCTGAGCCTTATCATCCGGATACAGCTCTTTCCAGTCCGATCTGTGATAAGGGTCGTCTTTTGGCGCGTAGATGTAGGTATTCATCTTGTATTTTGCCGTATCTTCCATCAGGCTCATGCGCTCTGCATGTGTCCACGGATAACCGTAGAACCCTTCGATATATCCGCGGAATTCAATCTCCGGATAATCCTCCACGGTCACTTCCGCGATCTTTCCGTCTGCGCTTTTCTGCTGAAGCATCTGGCGCAGTGTCATAACTCCATAGTACGCGCCGTCCGCGTCAGCTCCGATGATCGTCACATCTCCATTTGCATTTTCACTGTCCGTGGATGTGAGGACGTATCCCTCGCTGTGGTCCAGCGCCGCGCTCTCTGTCCCACTGCAGTCAGCGCAGTGATCCTTTGATGAGGAAAGAATGATATTGGATCTTGCCTCCTCATACTCTCCTACAGAATATGTATAGCCGTTTTCTGTCAGCATCTCCTGGAGCTTCGGAAGGGTCGCCTCCTCCTGCTCTCCGTGAAGGACAATATTTATCTCATCTGCCAGGCTCATTCCTTCATCGGAAAGATAGCTCTCTGACTGCGGCTTCGGATAAATGTCAGCCCTGACCGTATCCGTCTCTGCCGCCTGTGTTTCCTCTGTGTGAAAAGCCAGCATTCCGCTGCCCATACCGGTCACGACCATGGATAATGCAAGCCAGCCGCAGACGGTTTTTCTGCATAATTTCTTTTTCATAATTATATTCCGCCTTTCTGCGAAAGACACACTTTCCTCCTTTTCCTTTTGGGCGGGATCCCGGCTTATAAAAACAAAACAGCACGGAATCCCACTAATAGTATTAGTGTAAATGCCGTGCTGCTTTTTGTCAATCACTCACAAAGATTTTTCTTGTTTCCGATATTTTTTGACATTATATACAGTCCATTTACGATTCCCGGATTTTCCATCCGGTAATATCAGAAGATCAGAAATCAACCTCTGTTCCATAATAAGTACATGTAAAGAGCTTCTCCATTGCCGCCGGATCGATCGCACGCGGGTTGGAACCTGTGCACGCATCGCCTACCGCCAGCTCAGCGATCCTGGAGATCTTCTCTTTGAATTCCTCCTCATTGATCCCGAAGTCTTTCAGCGTTTTCGGGATATTGAGTTTTACATTGAACTCGTTGATTTTCTCGACAAGGCTGTTGATGAGAGCCTTCTCAGATGTCCCCGCAAGTCCCATCCTGCGGGCGATCTCAGCGTAGCGTTTTGCTGCCGCCGGCTCTTTCGCATTATACTGGATGACATACGGAAGATAGATCGCATTCGCGCATCCGTGCGGGATATGTCCTGTGGAGAATGCCGCGCCTGTCTTGTGCGCCATGGAGTGTACGATACCCAGCAGTGCGTTGGAGAATGCCATTCCCGCAAGGCACTGTGCATAGTGCATCTGCTCCCTTGCCTCCATATTGCAGTGGTAGGAAGCCGGCAGGTAATCCAGGACCATCTCGATCGCCTGGAGCGCCAGCGGGTCAGTGAACGGCCCGTTCAGTGTGGATACATACGCCTCGATCGCGTGTGTCAGAGCGTCCATGCCTGTGTAAGCCACCTGTTTTACCGGAAGCCCTGCTACAAGATCCGGGTCAACGATCGCGACATCAGGTGTGATGTTGAAGTCAGCAAGCGGATATTTCACGCCTGTCTGATAGTTTGTGATCACTGAGAATGCAGTAACCTCTGTCGCCGTACCTGACGTAGACGGGATTGCCGCAAATTTTGCTTTTGTCCTGAGCTCCGGGAAGTTAAACGGAGTGCACAATTCTTCGAATGTCGTATCCGGGTATTCATAAAAAGCCCACATCGCTTTCGCCGCATCGATCGGGGAACCGCCTCCCATAGCTACGATCCAGTCCGGCTCAAACGCGCGCATCGCTTCCGCGCCTTTCATAACAGTCTCAACTGACGGGTCCGGCTCAACGCCTTCAAATAACTGAACTTCCATGCCTGCTTCTTTCAGATAGTTCACAGCGCGGTCAAGGAATCCCTGACGCTTCATGGAGCCACCGCCAACGACGAGGATCGCCTTTTTTCCTTTAAGGTTTTTCAACTCTTCAAGGCATCCTTTTCCATGGTAAATGTCTCTTGGTAAACAAAATCTGCTCATTTCCAGCATCTCCTTTATGTATTGTTATTTTTTTAACGTAGTCATTATAACTCTTTTTTTACCAAAAAACAACCCTGTTATTGTTAAAAATACATAAGTACTTTTTTACAATAACAGGGCTATATATTTTTTCTTGGTTATTCTGACGTAGTAATGTAATTTCTGGTGGTCGCTTCCGTAGCTTTTCCGTTATTATTGTTCACCAGGATCGCCATGAAGATCGTCTGGGCGTTCTCCGGCATCGTGACCGGACCTGTATACTGAGTTGACGAGGAAGTCGGCGTTGTGCCGTCCATCGTATAATATGCCGTATATCCGTCCGGAACCGTGATAGTAATCTGCTGAGGCTGGCTGTACTGTCCGGTAGACGGCGTCACCGCAGGAGCGTCTACGATCGGAAACTGGATCGTATACGTGCCGGATGAAACCACGCTGGGAATTCCCTTGCTGTTTACAGCCACTGCACGGATCTCGAATTCTCCCTCATCCTGGAGCAGGACAGGCTCCGTATACTTCGTTCCATTCTCCGCCGAAGGCTCCGAGCCATCCAGCGTATAGTAGATATCTCCGCCTGTTTCCGAGGTGAGGGTGATCTCCTGAACCTCCTCAAAAGT
>DWUV01000040.1 GCA_019120595.1 Candidatus Mediterraneibacter tabaqchaliae | reverse complement strand
TCCTCGCTGATCAACAGGCTTCTGGGAGAGGACCGTGTGATCGTATCGGATATTGCCGGAACCACCAGGGACGCGGTGGATACGAAAGTCAAATGGCAGGGAAAAGAATATATTTTCATCGATACCGCCGGACTCCGCCGCAAGGGAAAAGTGAAAGAAGAGATCGAGAGATACAGTGTGATCCGCACAGTCACAGCGGTGGAGCGGGCTCATGTGGTGGTCATGCTGATCGACGCTGTGGAAGGCGTAACGGAGCAGGACGCCAAGATCGCCGGAATCGCCCATGAAAAGGGCAAGGGTGTGATCATTGCCGTCAACAAATGGGACGCGGTGGAGAAAGACGATAAGACGATCTACAAATTTACAAACAGGATCCGCGAGGTGCTTTCGTATATGCCGTACGCGGAGATCGTTTTCATCTCGGCCAAAACGGGACAGAGGATCCCCCGGCTGTTCGAGACCATCGATATGGTGATCGAGAACCAGACGCTGCGTATCCAGACGGGAGTGCTTAACGAGATACTTTCCGAAGCAGTGGCGATGCAGCAGCCGCCTTCCGACAGGGGCAAACGTCTGAAGATCTTCTATATGACACAGATAGGAGTGCGTCCGCCTACTTTTGTTATTTTTGTAAATGACAGAGAACTGATGCATTTTTCCTATACAAGATATATCGAAAATAAGATCAGGGAAGCCTTCGGGTTCAGAGGAACATCCCTGAAGTTTATCATCCGCCAGCGCGGTGAAAAAGGCTGAGAAGGAGAAGATATGGAACGAATTATCTGTCTGATCATCGGATATATATGCGGTCTGTTTCAGACTTCCTATATTATCGGCAGAATGCACAAGACCGATATCAGAGACTATGGAAGCGGCAACGCGGGGACAACAAATGCGCTGCGGACCTTCGGCAGAAAAGCAGGGGCGCTTACTCTTCTGGGAGACGTTCTGAAGTGCGTGATCGCAGTTGTCCTTGTGAATCTGATATTCGGAAAAACATACGGAGAGATCATGCCCCTTCTGTCCGTCTATGCGGCGGCGGGATGTATTCTGGGACATAATTTCCCGTTTTACCTGAATTTCCGCGGAGGGAAAGGGTTCGCTGCATCCGTGGGGTTTATGCTGATTTTCGACTATAAGATCTTTTTTGTCTGCGCCGTGGTGTTTATTGCAATCTTTTTCCTGACGCATTATGTGTCGCTGGGATCTCTGAGCGCATATGTGACGGCTCTGATCGCAATGATCCTGCGCGGGCAGGGAGGAGCGTACGGGATGGACAAAAACCATGTGCTTGAGATGTATATTCTTATGATCCTTCTCACAGCGCTTGCGTTTTATAAGCACAGATCAAATATAGTACGGCTACTGCATGGGAATGAGAGCCGGATATATCTGCGCAGAAAAAAATAAAAGCATACCGGCTGCTGTGCAGCTGCATAAAAATGAAAGGTTGAATGGTGGAGTAAATGGCAAAAATCAGTGTGTTAGGAGCGGGAAGCTGGGGGACAGCTCTGTCTCTGCTGCTTTACAACAACGGGCACAGTGTGCGTCTGTGGTCCGCGCTTAAAGACGAAGTAGAGATGCTGAATACGAAGAGAGAACATGAGTCAAAACTTCCGGGAGTCCGGCTGCCGGAGGATATTGAGATCACATGGGATCTGGAAAGCTGTCTTAAGGATCCGGATGTGGCGGTACTGGCGGTTCCATCCCCCTTTACCAGAAGTACGTCCGCGCAGATGGCACCGTACGTGAAAAAAGGCCAGATCATCGTCAATGTCGCCAAGGGAGTGGAGGAGAATACTCTGATGACATTAAGCGAGATCATCAGCCAGGAGATTCCGCAGGCGGATGTCTGTGTGCTTTCCGGCCCCAGCCATGCGGAGGAAGTCGGACGGGGGATTCCTACAACCTGCGTGGTGAGCGCCTCTGAACGCAAGACGGCAGAATATCTTCAGGGCATTTTTATGAGTCCTGTATTCCGTGTCTATACAACTCCGGATATCCTGGGGGTAGAGCTGGGCGGAGCGCTTAAAAATGTGATCGCCCTTGCCGCCGGAGCTGCGGACGGACTTGGTTATGGCGACAATACAAAAGCCGCTCTGATCACACGGGGGATTGCGGAGATTGCCCGGCTTGGGACGAAGATGGGAGCCAGGATCGAAACCTTTTACGGGCTGTCGGGAATCGGAGACCTTATCGTTACCTGCGCCAGTGTTCACAGCCGTAACAGAAAAGCAGGCTATCTCATAGGAAAAGGATATACGATGAAAGAGGCCATGGATGAGGTGAAGATGGTCGTGGAGGGCGTCTATTCCGCAAAGGCGGCCAAAAGCCTGGCGGAAAAATTTCAGGTTGAGATGCCCATCATAGAAGAGGTTAACAAGGTACTGTTTGCGGACAAGAAAGCTGCGGATGCGGTTATGGATCTGATGATCCGTGATAAAAAAGTAGAAACACCAATGCTGCCGTGGTAGCAAAAAAAGGCTGTGCCGCCGGGACAAATCCCGGGGTACAGCCTTTTCATTCTGTCTTGAAGAGGTGAGGACGGGAGCTGGAATTCAGAACATCACTCCCTGAAGATCCTCAGGAACAGAAGCACTGTGATAATTCTCATTCAACGTGTCCAGAAGATCCATATCTTCCTGATCGATGGAAAAATCAAAAATATTCGCGTTGGATTCTATGCGGTCGGGATGGACGGATTTGGGAATTACAGAAATTCCCTTCTGCACGGCCCAGCGAAGACCTACCTGCGCCGGTGTGTGGGCATATTTCGTACCCATTACACAGAGAACGTCATGATCCAGGTAAGCGCCTCTGGCAAGAGGAGCGTAAGCCTGTACCTGAATTCCGTTCGCCTGACAGTAATCGATGAGTTCCTTCGGATAACACAGCGGATGGCATTCGATCTGATTTACTGCTGGAACGATACCGGAAACCCTGCGGAGTTCTTCGAGATGACGGATCTCAAAGTTGCTGACGCCGATGGAAAGAGCCCTGCCTGAACTCAGGATCTTCTCCATTTCTTTCCAGGTGCTTAAGTAGCAGCCCGGAACAGGCCAGTGGATCAGGTAAAGATCGATGTAGTCCAGACCAAGACGGTCAAGGCTGCGCTGAAAAGCGCCTTCCACATCGCCCAGACGCTGGGCGTTGTTCCAGATCTTGGTGGTGATAAAAAGCTCTTTGCGCGGGATGCCGCATCTGGCAATACCGCGTCCTACATTCTCTTCATTCTTATACGCGGAAGCGGTGTCGATCATGCGGTAGCCGCATTTCACAGCGGAAATGATAGCGTTCTCCGCTTCGTTTTCTCCGGTGGCTTTATATACGCCCAGACCAAGCAGGGGCATTTTTCTGTCGTTATTTAAAAATACTGCGTTAGTCAAAATGGTTCCTCCTTGTATACAGACCCGGTTCAGAAACTGTTTCTTCCAATGATATGCAACCCGGCGCATACCGGATCGTATATTCTGTCTGACCATACATTGTTCATTATAACATAGAATTATGAAAGAAGCACTTCTTTTTTATTAAAAAATTACTACGAACTTCCGCATTATGTAACCTGAATGTAAAAAACAGATACTGAAAAAGATTGTATCTGATAAAAAACAATATTGTTATAATTATAACAATAGTTTTGCCGTTAGAAAAAATATCACAAATATCCTGAAATAAAATAAGGATTTTCCGTTATTTTCATTGTGAATTTATCAATAGTACCTTGCTAAAAGAAAGATAAAGATGTATAATAAATCATAATTGATAATTTCTTGTCATAAGTGCGCATTTTTTTAGAAAGGAGTAGGATCATGCATCTTATTAAAGACGAAAACGGTAATCCTGTTCAGCACGGACATGAACATACACACAGCCACGGAGAGGGATGTGAGAACCATTCTCACGACCACTGCGGCAGCTGTCAGGGAGGCGACTGCAGGAATGAAACCACAGCGCTTCTGACATACATGCTCCAGCACAATGAGCATCACGCCCAGGAACTGGATCAGATGGCGGACAACCTTGAGAAAATGGGGCTTTCCGCTGCGGCGAAGACCATTAAGGAAGCCGTATCCGATTTCCAGAAAGGCAATATGCGTCTGGGACTTGCCCTGACGCTGGTGAAAGAAGAACTGAAATAATTTAAGACTTGCATCAGGAGGTGACACGAATGTGTCTTGCAACAGTATATAAAGAAAGCGATGATTCCGTGATCTTTAAGAATGTAAGCCGTATTGATGTGGATGGAGAGAAGATCATTCTCCGGGACATCATGGGCGACGAGCGGATCATCGAGGGCCGCATCCTTATGGTGGATCTGGCGAACAGCGTTGTGAAGCTGTGCTGTGACTGAACAGCGCGGAAACAATCTATGAAACAGTAATACCCGACTTAGGAGGCATCAATAATTATGGCGTATGTGATTGCCGTCGCAGGTAAAGGCGGCGTTGGAAAGACTACTTTGTGCGGAATGCTGATCCAGTATCTCTGCGAGCAGGGCAAGGGTCCTGTCCTCGCTGTGGATGCGGACGCGAATTCCAATCTGAACGAGGTTCTCGGAGTGAAAGTCGACACCACTCTCGGAGATGTCCGCGAGGAGATCGCGCGGGCGGAGATGGCGAAGGAGAGTCCGATCCCGGCCGGAATGTCCAAGGCGGATTACGCGGAACTCCGTTTCGAGGACGCTCTCGTGGAAGATGATGATTTTGACCTGCTTGTTATGGGAAGAACGCAGGGAAAAGGCTGTTATTGTTATGTGAACGGACTTCTCCAGGCGCAGCTTGCCAAATACCAGAATAACTATCCCTATTTTGTTGTTGATAATGAAGCCGGTATGGAACATATCAGCCGCGGCGTTCTGCCTACCATGCAGACGGCGATCCTGGTAAGCGACTGTTCCAGAAGAGGGATCCAGGCAGTGGGGAGGATCGCGCAGCTGATTAAAGAATGCGATATGCATCCGTCCACAGTGGGTCTGATCGTCAACCGGGCGCCAAAAGGCGAACTGAATCCCGGAATCCTGGAAGAAATTCAGATCCAGGGCCTGGATCTTCTGGGTGTGGTTCCCCAGGATGAATCTGTGTATGAGTACGACTGCGAGGGAAAACCAACGGTTTCTCTTCCGGAGGACAATCCTGTGAAACAGGCTCTCCGGGCTATCGTTGATAAACTGGATCTGTGATCCGGCCGCTTTTGTAAGCGGGATGTCTGCACCGGGAAGAGGTTT
>DWUV01000039.1 GCA_019120595.1 Candidatus Mediterraneibacter tabaqchaliae | reverse complement strand
TTCCCGCAGTGGAGACACCCTTCTATTTTCTTCATCTTCTCCTGCCACTCTTCTGAGAGCCATCCCGCCTGCGGCGCTCTCCGAAGCATCAGGCTCATCCTTGCGCAGTTGTTGATCTCAATCCCCGCCGGGCAGGGCATGCAGTAGCCGCATCCCCGGCAGAAATCCCCGGAGAGCTGCTCCCTGTCCGTCTCGATCTCCTGAAGGAGCGCCCCGCCAAGCTGCGGCGGACAGGCCTGATAGGACAGGAATTCATCCAGTTCAGACTCTCTCTGCATTCCCCAGATGGGCGCCACATGGGAGAACTGAGGCTGCGCCATATAGGCGTAAGCTGCCGCTGAATTGTGGATCAGCCCGCCTGCGAGCCCCTTCATTGCAATGAATCCCATATCTGCCTCTTTGCATCTTTCCACGATCTTCAGATCCGCGTCCGCCGACAGGTAAGAGAACGGGAACTGGAGCGTCTCGTACAGGCCGGACTCTATAGCTTCCTCAGCAACTGCGATCCTGTGGTTCGTGATGCCGATGTGGCGGATCTTCCCCTGCTTCTTTGCCTCGAGCGCCGCGTCATACAGCCCCGACTCATCTCCCGGCTTCGGGCAGAATGCCGGATTGTGGAACTGGTAGATATCGATATAGTCTGTTTTCATCATTTTCAGGCTTTCTTCCAGATCCTTCCAGAATCCTTCTGCGGTCTGCGCCATTGTCTTTGTGCTGATAATGATCTTATCTCTTGTGTACTCAAACGCTGCCCCCATCTTCTCCTCACTGTCCGAATAGGCGCGCGCTGTGTCAAAATAGTTGATCCCGTTATAGAACGCCTTCTGGAGAAGATAGACGGCCTCCTTTTTCGTAATACGCTGGATCGGCAGCGCCCCGAATCCATTCTTGTTTACTTCAAGTCCTGTTTTTCCTAAGATTACTTTATCCATTTTCTGTACCTCTCTGTCTGTTCTGTCCGTATTTCATTGATCTTGCCTGTTCTCATTTTCTGTCATTCCTCCTAAGACTTCATTCTCTGTTGCTTTTTCCCTCTTCCCAACGGATTTCAACGTTTTTCCCGCAGTGTGCCAGTCCGACATAGAGCACTTCTCCCGTGATCCCCGCATCGTATTTTTTCTCTTTTACCTGACGGATTGCTCCTGATGCAAGTTCTCCCAGATCCTGCTCTGTATTTTTACTGTATTTAAACTCCAGGATCAGGCTGGGGTACCCCGGCTTCTTTGAATAAAGTATAAGATCTGCACGCCCGTCACCGCTCTCACGGTTGCTCTCCACCTTATACGCGCGCTGCAGGAAGGCACACATCCCAAGCATCATCATATGATAGCTGTTTTCGCTTTTCAGATCATGATACGAGGGAAGCTTCATCAGGATCTGCCGGTAATCTTCGGCGAAATCTTCCATCTCGCCTTTCTGCAGATGATACAGCATCCTGCTGATCTGTTCTTCTTCGACCTGCAGATAATATGAGGTCAATTCCCTGAACGCTTTCCACACCTCCTGGTTCGGCACCCGGAGGCGATATCTGTTTTCGTCTGTTTTTTCGGTAATGGTCAGCATCCCCGCATTGATCAGGAGCCCCCACAGAGCGGCATCTCCCGGCTTTTCATAATACGCGGCGGAAAGTTCCACCTCAGCCTCTACCGTTCCCTGCCCGATCAGCCTGTCATAATCTTCTGCAAAAGACCTTCCTCTCTCTCCAAGAGCATCCTTAAGGATACTGTTCTCACTCGTATTGACCCAATACGACTGTAGTTCTCTTCGGGCCGCATAACAGGAGACGGACCATGGATTATATACGTCAGCCTTACCGATCCGGTATCCGTCATACATCTCTCTTACAGCCGCTGTAAATCCTATGCCGCAGTAGGCAAGAAGCTCTTTCACTTCATCTTCTGTAAATCCGAAACAGTCGTCATAGTCCGGGTCTGCTATGGTACATACGATCAGGTTGTTTAACCCGGAAAAAATATTTTCCTTTGCGACCCGCTGGACCCCTGTCAGCACGGCTTTCTCCAGCGACCTGCTGCCCTTTAAAGCTGAGCTGAGCATTCCCGCGAGAATCCCGCGCACCTGATCGTAATATCCGCCGGAGTTAGCTGCGATGAAAGGCGTATCATACTCGTCGATCAGAAGGTAAACCTTTTTATTGTAATTGATTTCCAAAACCTGGCATAAGTCAGCGATCGCATGGGTGAGACAGCCTGCCTTTGCTTCCGGAGCGCTGTTCTGACATAAGCAGAGATAATTCTCTTCAAATACTCTTTTCTGTTCTGCAGTCAATCTCCCCTCGTCTATGATCGGGGAATACCGTGCATATTCTCCCCGGAGCGCCGCTGCAAGCTGCTGTATCATCTCATGAGGCGTATCCCCTCTGACGTTCAGAAAAGATAGAAAAACAACAGGATATTGATTGATCTCATCTATCACTTCACTCCTGCTGATCTTTGTACCTTCAAAAAGTGCTTTGGAATCTTTCGTACAGTCCAAAAATTCCGCGAGCATAGACATATTCAATGTCTTCCCGAAACGTCTCGGGCGGGTGATCAGCGTCACCTGATACCATGAATCCAGAAACTGCTCGACAAACTGTGTCTTATCGACATAATATGCATTCCGTTCCCGTAAATACCGAAAATCCTGGGCGCCGATCAGCAGCTTTCTCTTGCTCCTCCTTAGGGATTTTTCTTTTTCAGTGCGGTAAGGAGCTGTCGATTCACATACCATATCTGCATATCCCCTGCAGGGATTTTTATCATTTCCAGTCTCTGGCTCCCTCTGTCTTCCGAAGAGTTCATCCAGAGTACAATTCAAGATATCACTGATGCGCTCCAGCGTTTCAAAGTCAGGAGAACGGTTGCCGCTCTCATAATTTGCGTAAGTAGAACGGGATATTCCCAGCTTATTGGCTAATTCAGCCTGCGTATAACCACGCTGCTTCCGGAATACAGTCAGATATTTATGAAATCCTGTTTTCATATTGAGACACTCCCTTTCTGCTTTTTCTTAATTATACCTCGCAGTGTTTCAATATGCAACACGAAAATTGCAGCCATCAGCCCGATGATACGTTGTTGAGCTCAAATGCTGTTTTCAATAAGCTCACAGAAATTATCCCCGTTTCCTGAAACTGCTCACGGCCTCACCGCATATTTTATGACATGATCTTTCTTATTCTCAAACACATCATACGCATCCATGATCTCATCCAGCCCGCAGCGCTGTGTGATGAGGAAGCTGGAATCCAGTTTTCCGCATGCAGTCAGATCCATGATCTCCTGGCAGAAGCTCCCGTCCACGCCGCCTGTCTTGAAAACAAGGTTCTTCCCGTACATATCCGGCAGGGGAAGGACCTGTGGTTCTTCATACATCGCAACGATCACCGCGACAGCGTTGGGCCTTGCGATCTTCCATGCAGTCTGGAACGTATCCTTCCCGCCCGCGACTTCAAAAACAGTGTCAGCGCCCCGTCCGTCTGTCACTTCCCGGATCACCTGTTCCGGATCGTCCCTGCCCGGGACAAGTGTGATGTCAGCCAGCCCTTTTTCTTTTGCAAGCGCCAGCCTGTATCCATCCGTGTCGATAGCGATGATCCTCGCCGGAGTATACAGACGCGCGCACATCATAGTGCAAAGCCCGGTGGGCCCCGCGCCGATCACTGCCACAGTATCCGCAGGCCTGATTTCCCCGATCTTTGCCGCCCAGTATCCAGTGGAAAGGATGTCTCCGTTAAAAAGCGCCTGCTCATCTGTCACATGATCCGGTATGACAGTCAGCCCGTTATCCGCAAACGGGATCCTGGCATACTCAGCCTGTCCGCCGTCAATGCGGCAGCCAAGCGCCCAGCCCCCATGTTCGTCCGTACAGTTATTGACATAGCCGCGTCTGCAGAAAAAACATTCTCCGCAGAAAGTCTCTACATTCACCGCCACCCGGTCTCCGGGCTTTACCTTCTTTACGGCGCTCCCGGTCGCCACGACCCTTCCCACAAATTCATGTCCCAGGATCACACCCGGGACAGCCTTTGGCACGGTGCCATGTTTAATGTGGATGTCACTGGAACAGATCGTTGTCAGCGTCACCTGCACGATCGCATCCTTTTCATCCCGCAGCGCCGGCATGGGACGCTCCTCCAGAACGATCTGTCCGTTTCCTTTATATACAACTGCTTTCATACACATTCCCTTCCCGTAATGTCAAGCCTTCCTGAGCATCAGACAGCATCTGATGCAGCCACCGCCTCTTCCAGCTCTTTTTCGAGCTGACTCTGGTTACGGACGCTCTCTTCCTGTCTACTGCACAGGTTTTGAAGGATCTTCTGTATCTGTGTGCAGGTCTGGTCCACTTTCTCTCTCGATTCATTGATCCTGGTGCGCACCAGCCAGTCTGTAAACAGGTTGTCAAAAAAATAATCCGCAAAGCAGAGGGCGCTGCTGATCTCTGTATTCACATCGCCGTGCAGTTCTTCCGTAACGTCTGCAAGCTCTGTCCTGAAACTTCGCAGCGCGAGCTGGAGCTGATCGGTCATCCCTTTTGCTTTTCCGATCGCGTCGTATTTGATCACATCCGACAAAATACCGCCCCCGATGATATCAATAGTGCTCCAGCTCTTGGCTTCGTCCAGATGATTCTTGATCTCAACTGCAATGTCCTGCGCTCTCCTCCCTGCGCGGACTGCTTCTTCCAGTTCCTTCTGCCTTGACTTCTGAAACCCGATCTTTTCCTCGATCTCCATGATCCTGACCGCATCCGGCGAACCTGTTTTCTTAATCTCTTCTTTTTTCTCCTCGATGAGCGCTTCGTATCTTCTTCCGCATCCGCTGAGATCAGAAAGCTGATTCCTGCATCGTTCGATCTCCTCATTGACGGCGAGAAGCTCCCTTTCCGCGGTATCATACCTGACTGCTACCGCATAGGCCTCCTGCTCCTCTTTTGACAGTTTTTCTCCCATCTTTCCTGTCACTTTGTAATAGAAGGCGGTGAGATTCCTGCTGTTCAGCCGGTCCACATCCTCCTGCTCATCCTTCATGATCCGCCTCAGCTCATCCGTCTTTTCCGCCAGTTCTTCCTGCTGGCGCTTCAATTCCGCCAGCTTTGCTTCCAGCCGTTTTTCCTCCATCATCTCCTCCTGGAGACGCTGTAATTCCGTGTTGTAAACCTTCATTCGAATCTCCTCATTTTCACGATCATTCTTATGATCACTTCCCGGTCATTTATTTTCAGACTGTCTGCCCATGCTGTCTGTCATCAGGATCCCGATCACGGTTTTCGCGTCGTCAATCTCGCCTGACTTCACACGCTCTGCCGCCTCTTTGAGAGGCACCCACTCTTTCTCAATGTCCGCTTCCTCATTTTCCCTTTTAAACTCAGGCACATCCTTCAAACCTTTTGCCAGATAAACATAGGTCTTCTCTGTCGTCCAGCCGGCAGAGTTCAGGAACAGTGTCAAAAGCTGAATTGAGGACGCTTCTGTGTCTGTCTCCTCTCTGAGTTCCCGAAGCGCAGTCTCCTCCGGTTTCTCTCCTTCCACATCCATGCGCCCTGCCGGGATCTCCCATACCGGGCGTCCCATGGGATGGCGGTACTGCCGGATCAGCAGGATACGTCCCCTGTCATCCATTGCCACAATCCCCACAGCATCACTTGCGACCGCTGTTTCACGGATAAATGTATTTCCGTCCCCGCGGGTCAGCTTGTCACGCCGGATGGATACGATCTTCCCCGCATATTCTGTCCTGCTCTCTAACACTTTTGGAATAATCATACAAAACCTCCCATTTTTATCCGATGGCCCTCGTCTCTGTCAGCCAATAATTATAAATCATTATATCACTCTGTCTTTTCCGTGTCATTTCTTTTTACCACTTATGCCTTATAATCAACCGCTTATCGAAAATCTATTGAAAGCAATATGTGCTTTTCATATAATGACATCACAGAAGGGAGGAGATCAAAATGCAGGTTGAGATAAAAATGGACGATTCATATACAGAGCCCAAAATAATCCTGTTGACAGCCACCATGACAAAAGAGGTCAATATGATATTAAACAAACTGTCAGAAACTCCTCCACAAGT
>DWUV01000038.1 GCA_019120595.1 Candidatus Mediterraneibacter tabaqchaliae | reverse complement strand
AGAGCTGGCATGCTGGACAAACACAGCGATATTGGACAGCTGGAAGGTCCCGTACAGAAATGCGGAATAAACCGCGCTCCCCAGCGGAAGTTCTGCTGATTTCATACTCCCTGCCGCTTTGGCAATTCCGTCCATACCCGACGCGATATTGGGAATATAAACGATCAGCAGGCCTGCAATAATGCATATGGACAGGATCGAAGCCACTTTCCGTACCAGGTCTGTCCCAAACACAGCCACAGCAAAGATAAAAATTCCGATCAGGAACGTACACAGCAGATACGGAAGCCCGGTAAGGGCGCTCAGCGTAGCGCCGCCTGTCGCAAAGGCAACCGCCGGCGCCACGCACATCACACAGATATAGAGGACCTCAAACAGGTTGGAAAACACCGGAGCAAACCGCCCGTAAAAAGCATTGTTGTAGGATCGGTAATCATACACCTCATGCTTTCTTGCAAAGCGGAGACTGTAGGCAAAAAAGACGCCGTTGTAAACCATCGCCAGCACCGGCAGGATCAGACATGCGATCCCATACTTTACAAAATAACTGTAGATCTGTGCCCCGGAGGCAAAGCCGCCGCCAAAGTGTGTGGTAAACCATACGAAGGCCACCCCCAGTATCACCGCTGTATTTTTACTCTTCTTTGCCTGCATCTTTTCTCACCCTTTCTTTCAGCCTGTCCATGGCCTCTGTCAGCATTTCTTCCGTCACTCTGTATGGATAGTGGGCTACGTCCGACATATCCGGGATCCGCTTCCTGCATTCTTCCCACTGTTTCTCTGTAATCTCGATCTCTTCCAGGGATACCGGAAGCCCTAATGTGCGGTTCAGCCGGTAGATCTTCTCAAATTCCTCGTCCTGTCCGTCCACAAGAAGCGCCAGCAGAACGCCGAATCCTACCACTTCCCCGTGGAGATGCCGCTCTTCGATCACCGGATACGCCGTCAGCGCATAAAACACTGCGTGTGCCAGGCCGCTGTTATAGTCCGGCGTGTAATCCTTTGTCAGGAAGATGGAGGCGATCCCCGTGGTCACGATAATGGCAAGCACTGCCTGCTCCACATCATAGGTACAGCGCCCGTTCCGGTGATCTTCCAGCGCCTTCGGGCCATACTCCAGGAGCGGATCCCGGCACATACGGCTCACTGCCGCTCCCAGAGCTGTAAAATGCTCCAGCCGCTCTCCCCTGGATGAGATCACAGCCTCGTAATACTTTGCATAGGTATCCCCGATCCCCGCCCACATATACTGGGCAGGCGCCTTTGCGATGATCTCTGTATCGATAAAAGAATGCATCACCGGCCTGATAAAGAAATGCGGTTTCAGGAAAGTCCCATCCTCATTGTACATGATGGAGACCGATGTGCATGCAGAGCAATTGGACGCGATCGTAGGGAACGCAAAAACCGGCTTGTCATCTGTGATGCAGAGACATTTCACCGTATCCAGCGCCTTGCCGCCGCCGACTCCGAACACCATGTCCGCTTCCTGATAGAGCTGCAGGCTGCGCAAATGTTCCACTGCGGCATATGTACAATTCTCCCCGTAGATTTCTTTTCCGATGATCTGAAGATCTGTTTTCTCCACATAAGAACAGATCTTGCCGTAAGCCGCATCCAGAGCTTTTCTTCCGCCGATCACAAGGACCTTCTTCCCGTAGGATTCACAGACCGGTCCGATCTTGTCATAAATCCTGTCCCCGATAGAATAATTCGGGAGATGTACTTCATAATTTTCCAGTTTCATAATGCATTTCTCCTTTCCGTTTCGGGATCCGGGCAAAACAAAAAGCCCTCGTCCCATACAATATATTTGCAGGGACAAGAGCTGTAATTCCAAAATAACTCCTGCGGTGCCACCCGGCTTGATACGATCCATCTGTACCCACTCATGCATACTGACATATGCTTTCTTTGATAACGGAGTCTGTTCTCCGGCTCGCCTACTCACTCTTTCAGCCCGCCCTCAGAAGCCCATTCACTCCAAGTCCGGCCTGCCGCAATCCCACCGCCTGCGGCTCTCTGTAAAGCGTCCATTGAAGCTACTTGCTCTTCCTCAAAGGTTTTCTACACTTTAGCATTTTCCGTTTCTGCTGTCAACCTTCATTTATTGTATTAACAAAAACAACCCGGAAAACCATTGACTTTCCGGGCTGTTTGAGAGGCGCAGATCGGATTTGAACCGGTGATCAGGGAGTTGCAGTCCCACGCCTTACCACTTGGCTACTGCGCCATTCTGAGAGTATTTTTACTGTTTATCTTACTCATGAATCTTTCAGATTATACCAAAAGTTATACTATACGTCAAGTATTTTCAACGCTTTCTGCATTTTTAACGTACCAGTTCAGCCATCGGGCTGAGCGCCTGTTTATGAGGAAAACAGCGGCGGCAGCCGCAGTAAGCACATTCCCCCTATACCTGTGCCGGAGCTATACACAGGGACAGCAGGCACAGATGCCGTCCCGTGCCTGCTGCCATATCCCTGTCCCGATCAGTTTATCCTCTCCTATGCTCTCTCCTCACTCCACTCGAGGATCGTGCCTGTATTTGCATCGATCTCAAAATCATACTCTCGCTGCTCGTGGATGATATCTCCTTCGTACTTGTATACGCCGTCGTCGTAATCAAGCTCGATCTTCACATCTTTCTCCGTCGCGCCCGGCACTCTCTCGAGAGCGATCGAGATCGCCTGCTCCATTGTCACCGCGACATTTGCGCTCCCCGCGCCATTCCCTGCGCCATTCTGTGTCTGCTGGTCCTGACCGGCTGCATTCCCTGCGTCACCCGGCGCTGAGCTATCCTGCGCTCCGGCTCCCTGGCCGCCCGCTCCCTGATCCACTGAGCCCTGACCGGAAGTCCCGTTATCAAGCACTTCCACGTCAGCACTTAAGATCTTGCCATCCGCTGCGGCTATCTCATAATCATATTCTTTTCCGTCTGCATCAAAGCGGACCTCATAAGTCTTCCTTCCGTCATCATGGTCTTCAGATACTTTCAGCCTTGTTGTATCGGATTCATTCACGCCTGCATCTCCCAGCGCCGCCTCCAGGGCTGCATCCCTGCCGATGTCCCTGCCTCCAAACGCCGCGCATCCTGTAAACATTCCGACTGCAAGCACTGCTGCTAATCCTGCGATCACTTTCTTTTTCATACTCATCGTTCTCCTTCCATTTCTTTCATTTATGATCATATTTTGTTTTCGTTGATATGAATATACGGGAGAAAGATTAAAGCAAGATTAAAAAAATTAATAAATTTAATTTTTTTCAATTTTCTTCACTTTTTCCTGCCGGGAGCCGGAATGTAAACCTACTCCCTTCCCCCGGCCGGCTCTCTACCGACACGCTTCCTCCGTGCGCCTCCGCGATCCACTTCACCATAGAAAGCCCAAGCCCGGAATGGTTTTCTCCTGTCCTGGAACCATCCGCCCGGTAGAAGCGCTCCCAGATATGGGGCAGCGAATCCGCCGGTATCCCTGTTCCCTGATCCATGACAGTCCCGACTGCATTTTCTCCCTCTCTTTTCAGGCTCACGGTTACGATCCCATTGTCATAACTATACCGCACTGCATTTGAGATCAGATTGACAAGCATCCTGATATATAGAGTTTCATCTGCCCAGGCCTCGATCCCCGGTTCGATCTCCGCCTCGATCCGGATCCCCCTCTCCTGGGAATCCGCGAGCAGCTGCCCTTCCTCCACCGTCATTTCCGTAAGCCCGCTCAGGTCGATCAGCTCCCGGCTCAGCGGCTGCCTGCCCTGGTCCGCCCGCGACAGGAATAAAAGCTGGGAGATCATATCTGCCATGCTCTTTGCCTTTCTCTGAATCAACCTGACCTCTGCCTGATGCTCTTCCGAAAGGGTCGGATCCCGCAGCATTTCCCCGCACTGCGCAAGGATCACGCCTACCGGGGTGCGCAGTTCATGTGAGACATCCGACGTAAACCGCTTTTCCCTGTCAAATACTTTTTCCAGCTCGCCCAGCATGTCATCAAATGTAGCTGCCAGCGTATAGATCTCATCCCTGTTCGCCCTCTTTTTATCCGCTCCCCTGCCCGGATCAGCCAGCCCGATCCGCCGGGACAGGTCCGCATCCGCCCGGATCTCACGCACAGTGGATGTGATCCTGCGCACCGGAAGCAGCGTCCGTCTTGTAAAACGGTATCCGATCACCGCCGTCGCCAGCACCATCAGCGGCAGAAGGATCACTGCGAAACGCAGTGTAACCGTAAAACTCTCCTCCGCATCTGCCACAGACGTTATTCCGCGGACATACACCGTATAATCAGACGTCAGGCGGAAAGACAGATCATAGACGTACCATGACCGGGCCCCGTCTCTGACCGTCCGGGTCACGCCCTCCGCCAGTTCCGGCTGCTGGTCGAATCCCTGGGGAATCTTCCCGTACAGGAAATACATCTCACTGTCATACAGCGACAGATATACATCCCTGGTGACGGAATAGAAATCCGATCCCACTTCCAGTTCCCCGTCATCGTAATCCAGATCATCCACACTTTCCTGTACCCTGTGCTCCAGCCGCGACTGCGCAGAAGATAGGATCTCCCTGCTGCTCAGGGAAAACAGGATCGCCAGCGCCGCACATGTGAGCATTGCCATAAAAAATGTATATAATAATGTCAGTTTTAATTTCAGAGATATCCGTTTCATGTCCTCTGCCAGCTCCCATCCGTGTTATCGCTTGTTCTCCAGCCGTGATTTTCTATTCTCGATTTTTCTTTTCTATTCTCAGATTTCATCCCTCAGCACATATCCTGCTCCGCGTACTGTGTGGATCAGCTTCGGCTCGTGCCCCTCATCGATCTTCTTTCTCAGATAGCGGATATACACATCGATCACATTCGAGCCTCCCGCATAGTCAAAGTTCCAGAGATGCTCTTCCAGCCGGTCCCTGGACAGCACGATCCCCTTATTCTGTATCATGTACCTGAGGAGCGCGAACTCCTTCCCCGAAAGCTTCACCTCCTGCCCTCCGCGCAGAACCTTTCGAGTGTCCATGTGCACCTCCAGGTCAGCAGCCCTGTAGCAGGTCTTCGGCGTCTCCGCCGGCCTGCGCAGGAGTACCCGGATCCTGGCCATCAGCTCCTCCACGGCAAAAGGCTTCACCAGATAATCATTCGCCCCGGCATCCAGCCCCCGCACACGGTCCTCAATACTGTCTTTAGCCGTCAGGAGCAGCACCGGCGTACTGTTATTTCCTTTCCTCATCTCCCTGAGAACACTCAGTCCGTCCAACAGGGGCATCATAATATCCAGGATCACAGCATCATACTCCGCGCTCGCCAGATAATCCAAAGCCGCCTGTCCGTCATAGCAGGAATCCACACTGTAGTGCTCCGCCTTCAGGCGGTCCGTCAAAATCCTATTTAAATCTTTCTCATCTTCCGCGATCAACACTCTCATACGATCAGCTCCTTCTGATGTCCAGTATACGCATCCGCGGATTGAAAGTAAAGATACAGAAAATTCATCTTGACAGAGGAGAGGGCAGATTATATTCTGAAAACAGTAGAGAAAGGGGTCAGACCACTCTGAAGAGGGGTCTGACCCCTTTCCGCAAAAT
>DWUV01000037.1 GCA_019120595.1 Candidatus Mediterraneibacter tabaqchaliae | reverse complement strand
GCCATGGCGCAGGTATATGTCCACCATACGGTCTCTCTGTCAGAAGCGCTGCGCATATGGGGCATCGGGATCAGCATCTCCCTGATCTTCCTCTCTCTCATATATGTAGGTTATTTCCTTCTCGGCAGACGATGGGGTACCGTCTTTTTCATAGGAGTAACAGTCCTGATCGCCGCTGTATACGGAGCATCCACCGTTCTGGTAGGTGTCGAGGCGGTCTTCAGCCTCAGCCCTGTGCTGATAGTCTGCCTGCTGGCTGCCGGAGCAGTGATGCTGGCGCTCAGCCGCTTTGCCTCAGTCATGATCTATAAATGGAAGATTTCCTGATCCTGTATCACGGTGGAAAGGAGCAGGCCCCGGCACTCTATGTAATACTTGCCACATGGTATCCTGCCTTTTCCACTGCATTCCGAAGGACCTCATCCCCGATCTCTCTGTCACAGGAAATGCGGGCGCTGCCTTTTGAGAGACTGACGTCTGCGCTCACACCGTCGATCTGGTTCAGGATCTTCGTCACATCCATCACACAGTGGGCGCAGTTCATTCCCGATATCTTCATTGTCCTCCGGCTGACCACACGGCCGGCCAGCTTCTTTTTCGGGATCTTCCCGCTGCCCGGGCAGCTGCCCCCGGCGGGACACCCGATGCACTTCACGCCATTCTTCTTCGCCCTGATCATATATGCCGCCGCGCTTCCGATCAGGAGCATCAGGATAATGATCACAATAAAGTCTGCCATAACAAACAACGTCCTTTCTATATCCAGCAACAGGCGGCAGACAAAACGATCCCTTTTGTCCGCCGCCGGCTTGTTTATGATTTCTTCTTATGCTGCATGCAGGCTGTATTCTGCCGCGAATTCTTTATCAGACTTGCGTATCCTCCACACGATGATCGCCGCAAATACAAGGACTGCGATCAGTCCCGGTACAAACGCTGTACCAAGAGCGCCTGTGGTGATCAGAGTTCCGATCTGGTATACAAAGAATGCTACTGTATATCCGGTTGCAAGCTGCAGGCAGATACCGCCGAACAGCCATTTTCCACTCTTCATCTCCGAGTTCATCGCCCCGAGTGCCGCAAAGCACGGCGGTGTATACAGATTGAACATCAGGTATGCGAGAGCCGCTGCCTTTGTGAGAGCCATAACTGTTGCCACTTCACTTCCACTTCCAACAAGCGCCAGCTCTTCTGTATCGATCAGGTTTGTAACTCCGTAGACAACCGCCAGAGTACCTACCACGTTTTCCTTTGCGATAAAACCTGTGATCGCTGCCGCCGCAAGCTGCCATACACCGAATCCGAGCGGAATGAACAGGACCGCAAACGGATGTGCGATGCTCGCAAGGATGGAAGTGCTCTCCGCCCCTTCTTCCACAAGCTGGAACTGCCAGTTAAAGGTCTGCATGATCTGTACAACTGTGTTGCACACCAGGATCACTGTTCCCGCCTTGACGATATAGGCTTTTCCTCTCTCAAGCATGGACACACACGCGCGTTTCAGGCTCGGGATCTTGTACTCCGGGAGCTCGATGATAAAGAAAGATTTACGGTATTTCTGTCCTGTGATCCTTTTAACCAGGAGCGCCCCTAAGAGAACAAGCACAATACCTACCAGATACATTGTAGCAGAAACCCACCACGCATCGGCAAAAAACGCTCCCGCGAATAATGCGATGACCGGGATCTTCGCCCCACACGGCATAAATGGCGTAAGCATCGCCGTTGTCCGTCTCTCTCTTTCATTCCGGATCGTACGGGAAGCCATAACCCCGGGGATCGCGCACCCTGTGCCGATGACCATCGGGATCACGGATTTTCCTGACAGTCCGACTCTCTTAAAGATCGGATCCAGTACGACTGTCGCGCGTGCCATATAACCACAGTCTTCCAGAAGGGCAATGAGGAAGTACATCACCATTACGAGAGGAAGGAATCCGACTACCGCGCCGACACCACCGATGATACCGTCAACGAGAAGAGCATACAGCAGGGGGTTGGCGTTTTCAAGCAGACCGCCGACCCATCCCTGGAACGTCTCGATCCAGCCCACCAGCCAGTCAGCAATCCAGGTTCCCAGTGTTGTCTGAGATATGTAGAATACAAGGAAGATCACCGCCGCAAAGATCGGGATACCGATGATCTTGTGGGTAATGATACTGTCGATCTTGTCCTGGAAATTCTTATCCTTTGTAAACACCTTTCTCTTTTCGACCTGCTTCACGATCCCATTGACAAACTCAAAACGTTTCCTGTCCGCAGCTTCTACCGCTTTTTTGTCTTTCAGGTCAATATCTTCCTGCACATAGGGCGCTTTCTGGGTTTTCCCTTTTAGAGCTGCCGCCTGGGTGACCACCTCTTTGAGTCCCTCATGTCCTGAGGAAGTAGACACCGTCCTTATGACCGGGCATCCCAGCTTTTCAGCCAGGAGCCTGACATCGATCTTTGTCTGCTTCTTATCCGTAAGGTCACTCTTATTCAGGGCGACCACTACCGGGATCCCAAGTTCAAGGAGCTGTGTGGTAAAAAACAGGCTCCGGCTTAAATTCGCCGCATCTACGATATTGACGATCACATCCGGATTTTCATGCTTCACATAACTGCTGGTAATGCTCTCCTCCGATGTAAACGGAGACATGGAGTAAGCTCCCGGGAGATCTACCGCGGTCAGTTCCTCCCCACCGTCGTAATAAGCCTTTCTGATCAGGCTCTCCTTCCGCTCTACCGTAACACCAGCCCAGTTTCCGACACGCTCGTTTCTGCCTGTCAGCGCATTATACATGGTTGTTTTGCCGCTGTTCGGATTTCCTGCAAAAGCGATTCTCATCTTACAAATCCTCCTTCATTCCGATTAGAATAGACTAACCTTTGTGCAAAAAAAATAGCAATCAGATCACTATTTTTATTTTATATTGAAATAGCTTTCGCTAAATCAGTATCAATATTGTATCTGCCGTCTTTAATAGAGACAACACAGCCTCCCCTCACACGTGAAACAACCGTGATCGGCTCGCCGCTGTAACATCCCAGCGAAAATAAAAACGCTTCCAATTCTTCATCATCTGTCACGATGTTTTTTACAATATACTCTTCGCCTTCCCTGGCATCCAGTAGATTCATATCAACCAGTCCTTTCGCCATACTGCTGGAGACAGGGCAAACACGCCCATCTCTCAGTCATACTTCTAACCATTGATAGTTTAAACTAACTTTTGTTTTTTGTCAATAACTTTGGAAATATTATTTTCAGAAATATTCATTTGCCCACAAAATCCGGTTGTGTTATACTTGTTAAAGATGTTACCCTCTTTTAAGAGAGTAATGCGTACGAATCTTACGAGCGAGGTGGACAACATGCATACGAATGAATCAGCTGAAAATTATCTGGAAACAATCCTGATCTTAAGCAAGAAGCGTCCGGTCGTACGTTCTGTCGATATTGCCGCAGAACTGAATTTCAAAAAATCCAGTGTCAGTGTGGCAATGAAAAAACTCCGGGAAAACGGAAACATCACCGTCTCCCCGGAAGGGTATATCACTCTCACTCCATCAGGGCAGGAGATCGCGGACCGGATCTATGAGCGGCACACACTTCTCTCCTCATGGTTGGAGAGACTGGGAGTTAACCCGGAAGTCGCAGCAGAGGATGCATGCAGGATCGAACATGTGATCAGCTCCGAAAGCTTTGAAGCGATCAAAAGGCATATCAAATAACGATCAGTCATAAAAATATATTTTCTGATCCCAAAACAAAGCTGACCCCAAAACAAAACCGGCAGTCCTTCCCCTGCCGGTTTTTATCATATCCGTCTCCGCTCATTCGAGTCCGATTTCTTTCAATACACTCTTCAGCTCTTCCGCTGATCCTCTTAATTTCTTTGTCTCTTCATCATCAAAATTAATCTCCAGTACCTGCTCTGCGCCGCCTTTTCCTATTACTGCCGGTATGCTCAGGCATAAGCCGGACAGACCGTACTCTCCATTGAGTGAAACCGAAACCGGCGCCACTGTATGGCTGTCTCTTACGATCGCCTCAGCAATCTTTGCGGCAGCCATCCCTATGCCATAGTAAGTCGCACCCTTACGCTCAATGATCTCATAGGCACTGTCCCGAACCGCGTGGTAGATTTCCTCCTTCTCTTTATAAAAGTCTTTGTATCCTTTCATGCGTGCAAACTCTTCCAGGCCTATCCCATAAATATTCGCACAACTCCATACAGCCAGTTCGCTGTCCCCGTGCTCACCCGCGATAAACGCATGCACATTTCTGCTGTCTACATTCAGTTTCTCACTGATCAGATATTTCAGCCTTGCAGTATCCAGCACTGTCCCGGAACCGATAACCCTCTCCTTGGGGAAACCTGATTCTTTCAGTGCCACCTGTGTCAGGATATCCACAGGGTTAGAAACAATAAGAAGGATTCCTTCACACTTCACCCTCTTGATCTCTGAGATGACGGACTGCATGATCTTCGCGTTTTTGTGTACCAGATCCAGTCTCGTCTCGCCTGGTTTCTGGTTAGCCCCCGCAGTGATGATCACCACAGATGCATCTGCAATATCCTCATAGGTTCCCGCATAAATATCCATTGCATGGGAAAACGGCAGGCCATGGCTGATATCCATAGCCTCTCCCTCTGCCTTCGGATGGTCAGCATCCAGCAGGACCATCTCTGAAAACACTCCCTTCTGCATGAGCGTATATGCGATCGTAGAACCCACGAACCCGCATCCTATGACTGCTGCTTTCTGTATATTTACCATATGTCTGCTCCTCCTTTATCAGATTCCAGATAATCCCTAGTTAAACACTAGGAATTATCCGTATCTTTATTATATAGCTGTTCCCTGAAAACACAAGACCCTTTCAGGTATTTTTTCCCAAACATAACCATTGTTTTTCTCTCCCGGCAGGCTTATACTGTATAAGGATCAAGTTAATACAAGAAAGGAGTCCAAACATATGTTAAATGAAAAAGTTGCTGAACTTTTAAACACACAGGTCAATAAGGAGTTTTACTCTGCTTATCTGTATCTTGCTTTTTCAAACTATTTTTCTGAGGAAGGTCTTGACGGATTTTCAAACTGGTATCTGATCCAGGCACAGGAAGAAAGAGATCACGCAATGCTTTTCGTGCAGTACATGCAGAACAATGATGCCAAGATTACATTTGAAGCGATCGAGAAGCCGGAGTTCTCGGCAGAAAAACATATCGACGTCCTGAACGCCGGTCTGAAGCATGAGCGGTATGTGACAGGCCTCATCAATAATATTTACGGGACAGCCTATGAAGTAAAAGACTTCCGCACCATGCAGTTCCTTGACTGGTTCGTCAAAGAACAGGGCGAAGAAGAAACAAACGCGAACGACCTGATCAAGAAGATGGAACTGTTCGGATCCGATCCGAAGAGCCTGTACCTGCTCGATCAGGAGATGGCGGCACGCACATATGCCGCTCCGTCCCTCGTACTGTAAATCTGGATTTGTGGGGGAGCCTTCCTTGTGAATATGACGTCCGAAAACCGCCGGTTTGATGCAGGACGTTTTCGCGGCGGACGGGGATATGGGTGGTTGAGGCGACTTCGGAATGAGGCTTGGAAAAAGTAGAGATCAGGGGACACGCGTTGGGGGCAGAAGAGAGGGTGTCTGAGGCGGAGCCGAGTTCCTCTCTTCTGATCCCTGGTTTTAGCGTGTCCCCTGATTTCGTAGTTTTTCCTGCCTCATGGAGCGGAGCCGATGCCAGCCATATCCCCGCGCTGAATACGTCTTCGATACATCCGCTTCACTGTTTTCGTACGTTTTGCCAACAGGCTGGCTCCCCCACAAATACAGATTTTCAGTCGTCCCCGCTATACCCACTGTCCCCGGAAGTGCCGTATCCGCTGTTCCCTTCAGAACTATATCCGCTGTCTCCTTCTGCGTTATACCCGCTGTCCCCGGACCCGCCGGAAGGCGATGCCGGCTGCTGAGGCTGGACAGGAGTGGACGGAGCAGGAGATTCCTGGACCGGCTGTTCAGGCTCTGCGGGCTCCTCGTCCTGGGCGCCGGGGATGGGGATCGTGACAGACTGGGGGTCCTGAAGAAACTGCCCGTCCTCTGTGTCAAGGTCGATCGTCCCGGTCAGGATCTCAACGGTGACAGACTCGCTGCGTAGATGCTCGTCGAGGGCGCCGGCAACGCTGTGTTCAGTCTGGGATGTCCATTTTGAGCTTTCGGAATCCGCAAGGATACCGATCTGTCCCCCGTCTTTCAGATACTCCATCTGTACGGCAAGGTCTGCCAGTCCGCTGGCCGTTTTTTCGGCAGTTTCCCCTTTGTAGTCATAGCTTTCGGCCAGGACTTCGCCATCCGCGTTGAGGCCCTTAAGATCCAGTACGCGCCCGGAACGGCTCAGCGTCATTTCTATAAGAGGATTGATCTGCATCTGCATCGTCCCGTAGGGAACATACAGATACTGGTATTCATAGACGCCGAATGCGCCCAGACATACGCACGCGGCCAGACCGGCGGCCAGACGGATGAGCTTCCTGCGGTTTTCAGCCCTGTCTGAAGGATAGATCAGTGGGGTGATGTCCCGGACCGTATCGCCGGTCTGGTATCCTTTGTTCGCGGCCTTGATATACCGTCCGCTGTTGTCCAGAAGGACTGCGTATGCGGTGTGGACTTTCATGACCAGATAAGTAGTGTCTTTTTTCATTTTCAGCTCCATTTCTGCCGTGTACAGCGTAAATGTCTTTCAGGAGGACAGATGGTAGAGGTGTCCCCGGATGATCTCGTAACCGTTCGTAAATGCGAGCAGGACTGCGATAAGATATTTTCGGTGCCGTTCCAGTGTTTTTTTGTCAGTCCCTGACTTTTCCGCAAGGGATGAGATCGGGAGTTTTTTGGATTCGAGCAGTATGTCAAAGATTTCCGGGTGGAGCTTTGCTGCGGCCAGGACTCTCTGGCAGGATGCCAGCGTGCGTTCCTGACGTGGGCAGTTGTCCGCTACTTCGGAAAAAGTGATGCCGAATTCTCCCAGTTTTCGCTCAAATTCTTCGATCTCTTCCCGCGCGGCGGCGCGTCTGTGTGAAGCCTCGATCTCATTCTTCGGGTCTTCCAGGCGGTCGAGCTTTGAGATATCATCGTCCTCATCCTGAAGAGGTGCATGCAGGGAAATGACTTTTGCGTGCTTTTTTTCTTTTCTGTAATGGTCGATCATACGGTTTCGGATGCCGCGGGACGCATAGGAAAGAAATGCTCCCCGGTTCTGTTCGTATCCCAGTATCGCTTCATAAAAAGCAAGCATGGCGATGCTCAGCTCTTCATCCTGTCCGTCAATGGGAGCGCGTTTGATAAATTTCGCAGTCTCCGCACGGATAAAACCCATGTACTGCCGGATCAGGGCATCTGCCGCTTCGGGATCTGTCCTGGCTGCCTGCACACGTCCGACAAGATCCTGTACTTCCTTCATTCGTAATTCCCTCCTATTTCCTCCCTATTTATAGTATACGTAAAGAGATTCTCTTTTCAGGGGTCTGCACTTGGAAAATTGCCGGTTCATTATATCTTTTGTGTGTAAAAACGATGTTAAATATAGATTAAATCTAAGAAAAGCCGCGGACAGGGGAAGCATTTTTCAGATATAATTAAAAAAATTTTTGTTCCGACCCCGTTTTTGGGATCGGACCTGCGTAATCTACATCATAACCCGAAACAAAATCACAAAAAAAGGAGAGAAAGAGTTATGACGAGAAAACACATGATCACAGCACTTGCAGCAGTATTGACAGTTGGACTTATGGGAGGCATTCTTGCAGGATGCGGAAGCAGACAGCCGGCCCCGGCATCCGGGACGGCACAGGCGGAGACACAGGAGAAAAGCGGAGTCATCTGTCTGAAAGTGAATCCGGAGATCGCAGTCTCTTATGATGAGGCAGGAATGGTAACAGCAATTGAAGGCAGAAATGATGACGGCAAAAATCTCGCGGCAGATTACAGCGGATATGAAGGAAGACCCTGCCGGGATGTGATCAAAGAGCTGGTCGCTAAGATCAATGATGCGGGATACTTTGTGGAAGAAGCGGACGGCAGCGCGAGAAAGATCACCCTGGAGATTGAAACAGGTTCTTATCTCCCGGAAGAGAATTTCCTCAATCATATCGTAGCGGGGATCCAGGAGTATACTTCTTCGGTGCAGATGAACAGCCCGGTTGAAGTCGCAGGGGAGAGTACTTACGGATGGACGGATTACGGCGATACGGATTACGGCCCGGACAACGACGGAGTGACAGATTACAATGACACAGATTACGGCCCGAACAACGATGGAGTGACAGATTACAATGACACAGATTACGGCCCGAACAACGATGGTGTGACGGATTACAATGACACAGACTATGGCCCGAACAACGATGGTGTGACGGATTACAATGACACAGACTACGGCCCGAACAACGACGGTGTGACAGATTACGATGACACAGACTATGGCCCGAATAACGATGGAGTGACAGATTACAGCGCGCCGGCCCCGGCTCCCGCACCGACTCCTGCGCCAGCCCCGGCAGCACCGTCCGGAGGCGACTCCGGCTATGGTGATTCCGGTTACAGCGACTCCGGATACGGAGATTCCGGTTATGGTGATTCCGGCTATGACGACTGATCGGACAGGAAAAGCAGAGGTGTCCGGGAAGCCCGGGCAGGCTGTGAAGATCGAAAAAAAGCCGGCTGCATTCCGGCATGAGCTGAAGCATATGGTGACCCCGGCGGAAGACGCGGTGCTTGCCTCCAGGCTGAGCAGGCTGTTCCGCCGGGACAGCCATGCAGGGGAAAACGGAGTATACCGGGTGAACAGCCTGTATTTTGACACTCCGGATGACAAAGCTCTCGCGCAGAAGGCCGCGGGAGTGAGCGACAGGGAAAAGTTCCGGCTGAGATATTATGACCGGGATCTGACATTCCTCAGGCTGGAAAAGAAGATAAAAAAAGGCGGGCTGTGTTCCAAACGCAGCGCCCGCCTTACGATGGAGCAGGCGCATCAGCTGCTTTCCGGGGAGATCGGCTTCCTTTTGGAGAGTGCGGATCCGCTCCTGACCGAACTTTACGCGAAAATGAATGGGCAGCTCCTGCGCCCGAAGACCATTGTCAGCTATGAGCGCGAGGCATTTGTATATGCCCCGGGCAACGTGCGGATCACACTGGACCGGGATCTGCATACAGGACTTTTCAGCACGGATTTTCTGGATCCGGGCCGGATGCATGTGCCTGCTGCAGGATGTACTGTGCTGGAAGTGAAATATGATGCTTTTCTGCCGGATCTTGTGAGGCTGGCGGTACAGACCCCGGACAGAAAGACAGGTGCATACTCAAAATATGCAGTGTGCCGAAAATACGGATAGTGAAAGGTGAATGAGAAATGACATTTCAGGATATATTCAAATCCTCTTTTCTGGAAAATATCAGCGCGGTGTCTGTGCTGGATATGACGCTTGCCCTGATCCTCGCTTTTGCGCTTGGGCTTTTTATCTTTTTGATCTATAAGAAGAGCTACTGCGGTCTGATGTACTCAGCGGCATTCGGCGTGACGCTCATAACCCTGACCTTGATCACCGCGCTTTTGATGCTGGCTGTCACGAGCAATATCGTCCTCTCTCTTGGGATGGTCGGAGCGCTGTCCATTGTCAGATTCCGGACAGCGATCAAAGAGCCTATGGATATCGCGTTTCTTTTCTGGAGCATTGCCGCAGGCATTGTTCTGGCAGCCGGGTTTATCCCTCTTGCCGTGTTCGGGAGCGTTTTTATCGGGCTGGTGCTGCTGGTCTTCGCGGGAAGGAAAAATCTGGAGCGCCCGTATATCCTTGTCGTACACTGCCAGACAGACTCTCAGGAAAAGGAAGTGGAGGCGTACATAAAAGATCAGGTCAAGGCGCTTTCCTTAAAGAGCAAGACCGTTACGCCGGGGTGCATAGAGCTGAATTATGAGGTGCGTTTCCGGGAAGGCGGATCAGAGTTTGTCAATGCGGTCGCAGGGATGGAAGGTGTGACACACACGGTCCTTGTATCATACAACGGCGATTATATGGGGTAGCATATTATGCTGAAGCACAGATATACAGACTGGATCTGTATCATGGCAGCCGCTGCGGCGTGTATACTGGCGGGAGTATTCCTGTTTGCAGAAAGGCTGGGCAT
>DWUV01000036.1 GCA_019120595.1 Candidatus Mediterraneibacter tabaqchaliae | reverse complement strand
CAGAAGAGAGGGTGTCTGAGGCGGAGCCGAGTTCCTCTCTTCTGATCTCTGGGTTTAGCGTGTCTCCTGATTTCGTAGTTTTTCCTGCCTCATGGAGCGGAGTCGATGCCAGCCATATCCCCGCGCTGAATACGTCCTCGACATCCGCGCTTCACTGTTTTCGTCCGGTTTATTCGATCACAGTCTCCCCGACAAATACAGATTTATTCCTTTGAAGCAAGCTCATCGATGAGTTTCTCGATCATCATTTTCTTGAGATATACGTCAAAGCTCAGACTGCACAGAAAGGCGAACAGTCTCAGTTCTTCCCGGTCTTCCCCTTCCGGCATGCTCTGGAAAGCCTGTCCCGATTTTTCATACGCTTCCTGCACGGATGCTTTCATGGGCTCGATGCGGGATTTCTCGATCTCGCAGACCTCCCGGTATACCTCAGAGAGCGGCAGGGACTGCTCGCCGGAAAAGTATTTCTCGCGCAGAGGCGTCAGGATCGTCTCGATATCCTTGATGGAAAGGATGTTTTTAAAATAATAGATCAGGATCAAAAGGAGAACATGCTCCTTGGAATATTTTTTCTTCACTGACGGCGGAAGGAGATTGTTTTTTGAATAATTATTGATCATGGTCTTGGTCAGGATCTTGTCCTCACTGTAACGCTTGGTGGAGGAGAGATGCTCATCCATAAAAGTGGTCACCTGATCCATATACAGGTCAATGTTCGGGATCTCTTCCGGACGGATGTAGTCAACGTGGTCCAGGCTTTTAAGGATACTGTTTAATATATCATTTGTGTCGATTTTCATTTTATCACCTCGGTGTATCCATTATATAGTAACCAAAACTATATGGCAAGTGGAAAATCTGGTTGACTTTAGCGAAAACATGTTCGATAATAGACAGGAATCACAATATTATTTGTGGATGCCGGACATTGATCTACAGGACATGAAGGAGATACAGATGAGTATATATGATACGCTGAATGAACCGCAGAAAGACGCAGTATTTCACACGGAAGGCCCGCTTCTCATCCTTGCAGGTGCGGGCTCGGGAAAGACCAGGGTGCTGACCCACCGCATTGCATATCTGATCGAGGAGCTGGGGGTCAACCCGTGGAATATCCTTGCCATTACTTTTACCAACAAAGCGGCGGGAGAGATGCGCCAGAGGGTGGATGACCTGGTAGGGTTCGGCTCAGAGAGCATCTGGGTGAGTACATTCCATTCAGCGTGCGTCAGGATCCTGAGGAGATACATAGACCGGCTCGGATATGATAACCGGTTTACGATCTATGACACAGACGACCAGAAAACACTGATGAAGGAAGTGTGCCGTAAGGCGGACCTGGATACAAAACGGTTTAAAGAGAGGATGCTCCTGTCAGTGATCTCTTCTGCGAAAAATGAAATGATCATGCCTGAGGAGTTTGAGCTGAATGCAGGGGGGGATTTTGCGCAGCAGCAGATCGCCAAAGCATACCGGGAGTATGAGGCGCAGCTCCGCGCAAATAATGCCCTGGATTTTGACGACCTGCTCGTAAAGACCGTGCAGCTTCTGGACACGCAGCCGGATGTGAGGGAGAGCTATCAGGAGCGGTTCCGTTATATCATGGTGGACGAGTATCAGGACACGAATACCGTGCAGTTTAAGCTGGTCAGTCTGTTGGCGGGGAAATACAGGAATCTCTGTGTGGTCGGAGATGACGATCAGTCGATCTATAAATTCCGGGGGGCGAATATCCGCAATATCCTTGATTTTGAGAAGGAGTTCCCGGATGCCCGCGTGATCAAGCTGGAGCAGAACTACCGTTCGACCGGGAATATCCTCGATGCGGCCAATGGCGTGATCCGCAATAATAAAGGGCGCAAGGACAAGACGCTCTGGACTGATAACGGCGTGGGTGAGAAGATCACTCTGAAGCAGTTTGACACAGCCTATGATGAGGCGGAATTTATCGCAGAGGATATCAGGGAGAGCGTTTCGGAAGGGGCGTCTTACAATGACAGTGCCATTCTTTACAGGACGAATGCACAGTCCCGTCTGTTCGAAGAGAAATTTGTGGCAATGAATATCCCGTATAAGATCGTAGGGGGCATTAACTTCTATGCCAGAAAGGAGATCAAGGATATCCTTGCCTATTTAAAGACTGTGGATAACGGACAGGATGACCTTGCTGTGCGCAGGATCATTAACGTGCCGAAGAGAGGGATCGGGCTGACCACGGTCAACCGGATCCAGGAGTCGGCGGCAGCAAGAGGCATCGGATTTTATGAGGCGCTCCTCGCGCCGGAGCTTATCGCCGGAGTGGGGCGCAGCGCGTCAAAGCTGGATTCCTTTGCGGCGCTGATCGAGTATTTTAAGGGGCAGGCAGAGCGGGAGAGTCTGACGGACCTTTTAAATGAGATCAT
The DNA here is from genome assembly GCA_019120595.1 of Candidatus Mediterraneibacter tabaqchaliae. GTDB lineage: Bacteria > Bacillota > Clostridia > Lachnospirales > Lachnospiraceae > Mediterraneibacter > Mediterraneibacter tabaqchaliae. The sequence goes on along the minus strand of DWUV01000036.1, from coordinate 425 downwards.
AGAGAAGACGGGATATATTGAGAGCCTGGATGGGGATACCCCGGAGGAAAATGAAGCGCGGATACAGAATATCGATGAGCTTGTCAGCAAGGCCGCCGCTTATGAAGAGGACTGCGCGGACCGGGATGAGGCGGCGACATTGAGCGGGTTCCTGGAAGAGGTGGCTCTTGTGGCGGATATTGACAGCCTGGATGAAAACCAGGATTATGTGGTGCTCATGACCCTGCACAGCGCCAAAGGGCTGGAATTCCCGCGGGTTTATCTGGCAGGGATGGAAGACGGACTGTTCCCGAGCTATATGACGATCACAGGCGATGACCCCGAAGAACTGGAGGAAGAGCGCAGGCTCTGTTATGTGGGCATCACCCGCGCAGAGCAGAAACTGACCCTTACCTGCGCGAGAAAACGGATGGTAAGAGGGGATG
>DWUV01000035.1 GCA_019120595.1 Candidatus Mediterraneibacter tabaqchaliae | reverse complement strand
GTAGTTTTTCCTGCCTCATGGAGCGGAGCCGATGCCAGCCATATCCCCGCGCTGAATACGTCCCCGACATCCGCGCTTCACTGTTTTCGGACGTTTCACCAATCGGTCGGCTCCCCCACAAATACAGATTTTTATTTTGTCAGGAGCATCATGATCTCGTTGCTTCTCTGTACGAAGGCGGTCATTTCTTCCGGGCTCAGCGGCTTATGCGCCAGCATTGCCAGGTCGTAGAGCTGTTTGCAGATGATCGGGACATTTTTGCTGCGTTTGTGTTCAACGAGGAACTGTACCAGCGGGTGGTTTGCGTTCAGGACCAGTGTTGCCTGGCTTCCGAACATGGAGGGATCCATGCCGCCCATGCCGTACATCTTCATCATTTCTGCCATGCGCCGCTCCTGTTCGGACAGGACTGCCATGGAAGCGACTTTATCATCTTTGAGTTTTTCAACTTTTACGTTAAGCTTATCGTTGCCCAGCTCTTTGCGGAAGATCTCCACAAGGCTGTCAGCCGTCTTCTGGAAGGATTCCTTTTCATCTTCTGCCACTTCGTCTTTCAGAGACTCATGGACGTCCGCATCGATGCGCAGGAACTGGATGTCAGGATGCTTCTGCTCCAGATAGGTCACAAATGCAGAGTCAATGTTGTGAGTCAGGATGATCGCATCCTGTCCCTGTGCCTTGAACATATTGATGTACTGGCTCTGCTGTACCTCGTCTGTCACATAATAGATGCTGGTCTTTTCTTCCTCTTTTTCATTGTCATCCGAAGCTGTGTTATCTGTCTGGGCGTCTCTGCTGCCGGATCCTGTCTGCGGTGCGGCGCTGTCCGCCTTTTCGCCGTCAGATGCACCTTCTGCGGCTTCGCCGTCAGCCTCAGTTTCACCTTTGCTTTCTTTGATGATGTCGTCCAGGGTCAGATATTTGTGGTCCAGATTCTTATAGATCATGGAATCCTTCATCTTTTCTCCGAACTTCTCATCCTTCAGGCAGCCGAATTTGATGAATGGGCTGATGTCGTCCCAGTATTTTTCATAATTCTCGCGGTCTGTTTTGAACATCCCGGTCAGCTTGTCCGCAACCTTTTTGGAGATATAATCCGCTACTTTATTGACAAATCCGTCGTTCTGGAGAGCACTCCTGGATACGTTGAGCGGCAGGTCCGGGCAGTCGATGACTCCCTTTAATACCATAAGGAATTCCGGGATCACTTCTTTGATGTTATCTGCGATAAACACCTGGTTATTATACAGTTTGATCGTTCCTTCAATGGATTCATACTCTGTGTTGATCTTCGGGAAATAGAGGATGCCCTTTAAGTTGAACGGATAATCCATGTTCAGGTGGATCCAGAACAGAGGCTCTTTGTAGTCCATGAATACCTTGCGGTAGAAGTCGATATATTCTTCTTTGGTACACTCGCTCGGATTCTTGCCCCACAGCGGATGGATATCATTGATGGGCACCGGACGTTTTACGATCTTTACTTTTTTCTTTGGCTCAGCCTTTTCGGATTTCTCCCCGCTGTCATCGGAAGAGGAGCTCCCGGCGGAATTGTCGTCATTGGAAGGCGCTTCCTCGATGTGCTCGATCACTGTATCCGTATCGAGCAGGTCTTCCTCGTTGATCGTCTCATATTCCGGTTCAGCATTTGCCTTGGACAGGAAAATCTCTACCGGCATGAAGGAGCAGTATTTCTCCAGGACCTCTCTTGCACGGTATTCATTTGCAAAGGCAAGGCTGTCTTCGTTCAGGAACAGAGTGATCTCAGTACCCACGGTCGTCTTGCTGCCGTCCTGCATCTCATACTCTGTACCGCCCTGGCTTGCCCAGTGTACCGGGACTGCGCCTTCTTTATAGGAAAGAGTATCGATCTGCACCTCGTCTGCGACCATAAATGCGGAATAAAATCCAAGACCGAAATGTCCGATCATATCGTCCTCTGTGGTCTTGTCTTTATATTTTTCGAGGAACTGGGTCGCGCCTGAAAATGCGATCTGAGTGATATATTCCTCTACTTCGTCTGCTGTCATGCCGAGACCATTGTCGATGAATTTCATGGTTTTATCTTCCGGACTGACGATGACTTCGATCTTCGGCTTATAGCCCTCGGGAAGTTCATATTCTCCCATCATGTCCAGTTTTTTCAACTTTGTGATCGCGTCGCATCCGTTGGATACCATCTCACGCACAAAGATATCATGGTCTGAATATACCCATTTTTTTATGATCGGAAATATATTCTCGCTGTCAATAGATAAGTTTCCTTTTTTAACTGCCATATTGAACACTCCTTTTCAGATCTGACCCGCAGGCCGGGATCCGGGTGGGCTGCGGGATGGATTTTTATCTAAATGACATTCTAGTACAGCAAAAATTAAAAGTCAATAGAAAATCAGCACTCTTTTGAAGCGAGTGCTAACAACATAAGATGGTTTTGGATTGATGAAATCAGAAAAACAGAGTATAATTGGCAGTGGTTATTTCATCGTTTCGGAACAGACCGGACAGGAGAGAAGATCAGGAGGATAAGGCATGCAATATGTATTACTGGGGATGGCGATCGTATTCGAGATCATCGCGACGACTCTGCTGAAGGCATCGGAAGGATTTTCAAAACTCATTCCGGCAGCGGGCTGTGTTGTCTTTTACATCCTTTGCTTTTATTCATTTTCAAAAGCCCTGCTTAAGATCGATCTGGGTGTGGCTTACGCTACCTGGTGCGCGGGTGGGATCGTTGCCACAACGGTTATCGCAGCTGTCGTATTCGGGCAGAAGCTGAATACTGTCGGCGTGATCGCAGTGGTGATGATCGTAGTGGGATGTGTCATATTAAATCTTTATGGGACTTCCGGCCATTAAGAAAACAGATCTGACGGAAGGAAGCTGATCCGGAAAAGCCGGATACCTGGAGAGGAGAGAGCGTGTTATGGATAAGAAGAAGTTTGAAGAGCCATCGGTGTGCTTTACCCTGCCTGACGGCTATGAGGAGCTGTGCAGGGTCGATCTGCAGAAGGACAGGAGGCTTGCGGTGCTTGTCAATATACTGGCTCTTGTTATTTTTCTCGCAGGAGGCGTGATCGGACATCGATTTGTTCCGATCCATACATTTTACAGTATGTCTGATGGGATGCTACTGTATTTTGCGCGGCTTGCCGCCGCATTCGGAGGAACGGTCCTGTATATCTTTCTCCATGAATTTGTCCATGGAACTTTTATCAAATATTACAGCGGCCGGAAAGCACAGTATGGTTTTACAGGCCTGTATGCCTATGCAGGAAGCAAGGCTTACTTCAATAAAAGTCAGTATGTTGTGATTGCCCTTGCGCCCATAGTGATATGGGGGATATTTCTGACCGTATTACTCATTTTGGTTCCTCAAAGCTGGTTCTGGGCTGTTTATTTTATCCAGCTTGTGAATCTTTCGGGAGCAGCAGGGGATCTGTACGTAGTATGGAAGTTTTTCGGGATGCGGGGAGACATTCTGATCCGGGACAGCGGAACCGATATGACTGTTTATGCGCCGGTGCAGGAAACGGGCATGGGACAGGACAGCAGATAAAAAATTATCAGGAGGTTATGACGATGGATCAATTTCAAGTAAGGAAAGCAGAAACGGATCAACAGATCCGGGAGATCGCGGATCTCGCGAATGTGATCTGGAATGAACATTTTACTCCCATCATCGGGAGAGAACAGGTGGAATATATGGTAGAGAAATTCCAGTCCTACCCGGCCCTGAAAGAGCAGATCGCGGAGGGGTACGAGTATTACCAGATCATCCATGACGGAGAATCCTGCGGATATACCGGCATCCATCCGGGAGAGGATAACCGGCTTTTCCTGAGCAAGCTCTACATAAAAAAAGAAAGCAGGGGGCGGCATCTGGCCACAAAGACATTCGGTTTCTTAAAGGATCTCTGCCGGGAACGCGGGTATTCCGCGGTCTGGCTCACCTGCAATAAGCATAATGACAATTCGCTCGGCGTATACCGGCATCTGGGGTTTGAGACGATCGATACACAGGAAGCGGATATCGGCGGCGGGTTCATTATGGATGATTTTATCATGGAATATAAGGTATCATAAAAAGTGCAAGGGGTCAGACCCCTCTTCAATGGGGTCTGACCCCTTGCACTTTTTATTTTCTGTTTACGATTATGATACCTGTGCTAACAAGTACAAGAGCAATCAGATTTTTCAATTCCAGTACCTGTTCCCCGAGGAGAAGCCCGGACAGGGCCACCCCGAAAATAGGGATGGTGAATGTAAAGACTGCGACTTTTCCGACCGGGTTATATTTCATCAGGATGGTCCAGATGCTGAAAGCGGCGGTCGATAAAAGAGCCATATAGATCAGGAGAGCTACGCTTTTTGCAGTGAAGCCTCCCACATGCCCGCCCATTGCGGATCCGATGATGACCAGGAGAGCGCCGCCCATCAGGGTCTGATAAGCAGTGATGGCCATGGGGCTTTCCTTGTCTGAGATCATCTTGAGCAGTACCATGCTGATCCCGTACACGACCGTGCATATGAGGACCATCCCTTCTCCCTTCATCGAGAAACCGCTTCCCCATGCGCCGGGGGACAGGTTGACAGCGACCACTCCCGCAAGCCCGAGAATGCATCCGACTGTTTTCTTCCATGTCATCTTCTCGGATTTCAGCATGAAATGAGAGGCGATGATCGCGACGAATCCCTGAGAGGCATTGATGATCGAACTCTTGGCGCCGGTGGCGTAGGCGAGTCCGATATAGAAGCACACGTACTGCACGGTTGTCTGCAGGAGTCCCTGACGGAATACGTGCCATACGGAAGAACGCTTTATGGTCAGAAATCTGCGCTCCACAGCGCATCCGATCACAAAGGTAAGGATACCGGACAAAAAGAACCGGTATCCTGCAAATAAGATCTGACTTCCTGTTCCCTGGATATCCAGCCACGCATATCCCAGTTTGATGCAGGGAAACGCGCTCCCCCACAGTGCACAGCACAGAAGGGCGAGCGCGCATACAGCAGCCGGTTTTTGTATCTTTCCAGCCATAATCCTGTTTTCTCCTTATACAGTGCTTTAGACAGTTTCCGGTTCAGCGTACTCCGCGCCGAAGAGTTCTGCCGTAACTTTTTTTATCACCTGAGGTTCAAGAGGGCGGTCGCTGTAATCTGTTGCAGTTTCCGCGATCCTGTTTACAACGTCCATGCCTTCTGTGATCTTTCCGAATGCGGCGTACGCTCCGTCAAGATGCGGCGCTTTCTCATGCATGATAAAAAACTGGCTTCCGGCAGAATCCGGATGCATAGCCCTTGCCATGGAGAGAACGCCCGGGTCATGCGCAAGATCGTTTCTGAAGCCGTTCTGGGAGAATTCTCCTTTGATCGAGTATCCTGGGCCGCCCATGCCGTTCCCGTCCGGACATCCGCCCTGGATCATAAAGCCGCGGATCACCCGGTGGAAGGTCAGTCCGTCATAAAATCCCTTTTTGACCAGAGAGATAAAATTGTTCACTGTGTTCGGGGCGATCTCAGGATAGAGCTCTGCTTTCATGATATCGCCGTTTTCCATTTCAAATGTAATGATTGGGTTTGCCATGTCCGTATACCTCTTTTCATGTGTTTTCATATTAGTTAAATATGTTCTCAAATATGTTCCCTGCGGGCGGAAGGACTGACTGTCCGCAGGCACAACGCTATTGTAGCGGATTTGGGTGCGCGCGTCAATCGGTCAGAGAACCTGTTGGTCAGAGTCCCGGTCTTTCAGGCATTGGGTGAGCATTATCACAAATGTACATTTTTTTTTCTCTTTTTTAGTTACTCGTGACATTGTCCATTTCCGCCCGGAGAAGTATACTGATTCCAGATTCAAAGAGAAACATTTTTTAAGGAGGCAATATAACAATGGCAAGTTTATCACTTGAAGGCATTCAGAAAATTTATCCGAATGGATTCCACGCTGTAAAGGATTTCAACCTTGAGATCGCTGACAAAGAGTTTATCATCTTTGTAGGACCTTCCGGATGTGGAAAATCTACAACACTTCGTATGGTCGCAGGTCTGGAGGATATCTCCGGCGGTACACTTAAGATCGACGGAAAGGTTATGAACGATGTAGAGCCGAAGGACCGTGATATCGCAATGGTATTCCAGAACTACGCTCTGTATCCGCACATGACAGTATATGATAACATGGCATTCGGTCTGAAACTTCGTAAAGTTCCGAAGGATGAGATCGACAGAAAGGTAAA
>DWUV01000034.1 GCA_019120595.1 Candidatus Mediterraneibacter tabaqchaliae | reverse complement strand
AGACGGAGGAGCCGACAACACCGCCGGCAGCGGACGAGCCGACAACACCGTCAGAGACGGAGGAGCCGATGACGCCGTCAGAGACAGAGGAGCCGACAACACCGCCGGAGACGGAGGAGCCGACAACACCGCAGGAAATGGAGGAGCCGACGACGCCGCCGGAGACAGAGAATACGGTGACATCTCCGGCAACGGAAGAACCGGAGACACTGTCAGCGGCAGCAGCGTCAGGGTCAGTCAATGGCGGGACCGTGTCTGATAACAGCACGGCGAGAGCGCCAAAGACCGGGGACAGCCCGGATGCGTCTCTTTGGATACTGTTTACCGGCGCTGCAGGTATGATGGCGATTACTGTGCTGTCGATGAAGTCAGTGCGGAGAAGAGCAAAATAAGCAGAAGACAGATGTCAAATGCAGACAATCGGATGAAATTATGAATTTAGATACATGATATCCAGACTGTCTCTTTACGGTTGGTAAATCGTAGAGAGGCAGTTTTTTCAATGCCTTAAAAACGCGTGCGGAGGGAAACAGCGGCAACAGCCGAAATTGGCAATCCTGTGAGGGGGGCCGAACGGCGCGGCTGAAATGTACAATTTTAGAAAATTATACAAGATATTAACAAATTTTGTGTTGCATAAATCCGTAATTGTGCTAAAATAATTGGCGGTTTTGCAAGGTGTATAATTTTTGTATATCTGCAGAAAAAATGAGAGAAAAGGGAGGAATCCGAAAAATGAAACAGAAGAAACTTACAAAATGGCTGGCAGCTTCGCTGGCAGCGGCTATGCTGGTTCAGGCATCCATGCCGCAGTATGCTGTCTATGCCCAGGAGTTGACTGCGGGATCAGCTGAGACCGGAATGGACACGGTGACAGAGGATGCGGGCCAGGGAGAGGCGGAAGCGGTGCCGCAGCTTCAGAATGGCACAGCCGTTATCCCGGCGGGATCTGACGCGGCGTCAGTAAAAGAGATCCTGGGACGCGCCCTGGTGGCGAATGCGGGTGAAGTGGACCTGCAGAGCCTGGAGTGGGAATATTACTGTACCGGGAAAAACGGGCTTCTCACCAATGACGCATGGGGATCGGTCAATGGATTTACGAGCGAGAAAAAAGTAGTATTTGTTACAACAACATATACACATCCGGCTCTTGCGGCTAACTCAGACAGCACTTATCAGGTAAGGCTGGCAGGCACTGACACAGCGGTTACGCTTACAAAAGCAGCCAAGCTTGCTTCCTCGGTCGTGCTGGATCAGGGATGCACGGTGAATCTGGCATACAATGAAGACCTGTCCGTTAATTATGACAGGATGAGAGAGAATATCATGAGTACAGTCGTTGCTTCGTCCGAGCCGCAGCTTTCGGTAAATGATGTGACGATCGAATACTATGCAACGGCAGTGACAGGTTCTCTCGGAGATCTCGGGAAAGCATGGGTTCCCCTGGAGGGCGGCACGGTCAGCGCGCTGAACTATCCTGCAATGTCAGAGGGGACATGGCGGATCCGGATCTCCTACGGGGAGAATGACCAGTACTACGGAACTTCCGCAGAGACAGAGGTAACGGTAGCCGACGGCAGATATGCCAGCAGTATTGTGTATAAAGAAGGAGCTGCCATTACTTATAACATGGATCCGGCAGTGATGAGGCAGGAGATCCTTGACAGCGCGATCGACTGGGAAAATTCCGTACTTCCCGCAAAAGACAGCGTGGATGCGGACGATTTTACGATTGAGTATTACGGAACAGCTGTCTCAGGGTCGCTGGGAGACCTCGGAAAGAATTGGGTGCCGATCGAAGGAGGCACAGCTGACCTTCTGAACTATCCTGCAATGGGAGCGGGAGACCAGCAGATCCGGATCTCCTTCCGGGGAAATACAGAGTACAAGCCGGTATCAGCGGTTGAAGGGGCGCTGTCCGTCAATAAGGCAAAAGTATCTGTATCGGTAAGCTCTACGAATATTTTTGCGGACGAGCCGCTTCCGAAAGGGTTTGTGACAACAGATCCGGCGGATGATTTTGATGTATATACTCTGTTCGTGGGTGCGACAAGCGATATCTCAACAGCGGTCTATCTGAACCTGCCGGAGCGTTATACGGACAATGACTTCCTGAAGATCCTGGATCCGATCGTGGAAGCGATCAGCGGGAAGTCCTTTACCCAGATGCTGAATGAAGGAGTGACGATAGGGGAGCTCCGTGAGCTGTTCAGCACACAGGAGCTGCTGGATCTTCTGGATAAGCTGAATATCGATACAGGTACATTCGGTCAGATCCTGAACGTGATCAATAATATGCCGTCTCTTATGGATTCGGTGAGGATCGCATTCGGAACACCGAGCCGTGCCGGACTTTATACGGCTGCCGCGATCACGGACAATGTAAACTACGAGACTGGCGTGGGCATCGGGATGGTGCTTGTCAAGATGCGCGCTTCCGGCGTGAAGCTGACCTGGAATCAGGAGATCCCGGGAGGAAAGCTGACAGCGGAGCAGGCAGAGACATTTGACTTTGGAGTAAAGCTGTCCTATAACGGGGATGTGACGATCTCGCAGGAGAATGTGCATTTCCTGTATTCAGGCTTTACAACATCCTGGAAAATCTATTCAAGTACTACGACAGCCCCGACAGAGCCGGGAAGCTATGTCGTGACGGTTGTGACGCTGGGCGGAAATTATCTGGCTGCGCCGATCACGAGGACATTTACTATTACAGAATAAGAGAAAGATAAGATCAGCCCGGACAGGCATCCCCTTTGGAAAAGGGGACATCGCCTGTCCGGGCTGTTGTATCTGTTTCTGATAAAAGGATTTCAGCTCATTCAGAGCTCCGGACCGGAAGGGATTACAGGAACATCCCGCAGAGATCAGAAAAACTGCGGATCCGCATCTCCGCGTCCGGCACATCGCCGAACCCGTACTCAGCGAAGATGAACGGGATCCCAGCCTCCCGGCAGGCATCTGCGTCACCCTGGGTGTCTCCCACATAAACCGGGGCTTTGAGTCCGTTCCGTTCCATCAGCAGGAGAAGGGTCTGGCCCTTGGGCACCTGAGTCTCCCCGAAACAGAGGTGGTCCCTGATACAGGACTCGAGACCTCCGCTCCTGACAGTCACTTCGATATATCCGCACTGGCAGTTGCTCACGATAAAGAGCGGATACTTTTCAGCAAGTTTTTTGACCGTCTCGATGACACCGTCGTAAAAAGTTCCCGGGTGATCTTCCAGATATCGGTTCTCCTGTTCCATGCAGATATTGAGAAGATGTTCCTTCTCCTCCTCAGGCATGCCGGGAAAGAGTGTATTCCCGATCTCGGTCATTGTCTTCCCGAAAAGCCCGCTTAAGATATCGGCATTGATCGTGAGGTCCAGGGATGAATATTCCCGGATCGAGCGGTTCCATGATGCCGCCACGGGATCCGTGGAGTCCCACAGCGTGCCGTCTATGTCAAAGATGATTCCGTCCATGATCTGATTCCTCCTTTGGTTACTGTGAACAGCAGCCTGCTTTGATTTCCGTAATATAATACCATAAAGTCAGCCTTTTAAAAAGCTGATTTTTAGTGTATACTTTAGTAAGCTATGCGTTGTGCCGCGGACCGCGTGGATTTGGCGGACCGGCGGCAGCTATGGACGGAGGAAGATTTTAATGAGAGAGAAGATCGTACTGATAGACGGGCACAGTATCTTAAACCGTGCTTTTTACGGGGTCCCGGACCTGACGAACTCGGAGGGGCTGCACACGAACGCAGTCTACGGATTTTTGAATATTATGTTCAAGATCCTGGATGAAGAGAAGCCGGAGTACCTGACTGTCACATTTGACGTGCACGCGCCGACGTTCCGGCATGAGATGTATGCAGACTATAAAGGGACGAGAAAGCCTATGGCAGAAGAACTGCGGCAGCAGGTGCCTGTGATCAAGGACGTGCTGCGGGCCATGGATATCGAGATCATCGAGCAGGCAGGACTTGAGGCGGACGACCTGCTGGGGACGATCTCCTGCATGTGCGAGGGAAAAGGTATGGACGTGTCTATCATATCCGGGGACCGGGATACACTGCAGCTTGCCACAGAGCATGTGAAGATCCGCATCCCAAAGACAAAGCAGGGAAAGACGGAAGTGGAAGATTACAATGCCGCGGACGTAAAGGAGAGGTACGGCGTCACTCCGAAAGAATTTATCGATGTGAAGGCGCTGATGGGCGATGCTTCCGACAATATCCCCGGTGTGCCCGGGGTGGGGGAAAAGACGGCGACAAAGATCATACAGGATTATCAGACTATTGAAAATGCATACGAGCATGCAGACGAGCTGAAGCCGCCCCGCGCCAGCAAAAATCTGAAAGAGTACTGGGAGCAGGCGAAGATGAGCAAAGCGCTGGCCACCATCAACACTCATGCGGATATTGAGTTTGATATTGAGAAGGCGCGCCACGGAAATCCATATACAAAGGAAGCGCATGAACTTTTCAAGCGCCTGCAGTTTAAGAACATGCTGAGCCGGTTCGATGTCGAGGCGTCTGCAAATGAGATAGAAAAAGCATTCCGCGAAGTGACGGATAAGGAAGAAATCCGGAAGATCTTTGCGGAAGCAGCACAAGCCGGGCGGGCAGGTGCGGCTGTCTCAAAAGATCCCGGGAATGTGCTGCCCCTGTTCGCCCATCCCTCCGGTTTCGGAAGGATCGCCATCGCCTATGGGAAGGACAAGATCTGTTCGATCCCGTGCGGCATGGATACAGACATGGATTTTCTGTTTTCGGAGCTCTCTGAGCTTGCCGGGAAGGTGAAATGTTTTGCCATGTGCGGTCTGAAAGATTACCTTTCCTATCTTCCGGGGGCAAAGAAGGAAAACAGCTTTGACGTGATCGTGGCAGCATATCTGCTGAATCCGCTGAAAAGTGACTATGATCATGAAGATGTGGCAAGAGAGCAGCTAAATCTTCTGATCGATGAAAAGGCAGATGATGCGGCAAAGGCCTGCTATGAGGCATATACTGCTTATGCGGCAGCGCCCATCCTGGAGGAGAAGCTCAGGGAGCAGGAGATGGACCGGCTTTTCTTTGACATTGAGATGCCCCTGGTGTTTACGCTGTTTGATATGGAACAGGCAGGCGTTAAGGTGGAGGCGGAAGCGCTGAAGGCTTACGGCAGCCAGCTGGGGAGCCGGATCGTGGAACTGGAGAAGGAGATCTATGGACTGGCGGGCGAAGAGTTTAATATCAATTCCCCGAAGCAGCTCGGCGTGATCCTCTTTGAGAAGCTGGGCATGCCCCATGCGAAAAAGACGAAGACAGGATACTCTACGGCTGCGGATGTGCTGGACAAGCTGGCGCCGGATCATCCGATCGTGGCGAAGATCCTGGAGTACCGCCAGCTCACAAAGCTGAAATCAACCTATGCGGACGGGCTGGCAGTATATATAGGAAAAGACGGGCGCATCCACGGGAAATTTAACCAGACGGTCACAGCTACCGGGCGTCTGAGCAGTACGGAACCGAACCTGCAGAACATCCCGGTGCGCATGGAGCTGGGAAGGCTGATCCGCAAGGTCTTTGTGCCGCAAGAAGGATGCGTGTTCGTGGATGCGGACTACTCTCAGATCGAGCTGAGGATCCTGGCGCACTGTTCCGGCGATGAGCAGCTGATCCGGGCATACAGAGAGGCAAGGGATATCCACAGGATGACCGCGTCCCAGGTATTCCACACGCCGTTTGATGAGGTGACAGACCTTCAGCGGCGCAATGCCAAGGCGGTGAATTTCGGCATTGTGTACGGGATCAGCTCCTTCGGGCTGAGCCAGGACCTGAGCATCACCAGAAAAGAGGCTGCCCAGTATATTGAGCATTATTTTGAGACTTATCCGGGCATTAAGAAGTTCCTTGACGATTCGGTCGCGCATGCAAAGGAAAAAGGATACGCAGTGACGCTGTTCGGAAGGAGAAGGCCGGTGCCTGAGCTGAAATCCAGTAATTTTATGCAGAGGAATTTCGGGGAGAGGGTGGCAATGAACGCGCCGATCCAGGGAACTGCGGCTGACATCATCAAGATCGCCATGATCGGCGTCAACGAGGAGCTGAAGAAGCGGAATATGAAATCCCGCCTGATCCTTCAGGTGCATGATGAACTTCTGATCGAGGCGGCGGAATCGGAAGTGGACGAGGTGAAAGCAATCCTGAAGGACAAGATGGAGAACGCCGCGGACCTGTCCGTGCCCCTGATCGCAGATATGCATACGGGGAGCAGCTGGTATGAGGCCAAATGACAGGGATGGAGCAGGAAGGTATGGACAGAAGCAGTACGAGGAGGATGGAAAGGTGAAGGTTCTTGGCATTACCGGCGGGGTAGGCTCCGGTAAGAGCGAAGTGCTCCGCTGGCTGAAAGATGCGTATGGGGCTTATGTGTGCCAGATGGATGAGACGGCAAAAGAGCTCCAGAAGAAAGGGACAGACTGTTTCCGGCGGATCACAGAGCATTTCGGCAGCCGCGTGGTCGGCAGGGACGGGGAACTGGACCGGGCGGAGCTTTCCCGGATCGTTTTTTCTGATGAGAAAGAGCTTGAGGAGCTGAATGAGATCGTCCACCCGGCAGTGATGCGCCGGGTAAAGGAAGATATCGCGCAGAGAGCGGCAGAGGGCGTGAACCTCTATGTGGCAGAGGCGGCGCTCCTCCCGGACGCGGGGAAGGAGCTGTGCGATGAACTGTGGTATATTTATACGGAAGAACATGTGCGCCGGGAGCGCCTGAAAGCATCCCGGGGGTATACGGATGAAAGGATCACGCAGATGATCGCATCACAGCCCGGGGAAGAGCGGTTCCGCTCGGTGTGCACTGCTGTCATAGACAACAGCGGGGATTTTGAAGATACAAAGAGACAAATAGGAGAGAGATTAGGATTATGAGAATGTGCAGCATTGCCAGCGGGAGCAGCGGCAACTGTATCTATGTGGGGAGCGATGATACGCACCTGCTCGTAGATACAGGGATCAGCAAAAAAAGAATCGAGGAAGGCCTGAAAAAACTGGAGATCAAGGGGGAGGAATTAAGCGGGATCCTGATCACGCATGAGCACTCGGACCATATCCAGGGACTGGGCGTGTTCAGCAGGAAATATGAGATCCCGGTGTACGCGACCCCGGGGACGATCGAAGGGATCTTAAGTTATTCAGGGCTGGGGAAGATGCCGGAAGGGCTCCTCCACCCGATACATACGGATGAGCCGTTTACTCTCGGCGATGTGACCATCGATCCGTTCGCCATTTCCCATGATGCGAACGAGCCGTCCGGATACCGTCTGGAGTGCGGCGGGAAATCTGTCGCGGTGGCAACGGACCTGGGCAAATATGACGGGTATACAGTGGATCATCTGAAAGGCCTGGACGCGGTGCTGCTGGAGGCGAACCATGACATCCATATGCTGGAAGTCGGCGGGTATCCCTATTATTTAAAACAGCGTATCCTGGGGGATAAGGGGCATCTGTCAAATGAATTGTCAGGGCGTCTGCTTTGTGATATACTACATGATAATCTGAAGCACATTGTCCTCGGACATTTAAGCAAAGAGAATAATTATGCGAAACTTGCATATGAAACGGTAAAGCTGGAGGTGACTCTCGGCGACAATGATTACAGGGGCGAAGATCTGGACATGTTTGTAGCCAGCCGGGATACGGTTTCGGATATTATTACAGTCTGATACAGGAGGAAATCAAAAATGAAAAAATGTATTGTTACCGTACTGG
>DWUV01000033.1 GCA_019120595.1 Candidatus Mediterraneibacter tabaqchaliae | reverse complement strand
GTAAGAAAATATTATGTTATTGATGAAGAAAATGCGTTAGAAATATCAGAATGGTTTACTCCTGATAATATACCATCAATATATAAAAATTGTTGTGAGGAAAAGATGATTGAGAAATATCACCTGCCCATCCTGGATAGTTGTGGCTGCACAGTGGTACTGAACTGCGATTCCGGAACAGATAGTTATGGTCAGATTTATTTAAGGACGCCTACAGGATATTATGACGAGGATCTTCAAAAAAATGTTTATGATGAAATGGAATTCGCTGCGGAGAACTTTATGGATATTATCAGTAATCTGAAGGATGCAGAACAACTGGAAGAAATGGGGATCTTTTAATTTGTGCTTTGATCAATAAAAGATATGTTTTACAGTATCAAGAGGAGGAATGACATGGGAGCAAAAGATCTGATCGCTGATTCACGCCTGGCATTTTTGAATCAGGAAAACGAAACAGCCCTAAATCTGGCGAGACGGGCGATCGCGCTGGAACCAAGGAACCCGGATGCCTACAAGTGCGCGGGTAATGCGTGTATGTCGCTGGCGCGCTATGATGAGGCGATTAAAAATTACAGCCAGGCAGTGAAGTGCGACGGGGCCAATGGGAACAGGTATTATGATCTGGGATTTGCCCAGGCAACGGCAGACCAGACGGTAAATGCCATGAACTCGTTCGCCAGGGCGGAGGAGCTGGGATGCGTTCCGGAGAATCTGGTCCAATTGTATAATGTGCTTGGAATTATCTGTTTTGACATCGGGAGATATGATGACGCGCTTGTCAACCTGAGCAAAGCAGAACAGCTCTTAGGCGTGGATCTGGATATCATGCAGCGCAAAGCAGTGATATATGGCATTAAGAATGATATCCGCAATGGTTTACATACAGCCAACCAGATTAAGATGATCGCTCCCTCGGAGTATAAGGGATACCAGATCGCATTTAAGCTGCTGATCCAGGCGAAGCGTCTGGAGACCGCGGAAAAGGAACTCCAGATGGCAGAGAAATATGCCGGGCCGTCGGCAGATTACTATATGGACCGCATAACATTAGAGCTGGAGAAGTATCGGCAGGACTCTGACCGGGCTCATTTCACCGCTGCCCTTACGATCATTGACAAAAGCTTAAAGACATTAAAGCCCCAGGTGAAAGATGTCATCGACAGCTACATAAACGCGGCGGAGATCCATCTGCAGATGGAAAACGCGGACAGGACGATCGCATGCCTGAATGCTGCCCGGAATCCGGCAGATGCTTACAACAACGGATTTGAAGTCATGGAAATCCGGCCGGAGATACATGAGCTTTCGGATTATGATGTGGAGGATATGATTGCGGAAGACCGCATGAGGATTGAAGAGGAGCTGGGCGAATACGGACTGGAGGAGCTTGTCCAGGGCGTGGAGCCGGACGAGGACGGAAACCGGGAATACTTCACAGAGATCCCGGACGATCCGCAGGAGGAAGAAGCAGCTTACCGCCTGGACGGGCAGGAAGCGCAGTATACCCCGGGGCTTATCGACCAGATCAACCGTCTGTATGTCGGGGCGTTTACCCTGAAAAAGGATTTTGAGAAGGTCATCGAATATGCCCGCAAGCTGCAGACCAGTGAAAGCCTGCAGCACAGGTACATGGGAAAATATACAGAGGCAAACGCCATGAAAGAACTGGGAATGCCGGATGCGGCGTCAAAGTACGGAGAGATCATAAAATTCTTCAGAAACGCTATGATCAAGGATCCTACGGACATGATGGCTGTTTCTTACCGGATACAGGCATGCATTGACCTTGGGAGGTATGACGAGGCAGAACAAATGTGCAGTCTTTTAAATAAGGATGTAAGGCAGCCATTACTGCAGAAGATCCGGGAAGCGAAAGGAGGGGGTGATGTTCTATGACGCTTTCTCAGGACATTATCCTGGATGACAGTGCATTTCACACAGCTTCACAGGATATGAAGGACCTTGCGGCGCGGACTGAAAAATTAAAGAGCAGACTGAAGCAGATGTACCATGATCTGACAACAGCGCTGGATACCCCGGCGGGCAGGCAGCTGGAACTGACCGCAGAGGATGTGCTCATTCAGCCGATCGAAGATCTGCTGCTGGTGATCCGGCATACTTCGGATACATTGACAGAGATTATCGGGACAGGGTATTATAAAAGTATCTTTATCAAATACGAAGAACTCAATCAGAGCATAAAAATGTAAAAAAGGGAGGATTTCACTATGGCAATGGGAAGTACAGGCACAGTAAACATTACTCCGGAGATGATGACAAACGCGATGAGCATCATTGACGAGTACAGAGCTGAGACAGGCAATCTTTACACCCGTTTAAGCGATGAGGTGGCAGGGCTGATCCCGGCGAATTTCAGCGGGAGCGCGGCAGAAGGATTCCAGTTCTTCTACACGGATAAGATCGAGCCCGCCGCGGGAGAAGGATTGACGAAACTGCTGGACGCCCTGTACCAGATCTGCGAAGGGATATTAAAAGCGATCCCCGCGGAAAATGGCCTGGATGATCAGCTTGGCGAAGGCAACAGAAAATAAAAGTTTAAGGAACGGAAAGGGATAGGTGAAGAAATATGGCTGGTTGTAGGATCGTAAATGACGCAGTGGCAACTTCTGTTGAGAATATTAAGGATATCTCCACTCAGTACAAAACGCTGGGGACAAACTTTATTACAGATCTTAACAATGCGATCGCAGAGATGGAAGGCGAGGCAAAAGACGCGCTGCAGAATTTTATCAATACAGATGTAAAGACGTTTGTGGAGGAAAGTCTCCCGAGCGCAGTAGAGGGAATGTCCACTCTGCTGGAAGCAAACAGGTCGAATTTTGTTGAGGTTGACCAGCAGATCGCAGACAGTATCAGTGGAAGTTGATTGAACAGACAGAACAAGAACAGCCCGCCCATGCGAAAATGCATATGGGCGGGCTGTCTTAAAACAGGAGAGGGGGCTTATCCATGGCCTTTCGGGTATTAAAAGAGGAAGAATTATCGCTGCTTACCGGGCAGCAGAGAGAACAATATGAGAGAGAACTTGACATCTATCAAAAGCGTGCTGCTTTTGTTGAACAGATAGAACGATATGAGGGCACGGAGATCAAACCGTTCCGGCCGAAGCTGGATTTTACTGCTCCGCCGGGAACCCCGGACATCGCGCCATACCATCAGTGCGAGTATAAAGTAAAGCTGCAGGAACCTGCGGAAAAACCGGAGATACAGCTTCGTTTTCACAAGATGGATGTGGACTTTAAACCGGGAATGCCGGCTGTGAGTGTCTCTGCACCGGCAGGCAGGGAACTCCGTAAGATTGAAGATCCGGAGCCGGTCCTGCCTGTTTTCGCTAAGCCGTCAGAGATCGATCTCCCAATCAGAGAGTTCGATGAAGTACACGCAGAATTACCGGAAATCGGACAGGCACCCTTAAGTGCGCCCCGGCAGATCCGTATGGAGGAGCTGTCTGACCATATTTCGATTACCGCGCCGAAGCCGCCGAAGATGGCAGTACTGCCGGAAAACTTCCCGGCGGATTTCCGGAAGTCCGCGGCCGGCCTTCCGGATATAGACGTGCCGCGGCCGGTATTTCCGGATGTGCAGCTTCCCTCAGGGCAGAGAGAGCTGAAGCTTCCGGATGTCCCGGCAGAGTGGAAGGTAAGGACGCCTGAACCGGCAGTGAGACCGGAGGTGAAACTGTCCGCCCTGCCTGATGTACAAAAACCCCGGATCCGTGAGATCAGAGGATTTGAAGAAATAAAGATACAGCCGCAGACGGCACCGGCCATCCGTGTGCCGGAGATGAAAAGGGTATCGTTTATACAGCCGGACGTCCGGCCGGAAGGACTTCCGGTGATCCGAATAAAAGCGCCGGTGCTGGATCCGTTACAGCCGGTCCGGGTGAAAAAGGCAGAGCCTCCCGAGGTGAAAAGCGCGGCTGTAAGGCAGGTCCGTATCCCGGATGTCAGCGTGGAGATCTCTCCGCGCGCGGCGGTGGAGATACCGGACGGGCGCGCTGTGCTGGAAGGACTTTTTAAGAAAAATACAGAGAAGGAACAATAGGGGATATATTTATGAAAAATAATGAAATTCTGGTCTCGGCAAAATTTGAAGGAGAAGGGATCTCCGAGGAGCTCTCCTTTCTGGTCCTGAAGGATATCACTCTGAAAGCGCTGATCCAGGCGATCTATTACGGGCTCAAAAAAATGGATGGACATGAGAAAACCTTTGAGCTCCTTACAGAGTATCTGAAAACAAGAAAGGAACTGCAGGTATTATACAATTCCAAAGGTGATTTTAATGTCATTGATTTTACAGAGACAGTGGATGAAAAGCCGATCTATGACAAAGCCCTGGATGAGCTGGGGATCGTGACCTCTACCTGCCTGTATTTTACGCTGGATACTGTGGTCAGGCAGCAGGCGCTCTTTAAGCGTGTGGAAAGCAGCTATATCTTAAGGGATGGAGAGTCGCTGGAATATAATATCAGCACCCGCAGGCTGAATGTCATCGAGTCGTCAGTGATCGATATCCTTCCGCCGGGAGAGATCCCGGCAAAGGACAAAGGCTCTCTTTTTGATGTCCTGATCCCGACACTGCTCTCCACAGGCGGGATGCTGGCGGCACGTTTCCTTATCATGCGCATCTCCCCGAGCGCGGCCAGCATGGGGGATACCATGCTTTTAATGTCAGGGGCTATGGGGATCGTTGCCCTGGTCACATCTCTGTACAATTATGTAAAGAAGAAAAATGAGCACAGGGCCAGCGTCGGGGAATGGAAGACCAATTACGAAAATTATATCCACAGGATGATCAACACGATTAAAGAGTGGCAGGTCAGTGATATCAAGTACCTCAACAGTATGTATCCGGATATGGATACTCTCTTTAAGAACACGGCGGAGATCAACGGAGCGCTGTTTTCCCGGTCCCAGAATGACAATGACTTTATGCGCATCACGCTCGGGACGTCAGATGAAGTGAAGCCGCTCTTTGAGATACGCAGCGAGAAGAAAGATAATATCTTTTATGATATTTACTATAAGAAGATCGGAGACCGGATCCAGATCCGGATCCCCTCGAAAAAGGATGCAAAAAGACGGAGAAACCTGACCCCAGATGAGCGGGCGAAGGAAGATAAAAATCAATTCCTTCTCACAGAGCTTCCGTATGTCTTTGCCAATAAAGGCGTGGACAGCGAGGATGTGAATGAAGTCGTGGGATTTAACTATCTTCGGAGTGACGACGGGACGAAGCCGCCGCTGCTCCTGGATCTGCGCTCAAGCGGCGCCCTGGGCGTCGTATCCAATGACGATCAGACATCAGGGAACTTTATCCAGCATATTGTCTTTGAACTGGCATATTATCATTCCCCGGAAGATCTCCAGTTTGTCTTCTTCTTCGACAGAGAAGAAGACGCGGCGAAGCAGAATGAGATCATGAAGAATTATAAATATCTCCCGCACGCGAATGAACTGTTTGAGGGGATCTCACAGTTTGTCTTTGACAAGAACAGTTCGGGTCTTGTATTTGGCCAGCTTCTGAGCATTATGAATGAGCGTGTCAAAGCGGACAGTGAAGAAGGGGACGCCATGCCGCAGAAGCAGACCCAGATCGTGTGCATTGTTTTTGATGATTACAATATTAAGGAAACCGGTTTCTCTAAGTTCCTTCCGGAAGTGCCGAAAGAAGGGGAGCCGTATGTCAATAAAAACGGGCTGACCTTCATTTTCGTACAGCATGAAAAGGAACAGCTGCCCAAATACTGCGGCAATATTGTCGATATTGATAAGGATAACCCGAACGGAAGAAAGTCCAGCCTCAGGTA
>DWUV01000032.1 GCA_019120595.1 Candidatus Mediterraneibacter tabaqchaliae | reverse complement strand
ACCACCGGAAGGTAGGTCTGGGACACGGCAACCTGGGCAAGATGCTTTTGGAGGAAGAGACAGAGTGTTTCTGCTTCCTGGCAGGACATGAGTCCTTCGCAGCAGCAGAGGGTGCGATCGGTATCGCAGAGAAGGCAAACAAGGTTCGTAAGAAACCTCTCCGCGTTATCCTGAACGGTCTTGGAAAAGACGCTGCAAAGATCATCTCCAGGATCAACGGGTTCACATACGTTCAGACAGAGTATGACTACTATACAGGAGAGCTGAAAGAAGTATCCCGTACATCCTACTCTGACGGACTCCGCTCCAAAGTAAACTGCTACGGCGCGAACGATGTACGCGAAGGCGTTGCCATCATGTGGAAGGAAGGCGTTGACGTTTCCATCACAGGCAACTCCACGAACCCGACACGTTTCCAGCACCCGGTTGCAGGAACATACAAGAAAGAGTGCGTAGAGGCTGGAAAGAAATACTTCTCTGTTGCATCAGGCGGCGGTACAGGACGTACGCTCCACCCGGACAACATGGCAGCAGGACCGGCTTCCTACGGTATGACAGACACAATGGGACGTATGCACTCTGACGCGCAGTTTGCAGGATCCTCATCCGTACCGGCTCACGTTGAGATGATGGGTCTGATCGGAGCAGGAAACAACCCGATGGTCGGCATGACTGTTGCTGTTGCAGTTTCCATTGAGGAAGCGGCAAAGGCTGGCAAGTTCTAAGAGAGAACATTCAGATAATAGTTAAAAGTGAACAGGAGTGGCTCTGCGTATATATGCAGGTCACTCCTTTCGTTCTAAAACAAGGAGAGATCGAACATGAAGGTATTAATGATCAACGGAAGTCCTCACGCTAAGGGCAATACATACACTGCCCTTCATGAGATGGAAAAAGTATTTGAACAGGAGGGGATTGAGACAGAGATCCTGCACATTGGGAATCAGGCTGTAAGAGGCTGTATTGCCTGCGGTTCATGCGCAAAGAACGGCAAGTGCGTGTTTGATGATGCGGTAAATGCGGCTGCATCCAAGTTCGAAGAATGTGACGGGTTTGTGGTTGGAAGCCCCGTCTATTATGCTTCCGCAAATGCAACCCTGTCAGCGTTTCTGGACCGTCTTTTTTACAGCACTCATTTTGACAAGAGGATGAAAGTGGGCGCCTGCGTGGCAGCCGCGCGCAGAGGTGGGCTGACTTCTACATTTGACGAGCTGAATAAGTATTTTACGATCACGGGTATGCCGGTAGCATCCGGACAATACTGGAACGGGATCCACGGAGCCGCGCAGGGCGAGGCGGAGCAGGATCTGGAAGGTCTCCAGATGATGAGGACGCTTGCAAAGAATATGGCATTCCTGATGAAGAGCATTGCTCTTGGAAAGAAAGAATACGGACTTCCGGAGAAAGAGCCTGCATGTAAGACGAATTTTATTCGACAGGCCTGATTCTAAATGTTTTCTCTTAAAAAAGTCCTTACAAACTATCAGCTGAGCAGAGAACCGGGAAAAGATTTCCCGGTATCTGCATGATGAAAATAAAAGGAGAGACAAGATATGAGGAAGATCAAAGCAGAACCATTGACTTACGAGGCGTACGCGCCTTATGGGACTTTTTACAGTATGACAGATCCGAAGGGATATTCTCTGAATGGAGAGTTACATCGTTTTTTCCCTGACCGCATGACAGAATTTTACGCTGCCAGAGCGGCATTTTCGCCCATTTTGGTAAAAAAGCCTGAAGTAATGAAAATTACCCAGGCAGAGTACCATACCACGACTCCGGAGATGATCCTTCCGCTCAACGATGATATGATCCTCCACGTAGCTCCCGCATCAGCAGGGACTCCCGTACCTGAGCTGACAAAGGCATTTATAGTGCCGAAGGGAACACTTGTTAAGATCAATACGGCAATCTGGCATCTGGCGCCTCTTCCGGTCAATGAATCTGAACTTCAGGCATTGATCATCCTTCCGGAATGCACATATGCGAATGACTGTACAGTTGTGGATTTTCCGGAAGAAGATCAGTTTGTTATCGAATTATAAGAGGAGTGCCGGCAGATCTGCCGGCACGGAGCAGGAGAAGGAAACGTCATGAGAGAAATGGAATTTACGATCGAGAATACAGAGGCGCTCAAACCGGGAATGGAAGTAAATGTAACAGAAGGTGTCCTGCCGTCGTCCTACTATTATATGATCGAACATGCGCTCGGCATGAGCGCAAATTTTAAACAGGCGGAGCGCCTTAAGACAAGGCGGGGGACTGTCAGGGAATTAAAAGAGACACCGCAGTTTCACATTGCAGTGCTCGAATTTGACGAGTAAACCTGATGGTGACCCGAAAGGATCAAATTATAATATACATTAATATAATCTGATTAAGAGGAGAGAAAGCAGTATGGGAAAGACTACAAAAAAGCTGACTCTGTCAGCCATGTTTCTTGCAATCGGGATGGTGCTGCCGTTTCTGACAGGGCAGATTCCAGAGGTCGGAAACATGATGCTGCCAATGCATATTCCTGTGCTTTTGTGCGGTTTGATCTGCGGATGGCAGTACGGGGCTGTGCTGGGATTTGTACTCCCGCTGATCCGCTATTTTGTTTTTGGAATGCCGGTGCTTTTTCCGACAGGGACAGCCATGGCGTTTGAGCTTATGACCTATGGTCTGGTGATCGGACTTGTTTATTCAGTCTCAAGGTGGAAGTGTATCATTTCACTTTACCGGGCTCTGATCGCCGCAATGATAGCAGGGAGGATCGTGTGGGCAGCAGCGCAGATGATCCTGCTGGGGTGTCGGGCAGCGCTTTTACATTAAAAATGTTCCTTGCAGGCGCATTCTTTAATGCAGTGCCGGGCATTATCATACAGCTTGTTCTGATTCCGACAGTCATGGCAGCCCTCGGCAGGACAGGACTTGTACATTTTCATACACATAAAAAAGAGATTGTTACTGAATCAGAGTGAGAGTGCATTATGGATGTGAAATTATCACTTGTTAAATATATGCCTAAATGTTATAGTATGAATAATACTAATAACAAATATAGGGAAATGTCGTACAAGGAAAGGGAGGGCAGCCGAATGAGCCAAAACGTTCATACAGAATTTGTCAATAAAAAAGTATGGGAAATGTTCAAAAAAAGGTTCAAAAGCCACACCACAGAGGCGTCATACTGGTCGGATATCACAGAATTCTGCCGCTTCTGCGGAAAAAAAGCTGAAGATACAGAAAAAAAAGATGTGGACAGATACTACAGTTATATGAAAAAAAAGGCAGAAAGCGGGATAATAAGTCCCCTCACCGTCACAAAAAAATTCAGGGAGCTCCATTCCTTTTTTAAATTTGCAGAAGAAGAGGCAGAGGACGGCGCGGTGTACAGGGACTATTTTTACCCTTATCTTAAGAATATGGAAAAGGAAAAAGGACTTGCAAGGTCAATTCCGGTAGAGGATATGGATGCGCTTCTGAAAGCTGCGTCAGATGACCTTGCAGTATATACGATCCTGACTCTCATGTACCGCTCGGGGCTTTCGTCTACAGAGATCACAGGGTTGGATGGTCCGGAGGATTTTATCATGTATGGAGAGGACGGATACGCCCTGATATCCGGGAGGGAAGAACCGTGTTACATTCCGCGGGATGCATGGGAAATCCTGATGAAATATATGGATCAGAGAGAAAATTGTAAAAGCCTTTTTTATAACAGGAGCGGAAGGCGGCTTAATACAATGTACATCAGCCGGATGATGAAAAAATACTGCCGAAAAGCCGGAATCGGCCAGTACAGTGCCGAGGCAGTGCGGAACTGCTGTGCGTTTAATCTGTTTTCCTTTGGGGCGTCCCCGAAGCAGACAGCGGAGCAGATGGGAAGAACGCAGCAGCAGATCCGGAGATACAAGGGTATGAGTTACAGGGAAAATCTCCGGAGGAAGGCGGATGAGCTTGTGAAGATACGTATTCAGAGTCCGTAGAGCCTGACTGCTTCAGCACTATAGGAGAGGACTGCAGCCACGCTGTCCCTGACCTGAAGATCAGCACGAAAAGTACCTGCGTACAAGGCATGATATCACGCCGGCAGCGCACAGCCCGAAGAGAACATTATGCATAGAGCCGTAGACTTCCAGGGCACCTTTCAGTCCGTACAGGAATTCCGGCGTCTCAGGCAGAAAACGGTACAGCAGAAAGGCAAGATAGGAAGAGGCAAATACAAATATAAAGGAAGAAAGTCCTCGCCCTGCATCTTCCTTCCATGTACCGGAAGCGTCCCGTACACGGACTCTTGTCATCGACCAGAGCAGTGCAATGAATTCAAAGAGTATGAAAATCAATGCAATACAGAGATATGCTGCGAGTGTCATAGAGATTTTCCGCGTATGGAAGGATTCCGCAATATCTCCGTACGGCGTGCTTGCCCGCCAGAATGTATAAGTCACATAAGCTGCTGTCGCAAGTATCAGGACAGCAGTAAGACAGCGTACAAGAGCAGCGGCGGCACGGGACAGGACCCGACCGCCTTTGCGGATCGGGGCAGCGAGAGGCACGCCCCGTTTGCTCCTGCGCCGGGATGGCCGTGGATCTTTGACATGCATGCTGTTCTTCTGATTTTCATATGTGTCATCATCCTCATATATGCTGTCATCTTCATAGATGTCATCACTTTTATGGGCTGCCTCATAATCTGCATGGCTGTCCGATCTGGGCCTGCGGCGGTATGAGGCGGGGACATCATCCCAGATGTCTTCATAAGTCACTTCAAAATCATCGTCAAATATATCTGAGAAATCTGTATTACGTTTCATGGACTTCCCTCGCTTTCTGAAAAAACTTCCCTTATGTTATAACTTTTTCCGTTTTCACACAAGGTCTCATACCAAAATTTCAAAAAGATTTTATACATCTTACAAAAGTGTAAGCCTTGTCGGGGCAATTGTAAGCTGTCTGAATGGAAGTATATCCCGGAATTCTGTTACCATAGATATGCAGACAGGGAAAAAGAGATTCATTGACAGGAGGAAGTAAGATGGAAAAGAAAAAAGACAGACGGATGTGCAGGGCGCTCAGCTGGATCCTCCTTGCACTCCTTGTATTGATTATCGTACCGATCGGCGCGCTGATGTTCGTGATATCAGGGCTTTGGTCTGCTGCGGACAGGGCATTGCTCAGATTTAACAAATAGTGCTTCCTTTTTACATTGTTTCACAAATCTTTTCAAAATCTTAAGAATTACCTTCCGGTTATCTTAAGAACACTTTTTTACAATAAGACCGTGAAAACAGAAAATATCGGGGTTTCAGAACTCCGGACAGAGATACAGTAAGAGGGAGGACTTAATTATGAAATATATTACTTTTGCCGTACCATGCTACAATTCGGAGAGTTATATGAGGAGATGCGTGGACTCTCTGCTATCAGGCGGCAGGGATGTAGAGATTATTCTGATCAACGACGGGTCCACAGACAGGACGGCAGAGATCGCGGATGAATACCAGTTGAAATATCCGGACATCGTGCGGGCTGTACATAAGGAAAACGGAGGACACGGATCCGGAGTAAATAAAGGTTTGGAACTTGCGCAGGGAATTTATTATAAAGTGGTGGATTCGGATGACTGGCTGGATAAGGATGCCTATCTGAAACTTCTTAGGAGGATCAAGGATTTCTGCATAAACGGAAGAAAAGCGCCTGAATGCGATATGCCGGATCTTTTTGTATGTAACTATGTGTATGATCATCTTGACGAAGGAACCAGCCGGGTGATGGATTATCGGAATATCTTTCCTGAAGAAAAGATGTGCACCTGGAAAGATATCGGGCGTTTTAAGCCTTCTCAGTATCTGATCATGCATTCGCTCATGTTCCGGGCTGAGGTGCTGAGAAAATCCGGCGTAAAGCTGCCGGAGCATACATTCTACGTTGATAACCTGTTTTCTTATCAGCCCCTTCCATATGTGGAAAGTATTTATTATATGGATCTGGATCTGTATCATTATTATCTCGGACGAGAGGATCAGTCGGTCAATGAAAAAGTACTTATGAAGAGGATCGACCAGCAGATCCGTGTGACAGAACTGGTGGCAAAAAGTGTGGATCTGCGCTCAGTAAAAGAGAAATATCCGAAACTTGCCTCCTATATGACACGCAATATTTCTATTATGCTGTCAATATCATCTATCCACCTGCTCCTGATCAGGACGGCAGAGGCGGAGCAGAAGAGAAGGGATATGTGGGACAGTATCAAAGCGTATAATACAGCGCTTTATTACCGCCTCAGGTATTCTACCCTGAGCGGTCTTACCTATCTGCCGGGTAAACTGGGCGGAAAACTGACAGTGGGCGGATACCGGTTCGCACGCAAAATTTATCAGTTTCAGTAGAACGGCTTAACAGACGGAAAAGAGGGAGGTATACATACTTATGGCACAGATCTATATTGCGTTTGTTGATACTCCGGGATTTTTCGCGGGGATCATCCGCAGAACGATCAGGCAGAAATATATCCATGTGGCAGTGGGGCTGGACCCTTATCTTGAAGAGGCATACAGTATCGGAAGAAGACATCCGTCTATTCCGCTTATCGCCGGCTTTGAGAAGGAGGATAAGAGAAAGATACTGCGGGCATTCCCGGATGCCGATTATATGGTGTGCAGCATGGAATGTACTGCAGAACAGAAAAAGTATATAGAGAATGAGTTAAGAGAAGCGATGAAGAGACGTTTCAGCTATCACTATGCAGTGCTGGGACTTCCGTTCATCCTGATGAACAGACCGTTTTATCAGAAGAATCACTATACATGTTCGTCGTACATCGCGAAGCTTCTGGAAGAGGCAGGCGTATGCAGATGGGGAAAGCACTTTTCGCTTGTCACGCCAAAAGATTTCTACGAATACAAGGACAAGCAGAAAATTTTTGAGGGAAGCCTCAGAGAGCTGGCGGATGCGGTGAGAAAGACTCCGGAGCTTAAAAAACTTCCTGTGTTTCATCTTGCGCGTCCGGCATTTGCCGGCACAGCGTATGTGAAGCCTGCATACCGGCATGATATGCGGAATAGGGGGGACAGATCATGAGCGCAAAAAAAAGGGCTTTTCAGATTGGGCTGTTCCTTGTGATCATGCTGATGACTTTTTATGCGCTTTTCAGCGGGCGCAATTTGCGGGAGATCGCGGATGCCGTGGCAGAAATGTCGCCGTTGTATCTGATCCCGGCAGCGGGGCTTGCAGTGTTTTTTGTGTGTGCGGAGGGTTATATGATCTGGTATCTCCTGCGATCTATGAAAGCGCATAAAAGCGGAGGAAAGGGAAGTTCTCTTTTCAGGTGTATCCAGTATTCATTCATAGGTTTTTTCTATTCGGGTATCACACCTTCAGCTTCCGGCGGTCAGCCTGTACAGCTTTATTACATGAATAAGGACGGCAATCGGGGATCTGACAGCGCGGTCGTGCTTATGACCGTGGCAGTAGCATATAAGTTCGTCCTTGTGGTCATGGGATTCGGGATCCTGTTTTTATGGTTTCATCCTCTCATCGGAGAAATGGGGAAATATTTTCCGCTTTATTTGCTGGGACTGTCATTAAATGTGATCCTTGTCATTATCATACTGGGAGTAATGCTTTTCCCGAAAGTGATATTAAAGGCAGCCCTGCTTTTTGAAGGGCTCTTTATCCGTATGAAGATATGGAAGCCCTCAGATCAGAGAGAAGAGAAGATACAGGCGTTTATTGACAGCTACGGGAATGCAGTGACATGGCTGAAAGCACATAAGGGAAAGCTGGCTTATATCATTTTTGTGACATTTCTGCAGCGGTGCAGCGTGTTTATCCTCACCTATATGGTATACCTCGGATTCGGGCTGGAAGGGACTTCGGCAATGAAGGTGATCCTGCTTCAGGCATCAGTGTATATCGCGGTGGATATGCTTCCCCTGCCGGGAGCACAGGGAATCACAGAGCTGATGTACCAGGCTGTGTTTGCGCATGTATTTACCGGGATGTACCTGATCCCGTCCATGCTGGTGAGCAGGGGAATCAATTTTTATTTCCTGCTTGTCGTGAGCCTGATCATAGTGGTCGCCGTGAGGATCGGAGATAAGAGGCGGACTGTGCTGCAATAGGAAAATTATAGGAATTTGTCTGTTAAAATAATCTTTCCAAAAAGTCAGGAAGAGATGGTATATGATATGGCACAGAAAATTCTGGTTGCGGATGATGAGGAAGGGATCGTACTTCTTTTGAAGGATTATTTTGAACTCCAGGGATATGAGGTGATCACTGCCGGAGGCGGAACAGAGGCTCTTGCCAGGATCAGCTGTGATCCGGATATGATCATTCTGGATATTAATATGCCGGATCTGGACGGGCTGAGTGTCTGCCGTAAGATACGGGAAAAGGTATCCTGTCCGATCCTGTTTCTGACTGCGCGGGTGGAAGAGCAGGACCGTATCACAGGTTTTATAATGGGCGGTGATGATTATATAGTAAAGCCGTTCAGTATAGAAGAACTGGGCGCCAGAGTTATGGCGCATCTGCGTCGGGAAGAGAGGGTACGGCATACCGGGGCTGTCAGAAGAGCCGGAGATCTGACCATCTATTATCAGGAGCGGAGTGTTTTATGCGGGACTCAGCCGATTGATCTGACCCGCACGGAGTACGATATCCTTTCCCTTCTCTCGCTCCATCCGGGACAGGTTTTCAGCAAGGAGCGGATCTATGAAAGCGTCCGGGGATATGATGCTTCCGGCGACAGTTCGATCATTGCGGAGCATGTCCGGCGGATCAGGAACAAGATCGCAGAGTATACGGATCAGGAAGTGATCCGGACAGTATGGGGAGTGGGATATCAGTGGACTGGATCGACGAAAAGATAGGACAAATGCGCAGAGAAGTGGTTGCGGACAGGGAAGAGCTGTGGCGCAGGATCGAAGCTCAGAAAGAGATCAATGCTGCGTCTGCTCATGACATGAGAACTCCTCTGACTGTGCTGAGAGGATATACAGAGCTTTTATACCGTTATGCGCCGGAGGGAAAGATCAGCGAAGAAAAGCTGCTCTCTACACTGAAGCTGATGTCAGAGCATCTGAAACGGCTGGAGGATTATACAAAGACAATGCGGCAGATCCGAAGTTTTGAGGAAATCGAACTTCAGAAGAGGAAAATCACGACGGGAATCCTGCATCTGCGAATCAATGAGATCGCAGAGGCATTGAATGCAGTGCGCGATATAAGAATACTGTGCGGGGATAGAAAAAAACTGTACGGAGATAAACAAGATACGACAGATGAGATACTGCTGCTGGATGAATCGCTGTTCCTGGAAGTTGTGGAAAACCTGCTTTCAAATGCACTGCGCTATGCGAAGAGCAGAGTGGAGATATTCCTTGAGTATAAAAAAGAGATAGAAATGCTTTTTCTGTATATACATGACGATGGTCCTGGATTCGATGAAAAAGAGCGGACGTCAGCAGCAGATCCTTATTTCCGAGGGAAAATAAATGCAGAGGATGATTATGACCATTTCGGCATCGGGCTTCATATATGCAGGGTGATAGCCGAAAGGCACGGAGGCGTCCTGAATATGGCGAATGGGATGGATGGAGGCGCTTTTGTCAGTGTTTCATTTTTCTGCGGAAAGTCTTAAATCTTTATAGAAGGAAAATAGGATTTTGGACGGTAAGGTAAATGTCAGAACAGGAGCAGGCCTGTTCAGTATCAATCGGCAGAAAGGATGACAGCAATGAAGACAGAGATCGTAATCAGGAATCTCAGCAAATCGTACGGAAAAAAACAGGCTCTTAAAGATGTGCAGAGAGAGGGGGAGCCTTTATGTTTATGACTCTCTTTCGAAAAGAATGTGCCCAGACTGTAAAGAGTCTGATCTACTGGCTGTATGTGGCATGTCTGGTGCTGTTTTTTAACAGTCAGCTTGGGAACATGCATATCCTGGCTCCACCGCAGGAAGGACAGGAAAATTATCTCGACTATGGATATAAGACGGATATTTCAGAGCAGGAAATCATGAAGACGGGGGCCGGTTCTCTTGTCTGGTCATATTATTATGATAATTATGTGACTTATCCCGTGGGATATGCGAAGAGCGTATCTCTGGATGAAGAGGAAAAAGAAGAAATCGGAGATATCATCTATAGTTTGACCGGGATGAAACCGGAGGAGATCGAAGCAGATATTGCCTCATTTTTTGAGACTCATGATATACAGACGACGCAGTATGAAGTGAGGCTGAAAAAAAGTCTGACGTATGAGGAGTTCCTTCAGCATATGGACAGCGTGGCGGAGATCCTGGGTCCCGGCTCCGGCTATACAGAGGAAATGCTCAGGGCAAATGTAAGGATTCCGGTGGACTATAAAGGCGCAGTGGAGAATTACCGGGATCTGACTGAGAAAGAAGGGCTTACCGGAGGATATACGAGGCTGTTCTGCGATTATATGGGAGTCATCCTGGGAATCCTGCCGGTTTTCGTGACGGCAACACGGGTGTTGAGAGATAAGCGGTCCCGTATGCAGGAGCTGATCTATGTAAGGCGCGCTTCTTCCGGTACAGTTATGGGAAGCCGGTATCTGGCGCTGATCTGCATGCACATGCTGCCGGCAGTTGTCCTGTCTGTGATTCCCACAATCAACTGTATCCGGGCAGGGATCGCAGGTGCGGACTTGGATTATCTTGCATGGATGAAATATGATCTTGGATGGCTGCTGCCCATGGTAATGGCTGTCATCTCTGTGGGAATATTGTGTACGGAGCTGACAGAGACTGCCCTCGCAGTTCTGATACAGACTGCATGGTGGTTTATCAGCCTGATGACGGGAGGCACGTCAATGTACGGCGGAAACTACGGATGGAATCTGATACCGAGGCACAATACAGAGCTGAATTATGCCGGATTTGCGGAAGGATTCCGGCAGCTTGCAGTAAACCGTATTATCTATGCAGTCCTGGCGCTGGCCTTTCTGGCGCTGACGATTTTTATCTATGAAAGAAAGAGAAAGGGGCATTTGAGGCGTGACGGAAAAATATTTCGAAATCACAAAAGTGCAGTTAAAGCATAATGCATGGCAGCATCTACTGGTCAGTATCCTCCTGCTTGCGGCCTCACCTTTTGTGCTGGGAATCTCTAATCTGGATGCGGCACAGAGCGCAAAGGTGCTGGAGACCTATGTAGCGCTGGTGGTGATACTGATCTTTGTGCCGGTGTTCCTGCCGGAGCAGGACCGGGATCTGTGGGATGTGATAAAGGCGCGGTACACGAAGACTACCACAGTTTATCTTACTAGGATCCTGATCAGTTTTGTTTTCTCGTCGCTTCTCACCTTGCTGTTCCTGTTGGTGATGAAAGCGGGAAACTGTGAGATGGAACCGGCGAAATATTATTTCGGGACAATGGCAGAGGTCATCGCCTTCGGAGGTCTGGGGATCTTTGCCTATTCGGTCAGCGGCAATCTCATCGCAGGATACATGATCCCCCTCGGATACTATGCGGCAGGCATAAGCGCGGGATACAAATATATGCAAAAGCTATACCCTTTCGGTATGCTTACAGATTATGAGACAAAATACTGGATCCTGGCTGCGGGGCTTGTACTGATGGGCTGCGGGATCATGCTCTTTCGCAGAAGGAGATGTTTGCAGCTGCATTAAAGTATAGAGAACTGACCAGGGAGTGCGGGTTCGAGAATCCTCCTATAATTTTTAGGATTTGGACAGCCCATATTGACATATGGATAATGTCTGATATAACCTAAAAATAAGTATGCGATTTTGCAAAGTGTCAGAGCAGGAGGGGGATTATGTTTCAAAACGGGCTTCCGGCTGAAGTTCTGCTTCTTTTTACAATCCTTATATGGACCCTGTATTTTTTGATTTATATTTCAAGCCCTGAAAATAAAGTAAACCAGTGGTGCTGTATCTGTGGATTTCTCTTAAGCATCGGCGTCCTGAAAGAATATTTCTATTACAGCGGCATCTTTGCAGGAACTGGAGTGTGCTTTCTGGGAGTGGAGTATGCTCTTGATGAACTGATCAATTCGATCCTGACGGCAGTACTTTATTATATTGCCATGCCCTGCGTGATGATATTCAGCTTTTATTTCTGTCATCTGGATAAACTTCGGCCGCGCCTGTTTCGATTTCTTTGCTTCCTTATATTTGTTCCGGTGCTGGCATTTGGAATCGTGTATCCATGGAGCCAGACAAGAGTGATCCCGCTGGAAAATCCGTCTGCTTTTTTTATTGTTTCGTCGTATAATCTGATCTACGGCGTGATCGCTACAATACCGATTCTGATTACCTTGTTCATGGAAAAGAATTATTCCTATTTCCGGCAGCGGCGCCTGGTGTCTCTGATTGCGCTTCTTCCACTATGGTACTGGCTGATCACGCTTTTTCTGATTCATATGCTGAAGCTGGAATTTCTTTATAAACTGTGGCAGGGGAACGCTTTGATTCTCGCAGGGCTGTTTGTCTACTATGTTAGACATCTGTTTCGCGATGGCATATGGGGGATGAGGCTGAACCGGGAATATTTCAACTGGGAGGCAGATGAAATCCCTATACCGGACAATATCCGTTATATCAATCATATGCTGAAAAATGAGCTTGCAAAGCTGAGCTGGTGTTCCCGGGAACTTCGGGGGATGGAGATCATGCAAATGAAGCCGGAACTTGATATTATCGACCGCTCGGTCAGTCATATCAGCGAGTTTGTAAGAAAAACAAGCCGCTATGCCGGAGAAATCAACCTCAATCTGCAGGATGTGGATATCCGAAGGCTTTTTGAGGAAGTTGCGAACGAGATGACCGCTGAGTGGCAGGGCAAAGTAAAGATATATACAGATAAAAAGCGTTTTCTGCACTGCGATTACGATTATATGAAAGAAGTACTGTGCAACCTGACGGCGAATGCCCTGGAGGCTATGGGCAAGGAAGGTGAGCTGATATTTTCCTGCCTTCTGCCACGTGAAAACATCGCGCTGATCCGTGTGAAAGATACCGGGACGGGGATAACACAGAAGGATCTGTCCTGTATCTTTGATCCGTATTTTACGGAGGGAAAAGGAAACGGGCATATGGGGCTTGGACTTGCCTACTGCAGAAATGTGATCAAAGCACATGGCGGTTATATCCAGGTTAAGACACAGTGCGGAAGGGAACGGCATGGAACTGTGTTTACAATTTGTATCCCTGCGGGGACAAAAGAAAAAAGGAGAAAGATTCATGAAAGAATCAATAAAAGTACTGATTGTTGAGGATGACGATGATTTTGCTTATCTCCTGCAAAAAGAACTGGGCAGACAGGAACGTATTGTATTGGTTGGTATATGTAGAGAGAAGGAAGAGGCCATAACACAGACCGAAGCGCTCAGACCGGATATCGTTCTGATGGATCTGCATCTCGGATCATCCTATTCAGACGGAATCGAGGCGTCCAGGAGGATCCGGATCGCCACAGATGCAAAAGTTCTGATCCTTACTGCGCTTGGGGCAGACGAAATCATAAGGGAAGCAGCAGGCAGGTCATTTGCTTCTGGATATATTTTTAAAGACCAGATGCCGCTTCTGATCGAAAATATCTATGCGGCGGCAGACCGTGTGACAGGGCAGGAGAGGATTCTGGCACAGGCGTCCCTTTCCTGCCTTTCGGCTGCGGAGAAAACGGTTTTCTATATGATGCTTGGAAGGGAAGAACGTCTGCGGTCGTCTAAAAAGACGATTGCAAATCAAAAAACACAGATTCTGAAGAAGCTTGGTCTGGATAATGTAAATGAATTACGGCATGTTTTTCGCCTTTATATCGGGGAGTAGATCCCCGGTATTTTTTTGTCCGGCAGATTCCCAAATTTTATGGGAACTGTGGATGTGCTGTGTACAAAGGCGCACAATTAAGATAAACTAAGAAGGAAATATGTGAAAAATGCACAAATCAGGAGAGCAACAGAAGGAGGGGAAGGGCATGTTGAATAATATCCTGATCTTTCTGCTCATCTGGATCATGGGTTTTTTCATCCTGGCAGGGGTGCTCTATTTTATTTCCAGACATAATCTATGGTTCCGTAAATATGGGCTTACCTTGTTCCTGGGGCTCCTTGTAATGGGATTCACAGTTTACTTCACAGGATATTTCTTTGGAAATATATCCGGCGGGAGCAGTCTGATCCATGCCATTGGAAGTGCTTTTCTGGCGCTTTTCAGTTCGGGAAGGATCATGGTGATGGAGCTGGATATCGGCGAGACAGGCTCTCTTTACATGAATGAATTGTATCGTATGATCTATGGTATTGTAATGTTTGCAGCTATGGTTATGCTGGCGGCTATGGTACTGGCAAACGTTGGCGGGGGTATAATCGGCAGAATCCGGCTGATATTTGTGAAGACAGTCGGAACGGGGAAAAATCTCTATTTTTTCTATGGGCTCAACCGTGATACCGTGGAGCTGGTGGCGGATATCCATAGAAAAGATCCCTGCGGCATACTTTTCCTTTTGAGTATAAGGGATGAAGAATACCGGGAAGAAAAGGACCGCCGGGATCTGGAGAATGATGCCTTCCAGTCGGGAGCGTTCAAAATTGTATTTAATCCGGGGAAAAGCCTGCATTTCATTGTACGGGCGGCAGAAAAATGCAAAGGAGAGACGCATGTACTCTGCATGAAGCAGGAACGATGGAAAAATGAGTCGCTGATCCGCGCTCTCTGCGGAGAAGCTGAGATAACGGATCGGCTTCATCTTTATGCTTTTTACGAAACCGAAAAAAGCAGGAAGATATCAGAGGACGAAGTGTTCCGAAAACTGGACGTACACTGGACTCAGCCAGAGGAACTTTCGGCGAGAGGGCTTTTGCTGTCATCGGATTTCCTGAAGATTTTTCCTGATGATAGATGCGTAGAAGGCAGGATTGACGGCGAACTTCGCCTTGCTCTCGCGGGATATACCGCAGCGAACGAGGTGCTGTGCAGATATTTGATCTGCGGAGTTCAGGCTGCCGGCCTTCGCCTGCGGATTCAGTTTTTGGGAACTGCAGAAGAAATGCAGAAAGAGACAGCCTTCTTCTTCCAGGCGAATCCTATGCTTTCCCTTGCCACGGAGATGGAATTAACCGGCATAGAGCCGGGGACAGTGGATTATTACCGTTATCTTCTGGATGAAAAAGAGTGCCCTCACGCCGTCTTTTTTATTGGAAAAGATATGGATGAAAATGTGCAATTTGTGCTTAGGACTGCAGAATTTCTTCAACGAAACGGGAAAAATCGTACATTGTTTGTAAAAGCAGAGAGTACGGGCATGGAACGGTGTGTATTGGAGCGGGCCGGAGCGGTGGCGTTTGGCTGCCGTGAGCAGGTTTGCAGTTATGATGTCCTGATCGGGGAAAAGCTGGATGCAATCGCCAAATCAGTTCATATGTATTATCAGAGATTTTACGGCGTGGACGGAGATGTGCATACCCTGTGGCGCAAGGCGGGAGTTTATGAAAAAATGTCAAGCAGGGCGCTGGCATTACATATCCAGTGGAAGGCTAGATGTGCAGGATTCGATCTGACACCGGGAACACCGGATGGAAGTTATGAGAGAATGACGGCGTCTGATGGCAAGCTGACGGAGAATCTTTCTATCGGCGAGCATAGAAGATGGCAGGCATATCTGGTCACTGAAGGATGGAAGAACGCAAAACCGGAGGAACTGCCGGCAGGAAAGAATAAAGATGCGTTAACAAGACAGCACGCATGTCTTGTCCCTTGGGAGAAACTGCCGGAAGTAAGCGGATTTTACGGAATTGATTACCAGTATCTGGACCGGATTCTTGTCTGCTCGCTGGAGAAGATCACAGGGGAAGCAGGATATGCGTTAAAAAGAAGGAGGAGTGAGAATGAGAGTGGTTAATCCAAAAGACTATTATCATCCGCAGGACCGCAAGGCTTTGCAGGAACTGCAGCAGATCCCGGGATTTTCTGCAGCGCTGAAGGCGTTTATGAAGGTGTTCAGCGAGAATATGATCCAGGGCATGAATATGTCAAACAAGGTCCGGATCACGGACAAGCAGCTTCCGGAACTATACCGGTTGCTGCCGCCACTGTGTGAGACGCTGGGGATCGCTGAACCGGAGTTCTATCTGGAACTCAATCCGGTAGCAAATGCCTATACGATGGGGGACAGCATCATTTCCATCACGGTTACATCAGGGCTGATCGAACTGATGGATGAAAAACAGTTGACAGCGGTGATCGCCCATGAGTGCGGGCATATTGCATGCAGACACGTCCTCTATCATACGATGGCAGATATGGTGCTTGGAGCAGGAAGCGCGATCCTGGGAGGGAATCTGATTACAGCAGGTCTTCAGCTTGCCTTTTTTCACTGGCAGAGGTGCAGTGAGCTGAGCTGTGACCGGGCTGCCGCTGTCTGTATGGACGGTTATGAGACAGTCGCTGAAGTGATGGCACTTCTGGCATCGGGAAGCGCGGAGCTGGCTAAAAGGATAGATATGGAGCTATATATGGAGCAGGCAGAGGACTATCGGAATTTTATGAATGATTCCGGGTGGAACAAGATGCTCCAGTATTATGCGCTGATGAACCAGAGTCATCCGTTTCTGTCCGTCCGTGCCCTGGAAGTCAGAGAATGGTGCGGATCGGACTCATTTAAAAACATCATGGATTACAAGTATGAGCAGAAGCCCAGGCTGGTTATCCGAAAAGGAATTTGCCCCGGATGCGGGCGGGAAACAAAGGAAGAATGGGAATTCTGCAGGTTCTGCGGACGCAGACTGCGGGGAAAGGAGCAATCATGAGATTATTTGATGAGCAGACGGGATATCTGAGACTTGACGAGATAGTGCAGGAGAGACAGACTTTCCAAAAAGCCATGGAAGACGGGAAAGTGACAGATACGGAGATGAAGGAACAGGCGGAACTGGTACTCACACTTTTGCAGGAACTTGAGGACCGTCTGTCCGATGAGGATGAGAAACTGGTGGCCGATGCACTGTGTGAACTGGCAGTACTGTATGAGATGAACGCATTCAGAGAAGAACAGGAGGGATGACGGATGGGAACTTTTAATACAACAAAATTTATTTCCACGGAGCTTACGGATTTTTCCGAAATTATAGAGAATGTGGGAACCAGGCTTGCCGGAGAAGGATATACGTTTACTAAAGAGAGCGGCGCTATCGGGGACTATTTCAGTATTACAAAAGGCGGGATATTTAAATCGGTACTTGGAATGAAGACTGCTCTGAATGTAGAGCTGACACAGATGCACGGAGGGATCAGCGTGTCAGCAAAGGTCGGAATGTTCGGACAGCAGGTGATACCTACTATGATCACGCTCTTTGTGGCGTGGCCGGTGATCCTGACGCAGATTGGCGGAATGGTAGAACAGTCAAAGCTTGATGAAAAAGTGATCGGGATACTGGAGGAGGAGATTCGCAGAGCGGAACGGGAGAATGTGTTCTCGGCAGAGAATACTGAAGATATTTCGCAGAATCCGGAAGAAGGAGCAGTACATGGAACTTTCTGTACTTCGTGCGGAGCAAAGCTTTCCGCTGAAGCACGATTCTGCAGCTCATGCGGCAGTCCGGTACAGTGAGGTGAGATTGTTCAAAAGCAATACCTCTGATATGACAGGAGATGTACGATGGAAAGAGAGACAGATAAGCTTAGTAATAATATACAGAATGATCTGGAACTGATCGCAGAGAACGTCCATGATGCTTGGGCACAGGAGCGTCTCCGGCAGGGGTGG
Organism: Candidatus Mediterraneibacter tabaqchaliae; assembly: GCA_019120595.1. GTDB lineage: Bacteria > Bacillota > Clostridia > Lachnospirales > Lachnospiraceae > Mediterraneibacter > Mediterraneibacter tabaqchaliae. The sequence continues at coordinate 9,275 of DWUV01000032.1, read as the reverse complement.
AGGTACGGCAGCATATATGACAGGGAGAATAAGACTCATCCGTCACTGATTTCCTACGGGGAACTGACAGAACAGGAAAAACAGGTGGACAGGGAAACAGCCCTGCAGGTGATCCGCAGCCTGCTCCGTCTGGGATATCGGATCGAGAAAGGATGAAAAAGAGGTGGGCGATATGGATGACAGGAAAGAGAAGGAATATAGATATGATGCATTTATCTCTTACCGCCATCTGCCCCTTGATATGGCAGTGGCACAAAAACTGCAGACACTTCTGGAGGCGTACCGTCCTCCGAAGAATCTGACCGGTCTGAAGAGAAACAGGATAAAAAGAGTGTTCCGGGATCAGAGTGAGCTGCCGACAAGCGGCGATCTGGGAAGTGACATCCGACAGGCACTTCTGGATTCCAGATACCTGATTGTAGTCTGCTCGGAAGAAACGAAAAATTCCCTGTGGTGTATGGAAGAGATCCGTATGTTCAAAGAGGCGCACAGGGGGCATACGGATCACATTCTGCCGCTGCTTGTCTCAGGAGAACCCTCGGAAGTATTTCCTGTGGAACTGCTCTGGGAGCCGAAGCGGACAGAAGTGTCCCCAGATGTTCTTACGAAGAAAGAAGATGACGTACGAGGGGAAAGAGAGAGCGGATCTGGCGTGACACAGCAGGAAGAGTGGGTGAGGATCGAGCCTCTGAGCGCAGATGTGCGGGCAAAAAGCAGGAAGGAGAGCCTGAAGAAGCTCAAGGTAGAGTTCTTAAGGATCGCCGCGCCTCTTCTCGGCTGCAGCTTTGACGGGCTCTATCAGCGGCATCAGAAAAGGCGGCGGCGCAGAATAATGGCGGTATCGGGCGGAAGCGCGGCGGTTCTCTTATCGGTTCTTCTGATCGTGTCTGTCTTTGCATATCGGACATGGGTATCAGAGGAAAATTACCGGGAGATGCTCGCAGGGGAATATATCCGTGAGGCCAGTGAATATGCATTGGACGGAGATATCCAGCATGCGCTGCTCTACTACACGGAAGCGCTGTCGGCAGACCAGGGAGCAGATTCCGCATCCGCTGGGGCGGCGCTCCTTCTGCAGGATTATCTGTGGCCGGTAAAGACAGGAGAAGAAGCCGGGACGCTCCGGGAAGACCGGATACTTTCCCAGGAAGATCCTGATCCCGGCTGGGGAACATTACTGTCTGAACATGGTGGTGTTTTCCAAACATTTTTGTCAGATGATACTCTCACCTTTTATGATTCTGCTTCCGGAAAATCTTATCAGATGGAAAAGCCTTCGGAGTACAGCCGCGGATGTGAACCGGATGAATACGATCTTGAAATTTATGACGTATCAGCAGTCATGTTAGCAGGAGATCGGGCCGCTGTGGCATATGGAGGTTTAATACATATCTATGAACTCACGGAGGAGGGCGAAGTCCTGGAGACAGTCAGGGCGGATCTGGCGGATGCCTTTCCGGAAGATGCGGAGGAAGGCTATATTACTCTTTCAACCAGGATGTGGCTCTCTGAAGACAGCTCTGTACTTATAGCGAGTACAGGTGCACACGCGGCAGTATATGAAACAGAAGATCTTACTTTGCGTGCCTCTGTTCAACAGATTTTTTATGGACTGTCTGATGTTGCGGTAAGCCGGGATAACCAGTATTTTCTGCTGGCTTACAGCAATATGTATGCTCTGGATTACCGGAATCCGGGGAGCTATTTTCAGGTTTACGATATGGAAGGGAACTGTGCGTTTACTTCTCAGGAACGTTCCGGAGAAGCGATACGAGGAGCCGTGTTCCATCCGGAGGACAGCTCTCGGGTCATCGTGTGGGACCGCGAGAACGTCCGGTACTGGAACTGGGAGACCGGGAAGCAGGAGGCTGCTCCGGTATGTGTCCCCTCTGTCGTGTCTGCGGCGTTTGGCGAAGAGGGCAGTATTCTAGTAGATAACGGAGCAGGAACTGTGTCGGAATATAAGTATGCGTCTCTGAACTCTGCGTACACGGGGGACGGATCTTCCGGTCAGGATAATACGGGGACAGAAGGAGATGTGACCAGCCCTGTCGTTTTGGAAAATGGTATGTCTTTTGTGCTTGAGTACGGCAGCCTCTGTCTTATGGACGGGGACGGAGAGACCGCAGATACCGCTGAGATCACTGATCCGCTGGCAGGAGAGATGGTATGGTCTCCTCAGCAAAACCGGGTATATGTATATAACCGTTACCAACCTTTCCTTATCTGCGTGGATGTAGATACGAGTGAAGGGACGCTTGGAGTGCCGGAGGAGTTTGATATCCGCGGGATCCCGGCGGCATCCTTCTGGTTTGAGCCGGGGATTACAGTGATCGGAACAGGGGAAGGGAGCCTGCTTGTTTATGATGGAGCGGACGCTCCGGTTTGGGAGATCCTTCCGGAACATACGGGAGAAACAGAACTGATCTGTTCGGATGGGGAGGGGATCTATCTCGCTGTCGCTGTCACAACGGTTTTGGAAGAAACTGGACAGGGCGCTTTTTCAGAGAGAGGAAGTATTGAACTCTACAATCTGCGGAACGGAATCCTGACAGCCTCTTTTGAAGAACAGGACGTTGTTGATACGCTGTCATTTGATGAAAACGGAGCGCTTCTGTGGAGCTGCGGGGATACGAGAACCTCACGGCAGATCCGGATGCCCGAGGCGGATGAAGCAGCAATGCAGTTCCTCAGAGAGCTGTGCTGTTTAGATCTGGAAGCAGGAAACGCGATTATCTGTAAAGATCCGGAATCCTCCGGCTTTACTATGGGAAGCTGGGATGAGAAATTTGCCGGATGGACAGTACAGGAAACACAGGGGGAGCAGGATTCAGAGGGAAATCAGGAAACAGGCGGGAGAAACGGTACATTTACAGACCGCGTCACAGAACTTCTTGAAGCAGAGGATTATGGCACAGAAGAATGGTTTGCAAGGTGTGACAGCCTCTGGCAGGAGATGCTGGACGGGACGCAGGACTTTAGTGTAATTGAGATGGATTACTTTTACAGAGGCTACCGGATAGCGGCGAAGGGCGTGATGGAGGAGCGGCTGGTGTCAGGGCTGGAGGCGTATATCACTCTTTTAGAGCAGTCTCTGCTGGAAGCAGGAGAGGGAGAGGCTGTCTATACTGAATTGCACACAAATTTTCTTGATACTTTTGACCAGACTTTACTGGCAGATGAAGCACTTGTAAAGGCGTACCGCAGTCTGGGCTCCGCTTCCCTGGAGGATGTGGATTTCAGTGTGGTTGAAAGAATCCTTGAGGATCCCTATGATCTGGAGGCTGCGGATGAACTAGTGGAATACTGCTCGGCGCTGGAGATGATTGTTACGGCGGATCTTCTCGAGAGCGGAACATCGGAGTATATGGATGATCTTCTCTCAGCGGGACAGTTTCCCTATATGAGTACAGTGACTGCCGGGTCAGAGATTACCATGGCTTTGCTTTCCGGGGATGCAGAAAATGCGGCTGCAAAGGCAGATGAAACGATCGCCGGATTGAAGGAGATGGGTGCGCAGGAGGATGTGATCGAAAGTACAGTCTCCACATGGATGACTTCCGCGAGTGCACTTTCCTGGAGGGGGCAAATTGATGAGACTGTATTGAATGAATTCCTTGAGAATATTTCAGTGGACAGCGGGATCGAAGTCACTGCGGTGACAACAGAGGCACAGGCGGTCGGACTCCAGGTCAAAGACCTGATCATTGGCGTGCGGGGAAAACGGATCGCAGGGGAAAACCATTTTTCCAGACTGCTGGACCAGGGGCAGGACCGTTGGATCGAAGTCCTGCGAGACGGAGTAATAATCAGGATTGACCTGCCAGCAGACACAGGATTTTCCGGAAAAATGACCGTGAGGACAGATGGCTGAACGACAGGAGAGCAAGAATCATGACAGATAACCGTTATATTGCATTTATCAGCTACAGACATATGAAACTTGACACTGCAGTAGCCAAAAGACTGCATCGATTGCTGGAACATTACCGCGTACCATCGAGGTTCCGAAAAAATGGAGCAAAGAGGCTGGGAAAGGTGTTCCGTGACGAGGATGAACTGCCTATTTCCAGCGACCTTAATGCTGATATTTATACAGCTTTGGATAGATCTGATTTTTTGATTGTGATCTGCACCCCGGAGACACCAAAGTCCATGTGGGTCAGAAGAGAGATTGAGTATTTTCAGGAGCATCATGACGGGAGTCATATTCTTGCCGTACTTGCGTACGGTACGCCGGAAGAGTCTTTCCCTGAGTTACTGACACATCAGCGCGATTCGGCTGATGGATCAATGCGGGAGGTGGAGCCGCTTGCAGCAAACATTTCAGGAGATAATGTGGCAGTTGTCCTGAGAAAATTACAAAATGAATTTATACGCCTTGCGGCGGCTATACTTGGATGCCCATATGACGCTCTGTGGCAGCGTGAGAAAAGATACCGGCAAAAGAGAATATCAGCTTTGCTGGGAGGAGCCGCAGTGATCGCTGCTGTATTTGCAGGCATGCTTGTAAAAAAGAATGCGGACATCGAAGAACAATACCGTCATTCACAGAAAAATGAGTCATATGCGCTCGCTCTGCTGAGTGCGCAGTACCTGGAGGATGGGGACCGTTATGCCGCAGTGGAGAGTGCGCTGGCAGCACTGCCGCAGGGGGACGATGACAGGCGTCCGGCGTCTGCCGCGGCTGAGTATGCTCTGAGCAACGCTCTTTATGCATATTGTGACAAAGAGATGCGTGTGGACTGTATGATTCGGCAGAATACACCAATAGCCGATATTGTAGTGTCATCAGACGGCAGTCTGGCTGTCACCGTTGATGAATTTGGCTGTGTGAGAGGATATGACGGAAAAAAAGGGATCTGCAAATGGGAGAGACTGCTGGAGGAAGTAAAAGGAGAGCAGGGTGTGCTCTTTCTTCCGGAAAATGGGAATATGGTTCTGTGTGACGGGTTTTCGGAAATGATTCTCCTGAATACGAGGACCGGAGCAGAGGAGAATCGTATTGACTATAAACAAATTTCATCCATTGAGAAAGCGGCTTCGCCAGACGGGGAAATGATAGCTGTGTATGAACAGTATGAAACAGAAGGTGAAGAGGAAGATGAAAAGATCAGTTTTTATTCTGCCTCTACCGGAAAAATTCTGGCGCAGACAGAGAATATGGAAATAGTTGATGAAGGGACTTCTGTCTCAGATGTCTGTTTTTCACCTGATGGGAGTTTTTTTGCTGCTGTTATTGATTATTATGAAGAGGATCGTTTTGAAATATGGGTCTTCGACACCGCTGATGGAAAACTTATCGGAAAAGAAAACTATGCAGTGCAGGGGCGTTTTTCAGAAGAGATCCGGATAGAATTCTGCACGGAGGAAGATCTTTTTTTATATTGGACGGAATATACAGACATATATGAAAAAAGCATGGAATTTGCAATATATTCCTGTACGGAAATGAAATTTACAATTCGGAATTCGTATAACATGGAACTGGTGGAAGACGATGAGTCGCCGTTATATCTCATGGGACAAGATGCGGCTGTCTGTTTTTATGATACCTGTGCAATTTATTTCAGCTTCCATACGGGAGAGGCTAAACTCGTACACAATCTGCCGGCTCCTGTACAGAGCGCACACTGGAAAGATGGAAGAGAACTGGATTTTCGGGTGGTTATGGAAAACGGAAGCTGCGGTACGCTTAATATCAATTCCCTGGAGTTTAGAAATGAGTATGGAGATTCCTGGACAAGCGGCATTGACCTGAACTATGCCTTGTCAGGTGGAGTTCTGGAAGGAGAATTTGTATTCGGTATCCCGGATGATGACAGCAGCAGTGTGGTCATCTTAAGAAAAACAATGGATGAGAATTACACGGTTCCCATATCGGACGAAAATGGAGAAATATCTTCTGACTATACACATTGCTGGGATCGGATATATCCGTTCCCGTCAGGAGATATTATCCTTGCAGCGAATTTGTATGACGATGTGCTGTGGTTTCTGGATGCTTCCACATTTATACCAAAATCATCGGCAGAGGTACCGGAGGATTACGATGATATCAGCAGGATGGAGTTTTTTGGCTTTTCTGCCGATGGGCAGGAGCTGATTTTCAGCGAGTCGGTCTATGATATGGAGAACGGAATTTTTTACAGATATGAAGATCTGGATGAGTTCGGCGGTCGTCATATGTGTACGGCTCCGGGCAGTCCTGTGATTTCAGCTGACATTGACCTGAATTCGGAAAATTATGACTATGTTCTGTCATGGTGGGTGGATGGAAAGGAGAAAAAAAGTACAGTACTTCCCTATGAGGGAAGTATTTATGGAAGTGATCTGGATGATCCCAAAAACGTATGCCTTCATATAGGCGGAAATGGCTGTGCTGTTGTAACTTTGTACGAAAATATTGGGGGCGATGATTTTTCCGGTTATGCGATCTTTTCTTTGGAAAAGGAAGAGTGGAATTTTATTGCAGGCATTTGCCGGGAGGAAGAAAGTCCTGCTGTATGCGTTGGTGGAGTCAGACCATGGTTCGCTTCTGCGGATCCTGACGGCTGTTTGAGAATCTACAATACAGAGGATGGAAAAATGGAACAGGAGATTGAAATGGATGTCTCTGCGGAGATGATCCGTGAGATCAGGTTTACCGAAGAAGACCGCTATATACTAGTGTGGGATGATGCCCACACAGTTTCGGTCTATAATACGGAAAACGGAAAAAAAGAGGGCAGCTTCCACCTGCAAGGAGCGGGAGAACATTCGGAATTTGACGTACTGGAAGAGAGCGGAGATGAAATCATGTATTTGTGGGATCTGACAGGCGAAACGCAGGGATTAAGAATATCCATGGAGGAATGGACTCAGACTGCATCGATTCCCGGAATGAAAACCTATCTGCCCGAAACAAAGGCGATTATAAAATCAGATCCGGAAAGCGGGGAGACTCGCGTGTACCCTGCGTATACGTTGGAAGACCTGATAAAAAAAGGAAGGAAGCTGACAGAAGGCAAATCTGACACTTGAATTACAGAGAGTTTGTAAAGGAGCTGTGCGGGAGTATTTCCTGACAGCTTCTTTTTGATGCTATCTTAAAAAATTTAAGTCATGTCTTGTTTTTTTCTCCGTTTCATCCGTTATACTTTACAGAAAGCTTTCAAATTGTTTTTATTACCCAGTTTTACAGAAAGGAATCGCACGTGTTTCATTACAGATCACCGGATCGGATCATTTATGATGAAGAATATAGGGACAGGCTTATCAGGGAGAATTATGCGGATATTTACGCTTACTGCTTCCGTCACCTGGGGCACAGGGAGACTGCCGAGGATCTTACCCAGGAGACGTTCCTCAGATTCTTAAGAAACGTGGAGCGCTACCGTGAATATGGGAAAATAAAAAATTATCTGTATGTGATCGCGGGAAATGTGATCCGGGATCATTACAGGAAGCCCAGAGAAATCCCTGTGGAGAGGGATCTCGGCGCAGAAGGAGAGCCCATGCCGGATTCAGATATGGAATATGCCGCAGAGCGGGTCGAGATTCGGGAAGCCCTTGTGGCTCTGGAATCCCCGGACAGAGAAATCGTGCTCTTGCGGTATTATCAGGATCTGAAGATCAAAGATATTGCAGCCGTGATGGGCATGCCGGCGTCTACGGTGCGCTATCGTCTGAAAACAGCTGAAAAAGAGCTGAAGCGCAGACTTGAAAAAGGAGGCGGAAAATGATGGACCGAAAACTAAAACAAAAACTGGATAGATATACAGTCCCTGCTTACAGAGAAAAGGCGCTGGAAGAGACTATATACAGAGCACGCAGCATGGAGGACGGAATTAGCAGCCGCATCAGGGCAGAGAGAATGACCATGGGGCAGTTCTTTTTTGACCAGTGCCGCTTCGTCCGTCCCCATACATGGCTTTTGAAAGTGGGCATAGCACTGATTATGGCAGTATATCTGCCGAAGAGTCTCATATGGTCGGAAACCTGGTTCTGGACTTTTATCTCCCTTGCAGGTCCTCTTCTGTGCCTGATCAATGCAAATGATCTGTGGGGACTTTTCCAGCCCGGGATCATCGAGATCCAGATGACGGCAAAATATTCACTTCGCCATGTATTTCTGTCCCGCCTGACGTTATTCGGAATGATTGATGTCATTGTGATCGGGGCTGTATCGGCAGTGATGGCTGTCTCAGGTGCAGGAGCTGCATGGCAGGTGCTTTTGTACAGCACAGTCCCTTATCTTCTGATGTGCATGGGATGTATGCTGATCTTTCAGGAAATCAGGGAGGAAAGCGCTGTCTTTTACTGCGGGGCATGGGCAGTACTGTTGGCCGGGGGAATCCTGGTGATACAGTCTATGGGATGGCAGATCTATGATGCGGATACAGCTTCTGTATGGCTGCTTGCCGGGGCGGCGGCGCTGGCGGGGGCAGTCTGGCAGACAGTGGAGTTTGTAAAACGTATGGGAGGAAATGTGGATGAGATTAACATTGGAACGATTGTCTAAACAATTCAAGAACCGGATCGCAGTAGAGAATGTAAACGCAGAGCTGACAGAGGGAATTTACGGTTTCCTCGGGGCGAACGGGGCGGGAAAGACGACATTGATGCAGATGATCTGCGGGATTGTAGCGCCCACATCCGGAGAGGTAAAGATAAACGGGAAGAATAACATAGAGATGGGGGAGGAGTTTCGGAATCTGCTGGGATATCTGCCTCAGGAGTTCGGTTACACGCCCGGATTTACGGCGGAGGATTTTATGCTTTACATCGCTTCGGTCAAAGGGCTGGATCCCAGGTATGCAAGGAGGCGGACAAGAGAACTGATGAAGCTTGTCAGTCTGGAGGGGGATATGAAGCGGAAGATCCGCACCTTTTCCGGCGGGATGAAGCGCAGGCTGGGGATCGCGCAGGCGTTGCTGAACGATCCGAAGATCCTGATCATGGATGAGCCGACCGCCGGGCTTGACCCGAAGGAACGTGCGTATTTCCGAAATGTGATCGCAGAGATGGCGCAGGATAAGATCATTATTATCTCCACGCATATCGTATCGGATATTGAGTATATTTCCGACCAGGTGATCATCATGAAAAAAGGACGCTTCATTCTCCAGGGGACGACAGAAGAGCTGACCGCTGAGGCAGAGGGCATGGTCTGGTCCTGCCGTGTGCCGGCACGGGAGTGGATGTCCTTTGAGAACAGCCATACAGTCGCCAATTCCAGAAATCTGGGAGATGTGGTGGAGGCAAGAGTGATCAGCCCGGATCGTCCCTGTGCG